>NZ_JBEYZF010000012.1:0-256577 GCF_040645915.1 Nonomuraea sp. NPDC046570 | reverse complement strand
AACCTCTCCCCGCTCCCGGCGACCAACAACATCGATCACCCTGGCATACGGAGAAAGGTCACCGCGAGATCGTCAGAAAAACACCAGTCACCTAGATCTTGACCAGAACGTCGTTCTACGATGGCGCCCGTGGACTTCACCCTGCCCGCGAGCGCCCAGGCCGTCCAGCGCGGCGTGGGTGACATCTGCGCCCGCTACGACATGGCCTACTGGCAGCGCTGTGAGAGCGAGAAGCGCTGGCCCGAGGAGGTGTGGGCGGAGCTGGCCAAGGGCGGCTGGCTCGGCCTGGCCGTACCCGAGGAGTACGGCGGCGGCGGGCAGGGGCTGCTGGAGCTGGCGGTCGCCACCGAGACGCTGTCGGCGTCCGGCTCCGCCGGCGGCTCGGCCTTCACCTACGTGCTCACCCCGGGCTTCGGCGCCATGACCCTGACCCGGCACGGTACGGCGGAGCAGCGGCGCGCCCTGCTCCCCGGCCTGGCCACCGGCGAGATCGAGACCTGCTTCGCGCTCACCGAACCGGACGCGGGCTCCAACGCGCTGGCCATCTCCACCCAGGCCAGGCGCGACGGCGACGACTTCGTGGTCAACGGCCAGAAGATCTGGATCACCGGCGTCCAGCGCGCCACCTGGATGCTGCTGGTGACCAGGACGATCCCGGCGGCCGAGGCGAGGCCGCGCAGCAACGGCCTGACGGTGTTCCTGGTGAACGTGCCCGAGGCGGTGGCGGCCGGGCAGCTGTCCTTCCGGCCGATCCCCAAGATGGGCGCCAACACCACGCCGTCGAACATGGTCTTCCTCGACGACCTGCGCCTGCCGCCGACCGCCGTCCTCGGGCGGGTCGACCAGGGCGCGGCGGTGCTGTGGGACATCCTCAACCCGGAGCGGATCCTGCTGGCGGCCAGCGCGCTCGGCGGGGCGGAGGTGGCGCTGCGGGTGGCGGTCGCCTACGCCCGGGAGCGGGAGGTCTTCGGGCGGCCGATCGGCGCCAACCAGGCCATCGCGTTCCCGCTGGCGCAGGTGAAGGCGAAGATCGAGCTGGCCCGGCTGATGCTGTACAAGGCGGCCTGGTCGTTCGACCAGGGGCTGCCGTGCGGTACGGAGGCCAACATCGCCAAGCTGACCGCCTCGCAGGCGGCGTGGGAGGCGGCCGACGCGGCGTTCCAGACGCACGGCGGGATGGCGTACTCGCTGGAGTACCCGGTGGCCAGGCTGCTCGCCGACGCGCGGATCGGGAGGGTGGCGCCGGTGACGGAGGAGTTGCTGCTCAACTATCTGGCCACGCAGGTGCTGGGGCTGCCGCGCAGCTTCTAGAACGACGGGGGGCGCTTCTCGCGCAGGGCCCGGGTGCCTTCGGCCACGTCGGGGCCGTCGAAGCCGAGGAACTCCATCGCCAGGGAGGCGTCGAAGGTCGGTCCGGCCATCCTGAGCCAGTTGTTCAGCGAGTACTTGGTCAGCCTGATGGCCTCGGCCGAGCCGGCGGCCAGCCGTACGGCGATGTCCAGGGCGCGTTCGTGCACCTGGTCGTCGTCGACGCAGAGGCTGACCAGTCCCATCCGCTCGGCCTGCTCGCCGTTCACGGGCTCGCACAGCAGCAGGTGGTACTTGGCCTTGGCCATGCCGCACAGCAGCGGCCAGATGATGGCGGCGTGGTCGCCCGCGGCCACGCCGAGGCGGGTGTGGCCGTCGATGATGCGGGCGCTGCGCCCGGCCACGGAGATGTCGGCCAGCAGCGCCACCGCCAGCCCGGCGCCCACCGCGGGCCCCTGGATGGCCGAGACGACGGGCTTGGCGCAGTTGAGCACGTTGTAGACGAGGTCGCGGGCCTCGGTGAAGACGCGCAGCCTGGTGGCGTGGTCGCGCATCATCTCCTCGATCATGGACAGGTCGCCGCCCGCCGAGAACGCCTCCCCCTCGCCCCGGACCACGACGGCCCGCACGGCGTCGTCGGCGTCGATGTCGCGCCAGATTCCGGCCAGCTCGCGGTGGCCGTCCATGTCGACGGCGTTGAGCCTGCGCGGCTCGCTGAGCGTCACCCTGAGGACGCCCTCGGCGGCCCAGTCGATCTTCAGCTTGGTGTAGCGGTCGTAGCTCACAGGCTCGCCCGCAGCCTGGTCGCGATGTACTGGCGGGCCTCGAGGGCGTCGTCGAACAGGCCGGGCAGGCCGGCGAAGCCGTGCACCATGCCGTCGAAGCGGCGCACCACGGCGGGGACGCCCGCCTCGGCCAGGCGCCTGGCGTAGTCCTCGCCCTCGTCGCGCAGCACGTCGAAGCCCGCGGTCAGCACGGTGGCGGGCGCCAGGCCGGCGAGGCGGGGCAGGCGCAGCGGGGACAGCCGCGGGTCCGCCGGGTCGGCGCCCGCGGCGTACTGCCGGGCGAACCAGGCCATCTCCGCCGCGTCCAGGCCGAAGCCCTTGCCGTAGGCGCGGTAGCTGGGGGTGTCCATGGCCAGGTCGGTGATCGGGTAGACGAGGACCTGGTGGGCGAGCGTCAGGCCGGCGTCGCGGGCCTGCCAGGCGGCCACCGCGGCCAGATTGCCGCCAGCGCTGTCGCCGACCAGGGCGACGCGGCCGTTGCTCTGGTAGAAGGCGGGGCGGGCGAAGATGTCCCTGACGACGGTCCAGGCGTCCTCGGCGGCGGCGGGGAAGGGGTGCTCGGGCGCGAGGCGGTAGTCGACCGAGACCACCACGGCGCCGGTCCTGACGGCCAGGTCGCGGGCGAGGGCGTCGTTGCGCCTGACGCTGCCGAAGACCCAGCCGCCTCCGTGGAAGTAGACGACGACGGGCAGGGTGTGGTCGCCGGGGTCGGCGCGGTAGACGCGGGCGGGCACGCCCTCGGCCTGCACGTCGCGGACGAACGGCAGGTCCACGCGCGGCCCGCGCTGGTCGGCCAGGCCGTCGTGGGCGCGCATCTCGTCGATCACGGCCTGGTCGATGAGGGCCGGATCGGTGTTGAGGTCGGAGGGATACCGCTCCAGATAGGCCTCCGCCTGAGGGTGCAACCGCATGAGGGGACCTTATCCGGCGGCCCCGACAAGCGCCTCGATCAGGCGGTTGTCGTCGCCGCGCTCGGGGTGCCACTGGACGCCGACGCCGAACCTGTGCCCCTGCAGTTCGACGCCTTCGACGATCTGGTCATCGGCCCAGGCCACGGCCAGCAGGCCGGTGCCGAGCCGTTTGACCGACTGCCGGTGCGGGGCGGTCACCTCGATCGAGTCGCCGATCGCCTTGCCCAGCTTGCTCGACACGCTCACCTGGATCACGTGCGGCTGGCCGGGCGTGCCGTGCCGGTCGTGGGCGACCACCTCGGGCAGCCAGGGGATGAGCGTGCCGCCCTGGGCGACGTTCAGCACGTGCATGCCGCGGGCCACGGCCAGGATCGGCAGGTCGGCCCGTACGGCGGCCCTGGCCAGCGCCAGCTCGAACCGGTCGCGCAGCGGCTGCGGCTCGGGCGAGCGCTCGTCCTGCTCGCCGCCGTAGACCGTGGCGGCCACCTCGACGCCGCCGGCCAGCACGAGCCCGTCCAGGCCGCGTACGTAGTCGTCGACCGCGTGCAGGTTGAGCGGCGGCAGCACGACGGGGGCGCCGCCGGCGCGTTCGACCGCTGTGGCGTAGGAGGGCGGCGAGATGACCGCCTCCCGCACCCAGTCGCCCCAGCGGGCGGCCTCGAAGTAGGCGGTGATACCGATCAGAGGTCGTGACATGCGGTCTCCAGGGGCATGCAGGAGGTTGCGCCACCCTGTCGCGGGCGGCGGCCAACCCAACTCCAGGTGCGACCCCATCATGGCGCACACCATTTCGGTTATGTCACCCATCCTGGGTATCAGTGCCGTCACTGTCCGTCCCCCCGGGCCTCCTGGGACCCGCACCAGCGTCTGGAACCCTGCTCTACTTTTGCAGGTAAATGCAAATGTGATGATTATTCGCTTTATTCAGCCAGAAAACGTCTACGGGTATGTGCGGGGAATAACAGTCCAGTTACGGATAGTTCTGATTGGCGCGTTATCGGGGGAAACGGTTGTGACGCCCAGAGGGCGGTGTAACACTCGAATTCGAGCGGGCCGATACGCCGGGGCCTGTCCCCCGCTCGCTACCCGGAGCCGTCAGGGAGGTGGAACGACCTGGCCGGAATAACCTTCCGGTCAATAGGGTGGGGTAAGAGTTAATGCCGTTGAATCCGCGTCTGGTCAAGGAGAGTTTCGCCGTCATCGAACCGGTGGCCGGGAAGGCCGCCGCCTACTTCTACGGCCGGCTGTTCGCCGAGAGCCCGCACCTGCGGGCCATGTTCCCGCCGTCCATGGACGTCCAGCGCGACCGCCTGTTCAGCGCGCTGACCCGCGTCGTGTGGAGCCTGGACAGCCCGGACAGCCTCGCCTCCTATCTGGGCCAGCTCGGCCGCGACCACCGCAAGTACGGCGTGGTCGCCGACCACTACACCGCGGTGGGGAACGCCCTGCTGGCCACCGTCAAACGGTTCGCCGCCGACATCTGGACCGCCGAGATCGAGGCCGCCTGGGTCGCCGCCTACGCCGCCGCCGCCGGCCTCATGAAGGAGGCGGCCGAGGCCGACGCCGGGGTCTCGCCCGCGTGGTGGCCGGCCGAGGTGATCGACCACGAGCGCCGTACCGAGGACATCGCCGTGCTGACGCTGCGGCCGGCCCAGCGCCTGCCGTACCTGGCGGGGCAGTACGTCAGCGTGCAGGTCGCGCGCTGGCCGAGGGTGTGGCGGACCTTCTCCATCGCCAACGCGCCGCGCCCCGACAACACCGTCAGGCTGCACGTGCGCGGCGTGCCGGGCGGGTGGGTCTCGACCTCGCTGGTCAGGCACACCCGCATCGGCGACATGATCATGCTCGGGCCGCCCGTGGGCACGATGGTCGCCCCCGAGCACGGCGAGCGCGACCTGCTGTGCGTGGCCGGCGGCACCGGGCTCGCACCGCTGAAGGCGATCATCGAGCAGGTCGCCGCGTCGGGCCGGCGGCCCGGCATCCACCTGCTGTACGGCGCGCGCACCGCCCGGGAGCTCTACGACCTGCCCGACCTGGTGAGGCTGGAGTCCTCCTTCCCGTGGCTGCGCGTGCTGCCGGTGGTGTCGGACCAGCCGGGATTCGAGGGGATACGCGGGCATCTGCCCGAGGTGACCCAGCGCTTCCACTCATGGGCCGAGCACGACGTCTACGTGTGCGGGCCGCCCGCCATGGTCAACGAGACCATCCGCCTGCTGCGGCTGAGCGGCGTCCCGCCGGCCAGGATCCACCGGGACGTCGCCCTCGGCGAGACCTAGCCCGCACCGAACGCCCTGGCCGTCCGCTCGTCGGCCGGCCACAGGGTCTCGATGGCCAGCTCGGAGACGGTCACCTCCAGCGGGGAGCCGAACGTGGCGATCGTGCTGAACATCGACAGCACCTCTCCGCCGCGCCTGAGCCTGATCGGCAGCAGGATGTCGGCGGGTCCGGGCACGTGCGTGACGTTGAGCTCCACACCCGGGTACTCGTAGGCGGCCAGTTCGTCGTGCAACTCGGTGAGCTGCCGGTCGCCGGACGCCTCGGCCTGCCTGCGGACGCGGTGCAGCAGGTGGGCCCGCACCTCGGCCAGGTTGGCCAGGCGGCCCCCCATCGCCTCGGGGTGCAGGGTCAGGCGGAGCATGTTGAGCGGCTCCGTCAGCAGCTCGGCGGGCACCCCTTCGAGCAGGACGGCGGCCGCCTCGTTGGACGCGACCAGGTTCCAGGCGCTGTCCACGACCACGGCCGGGTACGGCTCGTGCGCGGCCAGGATCTTCTCCAGGGCGAGCCGTACCACCTCCATCTCCGGCGCGCGCACCTCGCGCTCCCGGAAGACGGGCGCGAACCCCGCCGCCACCAGCATGCCGTTGCGATGCCGCAGCGGCACCTCCAGCTCCTCGGCCAGCCGCATCACCATGTCCCTGCTCGGCCTGGCCCGTCCCGTCTCCAGGAAGCTCACGTGCCGGGCCGAGACCTCGGCCTCGATCGCCAGGTCGAGCTGACTGACCCGGCGCCGCTGCCGCCACGATCGCAACAGCTCTCCAAAAGATTCCTCATGTACGGCGGGCGCTCCCATGACGCCCACGCTAGCCACATCGGGGAATGTTCACGATTACGTGGCAGGTAAGGGGTGCTACCGCCGTCTCGCGCACGGGAATCGCCCGATAACGCTGCGCCAACCATCTCCGTTCGCTAACGTGTTCGCATATTGAACCGCCCGAGCGGCGCGCATCTCCGGACGGCCGCCGCCGTGGCGTGACACGATGGCCCAGAAGCGAAGATGGGAGCACGCTATGAGCGACACCTTGCTCGCGATCGGCACCCGCAAGGGACTCTTCCTCGCCCGCTCCAACGGCGACGGCCCGTTCGACATCGAGCCCATCCAGTTCTCCACGGTCGGGGTCCCCTCGGTCGCGATCGACACCCGCGGCCCGGCCCCGCGCCTGCTGGCCGGCATCGAGTACGGCCACTTCGGACCCTCGGTGATGTATTCCGACGACCTCGGCCGGACCTGGCAGGAGGCCGAGACGCCGCCGGTCGCCTTCCCCGAGGACACGGGGGCGACGCTGGAGCGCGTCTGGCAGCTCACGCCCTCGCCCAGCGAGCCGGGCGTGGTGTGGGCGGGCGCCGAGCCGGGCGCCCTGTTCCGCTCCGAGGACGGCGGCGTCACCTTCTCCCTGGTGCGCGGCCTGTGGGAGCACCCGCACCGGGCCCAGTGGAATCCGGGCGGCGGCGGGCTCTGCCTGCACACGATCCTCAACCACCCCACCGACCCGAAGGTGATGGGGGTGGCGATCTCCACCGGCGGCTTCTACCGCACCTCCGACGGCGGCGTCTCGTGGGAGGCGGCCAACCAGGGCATCCGGGCGCCGTTCCTGCCCGAGGGGCAGCAGTATCCGGAGTTCGGCCAGTGCGTGCACAAGGTCGGCATGCATCCGGCCAGGCCGGAGCGGCTGTTCCTGCAGCACCACTTCGGCGTCTACCGCAGCGACGACTTCGGCGGCTCCTGGCACGACATCGGCTCGTCGCTGCCGTCCGACTTCGGCTTCCCCGTCGTGGTGCACCCCTCCCGGCCCGACACCCTCTACGTCCTGCCGCTGCACGCGGACATGGACCGCACCCCGGTGGACCACCGCTACCAGGTCTTCCGCAGCGACGACGCGGGCGGCACCTGGCAGGCGCACACCCAGGGGCTGCCGGAGGGTCCGGTGCACGCCTCGGTGCTGCGCGACGCGATGACCGCCTCGCCGGCGGGCGTCTTCTTCGGCACCCGCGACGGCGAGGTCTACGGCTCACGCGACGACGGCGACACCTGGGCCCTGGTGGCCGCCCACCTGCCCGACGTGCTGACTGTGCGCGCGGCGGTGCTCTAGCCGATGGCCAAGCCCGTCACGATGGTCGTGTTCGTCCTGCCGAGCACGCTGCGCCACTGGGTGAGCGGGGAGACCGAGGTCAAGGTCTTCGCGATCGGCGCCGACCGCGACAGCCCGCCCACCCTGGGCTCGGCCCTGGACACGCTGCGCCGTACGCATCCGACGCTGGAGGAGCGGCTGCGTGACGACTACGGGCGCATCCGCCGCCACATCAACATGTTCGTGTGCGGCGAGAACGCCCAGGGCATCGGCGGCCTCGACTGCGCGCTGCCGCCGGGTGCCGAGGTCTACGTGCTGCCCGCGCTGGCCTGAGTCAGCCGAGGACGCTCTCGCGGCGGGCCGCCCACTCGAGGGAGTGCCGGATGCCGTCGGCGACCGTGTACTCGGGGGTCCAGCCGAGCGCGCTCCTGGCGCGGTCGCTGCGGGTGTAGGCGCCGATCACGTCGCCGGGCCGCGGGCCGGTCTCGACCACCGTGATCGGCCGCTCGGCCACCTGGTTGAAGGCGTCGGCCAGCTCACGCACCGTGGTGCCCGTCCCGGTGCCCAGGTTGATCACCCGGTACGGCACGTCGTCGAAGCGCCTCAGCGCCGCCACGTGCGCGGTCGCCAGGTCCCACACGTGGATGTAGTCGCGGATGCCCGAGCCGTCGCGGGTGGCCCAGCCGGCTCCGGTGAGCTGGAACGGCCTGTCCTCCTCGGCCGCCTGGATCATCTTGCCGAGCGCGTGGCTGGGTCTGCGCAACTGCAGCCCGGTGCGCATCTTGGGGTCGGCGCCGATCGGGTTGAAGTAGCGCAGCGACAGGATCCTGATCGGCTGGGTGGCGGCGATGTCGGCGAACATCTCCTCGCACATCGCCTTGGTCCGGGCGTAGGGGCTCTGCGGCTCCAGCCCGGAGTCCTCGTCCACGGTCAGGTCGTCGCCGGCGCGGTAGATCGACGCCGACGAGCTGAAGATCATCCGCTGGCAGCCGTTGCGCAGCAGGTGCGCCACGAACTCCAGGCTCTTGGCCACGTTGGCTCGGTAGTAGCCGACCGGGTCGGCCACCGAGTCCGGCACCACGATCAATGCCGCGCAGTGCACCACGGCCGCGATGTCCGGATGCTCGGCGAAGATCCGGTCGACGAGCGCGCCGTCGGCGATGTCGCCCTCGTAGAACGCCCGCCCGTCGGCGAACTCGCGCCGCCCGGTGACCAGGTTGTCGAGCACCACCGGAGTGATCCCGGCATCGAGACACGCTGACCCGACCGTGCTCCCGATGTAGCCGGCCCCGCCGGCGATCAGAACCTTCATGTGGAACCTTTCGTTCGTGCCGAAGACGAGCTCAGACCTTCCGCCAGCCCGGGATCCACGCGCCGTCCTCGACCACGTAGTCGCCGAACAGGGCGGGCGCCTCGCGGCGCATCAGCTCGCCGATGGTCTGGAAGAGCAGGCGGATCTCCTCCTCGGCGCCGACTGCCGTGCGGGCCTCGATCGTGTGCCGGAGCGTGCGCACGTTCGCCGTCCAGACCAGGCCGGTGGCCAGGCCCTCGGGGGCGAAGCGGCGCATGAACGAGGTGCGGTGCTTCTTCTCGGCGAAGACCTTGCCCTCCTCGTCGAGCCCGAAGTGCTCGGCCATCCAGCCCTGGAACTCCTCCATCTGCTCCAGCATGGCGGTGGCCCGCTTCATCAGCTCCGGATCCTGCTGCGCCCACTCCGGGAACCAGAAGGGCAGCTCGGTCAGCCGGACGAAGCGCAGCGACTCCTGGGAGATGGCGACCCCCGGCCGGTGCCGGACCAGCTCGTGCGTCAGCACCCGGCTGACGTTGTGCAGCACGAAGCTGAAGTTGAGGTGCTCCAGGACGGAGCCGTGCGCGCTGGCCAGGATGTTGCGGAGGTAGTCGCCCTGGTTCTCGCGGATCCGGACGACGTTCGGGTTCAGGCCGGGCTCGAAAGAGCGGTAGCACAGCCGGCCCGCGAACTCGGCGAGGTTCTGCGCGTCGAGGTCGCCGCGGTCCAGCCGCTCCAGCCACTTACTGGCGCCGACCTCGTCGAGATAGCGGCCCAACTCGTCGTAGTCCAGCTCCGGACGCGCGACGAGGAAGACCTCTGGTTCGACTTTACGCATGGCAGCCCCCGAGTCGGCTAGGAGAATCGACGGCCCAAGCAAACCAGGTCAGCGGACCGCGCGCGACTCGGCGGGCCCCTTTCCGGGTTAGATGCGGCGGCCGCCGTACTTCTTGTGGACGGCCTGTTTGCTGACGCCGATCGCGTGGGCGATCTGGGCCCAGGGCAGGCCGGCCACCCGGGCTCGCCGTACCTGGACCGCCTCCATGCGTTCGAGTTCCCTGCGCAGCGCGGCCGTGGCCTCCAGGGCTCGCAGCGGATCCTCGTCCGCCGCCTGCCGCACGAGGATGTCCAGGTCGTTCGTCATGGCTCAAAGGTAGTCGAGCAGCAGCGCCAGGGTCAGGTCCGGGCGTTCCACGCTCGGCAGGTGGCCGGCCCAGTCCAGCTCCACCAGCGCCGCCTCGGGCAGTTCGGCGGCCAGGTGGCGGGCGCTCTGCTGGAAGTAGGGCAGGTCGTGGGCGCCGGAGACGACGAGGGCGGGCGAGTGGACCTGGTCGAGGCGCACCTCGGGTTTGAACCGCTCGGGCTCGGGGTCGGCGGCCAGTTGCACGGTGAAGGCGTGGCGCTGCATCTCCCGCAGCTCGCGCGCGGCCCGCTCGTCCGCCTCGGGGCCGAGCCAGGTACGGACGTTCAGGTCGGCGGCCTCGTCGACCAGCCCCGCCTCGATCAGCCGGTCCTCCTCCGCGCCGAACGCCTTCAGGTCGGGCGTGGGCGGCAGGTCGGAGCCCGGGTTGAGCAGCACCAGGCGGGTGACCAGGCCGGGGTGGGCGCAGGCCAGGCGGAGCGCGATCTCGCAGCCGTAGGAGGAGGCGACCAGGCGCGCCTGCCGCAGGCCGAGCGCGGCCAGCAGGTCGGCGACGTCGCCGGCGTCGCTGTAGGGCTCATCGGCCTGGAACGGCGTGCGCCCGAACCCCCGGTAGTCGGGCGCGACCACCTGGAAGCGCTTCGCGAGCTCGCCGGTCACCGGCTCCCACATGCGCGAGTCGGCGACGCCCGAGTGGAGCAGGACGAGCGGGTCGCCCGTGCCGGTCGTCCGGTAGGAGATCGTCATCTGCTCTCCACCACCAGGCGAACGCCGAGCCCGATGAGCACGACACCTGAGACCTGTTCGAGCCTGCGCCGTACGGCGGGGCGCCCGAGCAGGGCCTTGGCCCGGTCGACGGCCCAGATGACCAGGCCGTACCAGACGGTGTCGACCAGCACCCAGGTCACCGCGAGCGCGACCAGTGTCAGCGGCACGTTCTGGCCCTGGGGGACGAACTGCGGCAGGAAGGACATGGCGAACACGGCGGCCTTGGGGTTGGCCAGGCAGGTGCCGAGCCCGGCGAGGTAGGACCTGCGCCAGCCGTCGACCGCGCGTACCTCGATCTCGGGGCTGCCCTTGCGCGCCTGCCAGAGCGCCTGCGCGCCCATCACCACCAGGATCACCGCGCCGATCACGCGCATGGCGTCGTAGGCGAGCTGGGAGGCGACCAGCAGTGCGGACAGGCCGAAGGCGGCGGCCAGCCCCCACACCAGGATGCCGCTCTCGTTGCCGAGCGTGGCGGCCAGGCCGGAGCTCCGGCCGGAGCGAAGGGTTTGACGCAGGATGACGGCGGTGCTGACTCCCGGAGCCATCGCCACCAGCACGCACGCGCCGATGAAAGCTATCAGGTACATGCGGTCAGCCTGGCCGTGCCGCCTTACCTCGGCAACCTGTTTATCTGTACATCTCGCTCAGCTCGGCGACGGTCTCCGCCATCAGGTCGCGCAGCTCGGGCGGGGCCAGGACCTCGACGCGCGAGCCCATCCGCAGCAGCAGCCAGCGGGCGTGGGTGACGGACTCGATGGGGACGGTCAGCGTGCGCCGGCCGTCCGCGCCGGGCTCCCCGGCCCTGGCGAGCGCGGCGGCGACCACGTCGCCGCCCATGGTGTAGGCGAGCAGGCCGTCGCAGTCTGGGGCGATCTTGATGACGGCCTCGGCCGTGTACATCCGCTCCAGGAAGTCCTTGGCGTAGACCTGCCAGAACGCGCTGAGGTCGAAGGCGGCGGGCCGCTGGAACGTGCCCGGCAGCGTCTCCACGGCCAGGATGCGGGAGACGCGGTAGGTGCGCGGGTCGGCGCCCTCGGGCGCGGCGACCAGATACCACGAGCCGCCCTTCAGCACCAGGCCGTAGGGATGCACGACCCGTTCGACGTCCTGGTTGCCCCATCTGCGGTAGTGCATCCGCAGCGGCCGCTGCTCCCACACCGCCTCCGACACCTCCGGCAGGTACGGCACGTCGTCGGCCTCGCGGTACCAGCTCGGCACGTCGAGGTGGAAGCGCTCGCGCATGCGGGAGGCGTACGAGCGCGGCTCGGGCGGCAGCGCGGCCATGACCTTCAGCTCGGCGTTGGCGGCCACGTCGGCCAGGCCCAGCTCGGCGGCCGGTCCCGGCAGGGCGGCCAGGAACAGGGAGGAGGCCTCGGCGGCGGTCAGCCCGTTGAGCCTGGTCCGGTAACCGTCGAGGAGCTGGTAGCCGCCCGCCGGGCCGCGGTCGGCGTAGACGGGCACGCCCGCGGAGGACAGCGCCTCCACGTCGCGGTAGACGGTCCTGACCGACACCTCCAGCTCCTCGGCCAGCTCGGTGGCCGTCATCCTGCCCCTGGACTGGAGCAGCAGCAGGAGCGACAGGAGACGGCTGGCACGCATACCGCCATGGTAGGACCGCTGGTCGGCTCAGCTCGCGAACTGCTGCCAGCCCAGGCGGGCGACCATCGCGACCACCACGCAGAGCAGGACGATCCTGACGAAGCCCGAGCCCCGGCGCAGGGCCGTCCGGGCGCCGGCCTGGGCCCCCGCGATGTTGCAGACCGCCATGCCGAGGCCCAGAGCCCACAGGATGTGGCCCTGCCAGGCGAAGACGACCAGGGCGCCGAGGTTCGTGCCGGTGTTGATGATCTTCGCGGTGGCCGAGGCGTGCACGAAGTCCAGGCCGAGCACGGTGGTGAACGCGATGATCAGGAACGTGCCGGTGCCCGGCCCCATGATCCCGTCGTAGAAGGCGATCACCACGCCCGAGACCGCGATCGCGGTGATGGTCCTGGCCCTGGTGCGCAGGTGCGGGTGCGGCAGGGCGCCGAAGGAGGGGCGCAGCGCGACGAAGGCCGCCACACCCAGCAGCACCACCATGACGGCGGGCCGCAGCACGTCGGCCGAGATCGCCGCCGCGGCCGAGGCGCCCAGCCCGGCGCACAGGACGGCGAGCGCCCCGGCGGGCAGCGCGACCTCGCGGTCGAACTTGGTGCCGCGGCCGTAGGTGACGGCGGCGGAGGCCGTGCCGAAGACGGCCGCGAGCTTGTTGGTGGCCAGCGCCTGGACCGGGGTGACGCCCGCCATCAGGAGGGCGGGGAGCTGCAGCAGGCCGCCCCCGCCGACGACCGCGTCGATCCATCCGGCACCGGCTGCGGCCACGAGCAGCACGACGACCTGTTCCACCGACACGTGCCACTCCCCCGACTGCGCCAAGAAACCGCAGAAAGGGTACAGGGCACCGTAAAGGAGCCGGTCCTGGCGCCGCCCATCTGGCTCCAGGACCGGCCGACTGCGGCGGCTGGGTCAGCCGATGTGGGCGGGGGCCCGCTTCCTGCTGGCGAAGACGTGGTCGATCAGGCCGTAGGTCCTGGCCTGCTCGGCGGTCAGGAACCGGTCGCGCTCGATGTCCTTGCGCAACCGGAGCACCTCCTGGCCGGTGTGCCTGGCCAGGATCTCCTCCTGCTGGTCGCGCATCCGCAGGATCTCCCGCGCGTGGATCTCCATGTCGCTGGACTGGCCGCGCCCGCCCTCGGTGGCCGGCTGGTGCAGCAGGATCCGCGAGTGCGGCAGCGCCCCGCGCTTGCCCGGGGCGCCCGCCGCCAGCAGCACCGCCGCCGCCGAGGCCGCCTCACCGACGCACACCGTCTGGACCTCCGGCCGGATGAACTGCATCGTGTCGTAGATCGCGGTCATCGCGGTGAACGACCCGCCCGGCGAGTTGATGTACATGTTGATGTCCTGGTCGGGGTCGATCGACTCCAGCGTGAGCAACTGGGCCATCACGTCGTTGGCCGAGGTGTCGTCGATCGGCGTGCCGATGAAGATGATCCGGTCCTCGAACAACTTGTTGTACGGCGTCATCTCCTTGACGCCGTAGGAGGTGCGCTCGGTGAACGAGGGCAGGACATACCGGCCGCTCATCAGTTCACCCCGCTCACGACGTTGGACGCGCTGCGCACCACGTGGTCGATGAATCCGTAGTCCTTGGCCTCCTCGGCGGTGAACCACCTGTCCCGGTCGGAGTCGGCCTGGACGCGCTCCAGCGGCTGCCCGGTGTGCTGGGCGATCAGCTCGGCCAGGCGGCGCTTGGTGTAGAGCAGGTTCTCCGCCTGGATCTGGATGTCGCTGGCGGTGCCGCCGATGCCGCCGAGCGGCTGGTGCATGACGATCCGCGCGTTGGGCAGGGCGAAGCGCTTGCCCGGGGTGCCGGCGCACAGCAGCATCTGCCCCATGGAGGCGGCGAAGCCCATCGCGACCGTCGCCACGTCGCACGGCACGAACTGCATCATGTCGTACAGCGCCATGCCGGCGAAGACCGAGCCGCCCGGCGAATTGATGTAGAGAGTAATGTCGCGGTGCGGATCGTCGGCCGCCAGCAGGAGCAGCTCGGCGCATATCCGATTGCAAATCTCGTCGTCGACCTCCTGGCCGAGAACGACGATCCGCTCCTTCAACAGGCGCTGGCCGATGGGGTCGGGCCACTGCGCGCGCGGGGTCTCCGCCATGAGATTCCTTTCTGCAGGACTATTTCCCCGACATTAGTCCCGGCCTTCTCCTAATTCTCATCCTTTCGCTGTGCGCGCATTTCTCTAAAAGCGCATTACTCCGAGAGCGAATTAATGTCGACGTATGATCGGGGATGTGAGAAGGAGCTTTCCGGACGGCATGGTGGTCATGAGGCGCTGGGCGGGGCTGGTCCTGGGCGGCGCGCTGCTGATGCCGTACATGATGGTCGGGGTCCTGGTGTGGGGTGCTCTCGGCGGGCGGGAGGTCAACCTGATGCTGCCCGTGCAGGTCGGGGTGTTCGTCGCCGTGCTGCCCGCGGTGGCGCTGACGGGGCTGTTCCTGCCGATCAGGGCGTTCGAGGTGAGCGCGGCGCAGGGGCTGCTCGGCGCGCGGATCGACCCGCTGCCCGGCGGCGGGCGGCGCACCTGGCACGAGCGCCGCCGCACCGCGCTCTGGTTCGCCCTCCACCTGGGCGTCGGCGGCCTGATCAGCGGCGTCACGCTGGCGGTGATCCCGTTCACGCTGTGGACGTTCACGCTGCCGTTCGCCGGGGATGTGGCCGGCTTGTCGGGTCTCGGGATCGAGCCCGGCTGGGGGGCGGCGGCCTGGCCCGTGGCCGGTCTGGCCTTCCTCGTCCTGCTGACCGCCCTGGTCGCCGGGGCCGGCGCGCTGCTGGCGCGGCTCGCCCCCGCCCTGCTCGGGCCCTCGGCGGGCGACCGGCTGGCCGTCGCCGAGGAGCAGGCGCGTGTGCTGGCCGAACGCAACCGGCTGGCCCGCGAGCTGCACGACTCCGTCGGTCACGCGCTGAGCGTGGTCACCCTCCAGGCCGCCGCCGCGGGCCGCGTCCTGGACCGTGACCCCGGGACGGCCAGGGCCGCGCTGGCGGCCATCGAGGAGTCGGCCCGCGCCGCCCTGGAGGACCTCGACCAGGTCCTCGGCGTGCTGCGCGCGGACGAGCGGGCGGGCGGCGGCGCCGATGGGCGCGCGCCGCAGGCGACGCTCGCCGACCTCGACGCGCTGGTGCGCACCTCGGGCGCGCAGGTGCGGCGCGAGGTGGGTGATCTGTCGGCGGTGCCCGCCGTGGTGTCGCGCGAGGCCTACCGCATCGTCCAGGAGGCGCTCACCAACGCGATCAAACACGGCGAGGGTCCCGTGCGGCTGGCGGCGGCCGTACGGGACGGCCTGCTGGAGATCGACGTCTGCAACAGGACCACCGCGCACGAGCCGCGGCCGGGCGGGCGCGGCGTGGCCGGGATGCGGGAGCGGGTGCGGCTGCTGCGCGGCTCCCTGGAGGCCGGCGCCGCCGAGGGCGAGTGGCGGCTCTCGGTACGGCTGCCGCTACGGTCGGGGACGTGATGCTGAAGGTTGTGATCGCCGACGACGAGGACCTGATCCGGGCCGGCCTGCGGATCATCATCGACGCCGAGCCGGACCTGAGCGTGGTCGGCGAGGCCGCCGACGGCGCCGAGGTCGTGCCGGTGGTGCGCCGGGAGCTGCCCGACGTGGTGCTGATGGACGTGCGGATGCCCGCCCTCGACGGCATCCAGGCCACCCGGCGCCTGCTGGAGCTGCCGCAGCCGCCGAAGGTGCTGGTGGTGACCACCTTCGAGAACGACGACCACGTCTACGACGCCCTGCTGGCCGGCGCGAGCGGCTTCCTCCTCAAACGCACCCGGCCGGACGACCTGGTCAAGGCGGTACGGCTGATCGCGGCCGGCGACTCGCTGCTGTTCCCCGCGGCCATCCGCACGCTCGCCGCCCGCCGCCGCCCCGCCGCCCGGGTGCCGGGCATCGACCGGCTGACCGGCCGGGAGGGCGACGTGCTGCGGCTGATGACCAGGGGCCTGTCCAACGGGGAGATCGCCGCCGAGCTGGTGGTCAGCCCGGAGACGGTGAAGACGCACGTGGGCAACGTGCTGGCCAAGCTGAGCGCCAGGGACCGCACGCAGGCGGTCATCGCGGCCTACGAGTCCGGCTTCGTCTCCCCGGGCTGATCGGCGCTTGTTCAGAGGGCGTCCTTCTCGCCGTCGCCCTCGCCGGGCGTCGGCCCGGGCGTGCGCTCGCCGCTCCTGTCCGGCGACGGGCTGGGCGAGGTGGGATCCTGGGGCTCGGGCGTGGCGGGCACGGGCGGGGCGCTGGGCACGAACACGGTCGGCGGCAGCGGCCTGGGCATCGGCGGCGGGTCGCCCTCGCCGAGCAGGAGCAGCAGGGAGATCACCCCGCCGAGCAGCACCAGGACGCCGAGCACCGCCGCGGCGGTCAGCACCCTGGCCCTGGTCTCGGTCCGCGGCGGCCGGGGCTTCGGCGGGGCGGGCAGCGCGGGCGCCCGGTCGGTCAGCCAGTAAGGGACGAAGTCCGGCCCGTGCGCGTCCCCGATCAGCGTGCCGCTCACCAGGACGGGGTCGAGGAACCGCTCGGCACCCGGCTGCCCGGGCGCGTACGGCACGGCCACCCACGGCGCGGGCCCCCCGTCCATCGCCAGCACGGTCGGCGCGCCGTCGGCCGGCAGGGCCCGTCCCCTGGCCCTGGCCACCCACCCGCGCACCCCCGAGCGCTCGCCGGCGGCCTCCCGGATGGCGGTGACGAAGCGGTCGCGAGCCGCGGCGTCGAAGGCGGCGCCCCGGGTCAGCAGGGCGAGGGACACGGCCTGCCCGTCGGGGCCCTGGCCGAGGTAGACCAGGCCGGCGGGAGCGGCGTGCAGGCGGGCCTGGACGGCGAAGGGCCCGAGCCGGGGCGGGTCGCCGTACTGCAGAGGGCTGGCCGTGTGTGTCATCAAACCACTCCTACCCGGCGCGCCCTCGCGTGCACCTTTGCGCCGCGTTTGGTGGAATGCAGCTATGAGCGTCACCGAAGAGCTGCCCAGCGGAACGGACGCGGCCGTGCTGCGTCAGAGCCTCGACGAGGTCCGGCGGGTCATCGTCGGTCAGGAGCACATGGTCGAACGCCTGGTCGTCGCCTTGCTGGCGCGCGGGCACTGCCTGCTCGAGGGGGTGCCGGGCGTGGCCAAGACGCTGGCCGCCTCGACGCTGGCCACCGTGGTGGGCGGCACGTTCGCGCGCATCCAGTTCACTCCCGACCTGGTGCCCAGCGACATCGTCGGCACGCGGGTCTTCCACCCGTCGAGTGAGAAGTTCGACGTGGAGCTGGGGCCGGTGTTCGTCAACTTCCTGCTCGCCGACGAGATCAACCGCGCGCCGGCCAAAGTGCAGTCGGCGCTGCTGGAGGTCATGGCCGAGCGGCAGGTGACGCTGGCCGGGGTGACGCATCCGCTGCCCAGGCCGTTCATCGTGCTGGCCACCCAGAACCCGATCGAGTCCGAGGGCGTGTACCCGCTGCCGGAGGTGCAGCGCGACCGTTTCCTGTTCCGCGTGCGGGTGCCGCATCCGAGCGCGCACGAGGAGCTGGAGATCCTGCACCGGATGAGCGTCGCGCCGCCGCTGGCCGAGCGGGTCCTGGACCCCGACCGGCTGCTGGCCCTGCAGGAGGCCGCCGAGCAGGTCTCGGTGCACCAGCTCGTGGCCGACTACGTGGTGCGGCTGGTGATGTCCACCCGCACCCCCGCCGAGTACGGCCTGGCCGAGCTGGCCGACACCATCGAGATCGGCGTCAGCCCGCGCGCCACCCTCGGCCTGGTGGCGGCGGGCCGGGCGCTGGCGCTGCTGCGCGGGCGCGACTACCTGCTGCCCGACGACGTGCGCGACGTCGCGGTGGACGTGATGGGCCACCGGCTCATGCTGACCTTCGACGCGCTGGCCGACGGCGTCGATCCCGACCAGGTGGTGCGGCAGATCCTGCATGCCGTACCGCCGCCGCTGGTCGTCTGGAACCAGAGCAGGTGAACACCGCCGAGCAGGCGCTGCGCCGGCTGGAGCTGACCGTGACCAGGCGGCTGGACGGGCTGCTGCACGGCGCGCACCGGGGCCTGCTGCCCGGCCCCGGCAGCGAGTCGGGCGACAGCCGGGTCTACGTGCCCGGCGAGGACGACGTGCGGCGGATGGACTGGGCGGTGACCGCGCGCACGACGGTCCCGCACGTGCGGGATCTGATCTTCGACCGGGAGCTGGAGACGTGGGCGCTGGCCGACCTGTCGGCCAGCATGGACTTCGGCACCGCCGAGGGCGACAAGCGCGACCTGGTGGTGGCGGCGGTCGGCGCGATCGGTTTCCTGACCAGCCGGATGGGCGACCGGTTCGGCACGCTGGTGCTGCACGACGACGCGATCCACCGGATGCCGGCGCGTACCGGCCGCCCGGCGCTCTACGGGCTGCTGCACTCGCTGATGGCCGCGCCGCGCGGCCGGGTGGTGCCGGATCCGCCCAGCCTGGCCGAGGGCATCGAGGTGCTGAACGCCACCCGCAGGCGGCGCGGGCTGCGCGTGGTCGTCTCCGACTTCCTCGACGCCGAGCCCACCCTGGACCTGTCGGTGGAGCGGCCATGGGAGCGGGCGATGCGCAGGCTGGTCGCCAGGCACCAGGTGCTCGCGGTCGAGGTGATCGATCCGCGCGAGCTCGACCTGCCCGATGTCGGCACCGTCGCGTTCACGGATCCGGAGAGTGGGCAAGTACGCGAAGTACACCTTTCCCCCAAAGTGCGCGCCGCCTACGCCGAGGCGGCCGCCCTGCAACGGGAGGGCACCCGGGCCGCGCTGCGCAGGGCCGGGGTCGCCCACCTGGTGCTGCGCACCGACCGGGACTGGGTGCACGACCTCGCGCAGTTCGCTCTCCGCCAGCGGCGCATGGCGCATCTGGCACACAGGAAAGCAGGGCCATGACGTTCCTCTCGCCCGGATGGCTGTGGCTGTTCGCGCTGGTGGCGCTGGTCGTCGCGGCGTACGTGGCGGCGCAGTTCGCCCGCCGGCGCTACGCGGTGCGCTTCACCAACCTGGCGCTGCTGTCGCTCGTCGCCCCGTCGGGGCCGGGCTGGCGCAGGCACGTGGCGCCGCTGCTCTTCCTGATCATGATGAGCCTGCTGGTGGTCGGCGCGGCCAGGCCCGCCGACCAGGTACGGGTGCCACGCGACCGGGCGACGATCATGATCGCGCTGGACGTGTCGCTGTCGATGGACGCCGACGACGTCCAGCCGGACCGCATCACCGCCGCCAAGGCTGCCGCCCAGACGTTCGTCCGCGACCTGCCCGAGCGCTTCAACGTGGGCCTGGTCGCCTTCGCCCGCTCGGCCAACGTGGTCATCTCCCCCACCACCGACCACCAGGCCGTGATGACCGCGCTCGGCGGCCTCGGCACCAGGCCCGGCACCGCGATCGGCGAGGCGGTCTTCAGCTCGCTGGACGCCGTCCACTCCTTCGACCAGCGCGCGGTGACCGACCCGCCGCCGGCCGCGATCGTGCTGCTGTCCGACGGCGACAACACCTCGGGCCGCTCGGTGAACGAGGCCGTCGACGCGGCCAAGGCGGCCCGCGTACCGGTCTCCACCATCGCGTACGGCACGCAGGAGGGCACCGTCATCATCGACGAGCGCCCGGTCAACGTCCCGGTCAACAAGGCCACCCTGCAGTCGCTGTCCGACGGCACCACAGGCCGGGCCTACACCGCCGAGTCGGGCACCCAGCTCCGCGAGGTGTACGAGCAGATCGGCACCTCGCTGGGCTTCAAGACGGTCAGCCAGGAGATCAGCCAGTGGTTCATCGTGGCCGCGATCGTGGCCGGCCTGCTGGTCGCCGGGGCCGCGATCCTGCTGGGGTCCAGAATCCCGTAACGTTTTCCCACGTGGCCCACTACTTCGAGGAGCAGCCCCGGGCGGCGAGCAGGCCGGCGACGGTCGACCTGGTCCTGCCCGACCTGCACCTGCGCCTGGAGACCGACCGGGGTGTCTTCTCCCCCGAGCGCGTCGACCTCGGCACCCGCGTCCTGCTCGAGTCCGTCCCGCCGCCGCCCGCCGAGGGCGACCTGCTCGACCTGGGCTGCGGTTACGGCCCGATCGCGCTGACCATGGCGTCGCGGGCGCCGGGGGCGACGGTGTGGGCCGTGGACGTCAACCGCAGGTCGATCGAGCTGACCGGGCGCAACGCCAAGGCCGCCGGCCTTGACAGAGTGAGGTCGATGCATGTCGACGAGGTGCCGCCCGAGGTGCGCTTCTCGGCGATCTGGTCCAATCCGGCCATCCGCATCGGCAAGCCCGCCCTGCACGAGATGCTCACCCGCTGGCTGTCCCGGCTGACCCCCGACGGCGTGGCCTACCTGGTCGTGCAGAAACACCTCGGCTCGGACTCTCTGCAACGATGGCTGGCCGAGCAGGGCTGGCAGGCCACCCGCGAAGCCTCCCGAGCCGCCTACCGCATCCTGAAAGTGGAACGAACGTGACAAGAAGGCAGCTGCGCCCGACCGACGTCAAGCGGCTCAACCGCACCTGGCGCCGCAGCACCGAGAACCGGCTGGCGATGATCGTGGAGTCGGTGACCGGGCCGTTCAACATCGGCTCGATCTTCCGCTCCGCCGCCGCGTTCGGCGTCGAGCAGATCTGGCTGGCCGGCAACGCGACCCCGCCGACCAACCCGAAAGCGCAGAAGACCGCGCTGGGCACCGACCGGCTGGTGCCGTGGAAGGACGCCGTCCCGGTGCTGGAGGCGGTCGAGCAGGCCAGGGCCGACGGCTACACGATCCTGGCGGTCGAGCTCACCGGCGACGCCCGCCCGCTGCACCAGGCCGACCTGGCCCGGGACGTGTGCCTGGTGGTCGGCAGCGAGGACCACGGCTGCTCCCCCGCCCTGCTCGACGCCGCCGACGGCGCCTGCTACATCCCTCAGGTCGGGCGGGTCGGCTCGTTCAACGTCGGGGTGGCCGCGGCGATCGCGCTGGCCGAGGCCCGCCGCCAGGAATGGGCGAACCTGCCCGAGTCGTGACCCAAACGTTCACTTTTCCGCCATGACGTGGCGGGTTCGCAGAAGGCATACTCACGCACGTGCTCAGCCGCCGTTTCGCCTTTCTCGACCATCCGGGCCCGCTGGCCTTCGCCCACCGCGGCGGGGCCGCCGAGGGGCACGAGAACACGGCCGCCACCTTCGAGCGGGCGGTCCGCCTGGGCTACACGTACCTGGAGACCGACGCGCACGCCACCTCCGACGGCGTGCTGCTGGCCTTCCACGACCACACCCTCGACCGGGTCACCGACCGGCGCGGGCGGGTCGCCCAACTGCCCTACAGCTACGTCAGGCGGGCCCGCATCGGCGGCACCGACGACATCCCGCTGCTGGAGGACCTGCTCGGCTCCTGGCCCGAGGTGCGGTTCAACATCGACGTCAAGGAGGCCGGCGCGATCGCGCCGCTGGCCGCGGCGATCAGGCGGACCGCCGCCTACGACCGGATCTGCCTGACCTCCTTCTCCGACGAGCGGCTGCTGCGCGCCCGCGCCGCGCTGGGCCGCGAGGTCTGCTCGGCGCTCGGCCCGCGCGGCGTGGCCACCCTGCGCGCGGCCGCCGCCACCTCCGGCTACGGCCGCCTGCTGGCCCGGCTGGCCCGCGCGGGCGTGCCGTGCGCGCAGGTGCCGATCGGCGTGCGCGGCCTGCGGGTGACGACCCGCTCGCTGGTCCGTACGGCCCACGCCCTCGGCATGCAGGTGCACGTGTGGACCATCAACGACACCGCCCGCATGGAACGCCTGCTCGACCTGGGCGTCGACGGCATCATGACCGACAACATCTCCGGCCTGCGCGACGTCCTCGACCGGCGCGGCCTGTGGCATCCCGGACAGCTCGCGGCATAGGAGACTTCAGCGCATGACGGTTCCCGCTCCCCCCGCCGTCTTCGACGACTCCCCCGCCGCCCGGCGGCGCGAGCAACGCGGCTGGTACTGGTACGACTGGGCCAACTCCGCCTTCCCCACCACGGTGCTGACCGTCTTCCTCGGCCCGTACCTGACCGACATCGCCGAGGTCGCCGCGGCGGGTGCCCCCTACGTGGACGTCCTCGGCTTCGACGTGCGCCCGAGCGCCTACTACTCCTTCGTGGTGGGCGTGGCGGCGATCCTGCAGATCGTGCTGATGCCGATCGCCGGGGCGCTCGCCGACCACACCGGGCGCAAGAAGGAGCTCATGGGCTTCTTCGCCATACTCGGCGCGCTCGCGACGGTCTGCTTCTGGTTCGTCGCCGACGGCCGCTACCAGCTCGGCGGCCTGCTGTTCCTGCTGGCGAACCTGGGGTTCGCGGCGGCGTTCGTCATCTACAACTCGTTTCTGCCGGAGATCGCCACGGCCGACGAGCGGGACCGGGTGTCGGCCAGAGGGTGGGGGTTCGGCTATCTGGGCGGCGGGCTGCTGCTGGCCGTACACCTGGGGCTGTTCCTGAACGCGGAGACGCTGGGCCTGGACGGCGGGACCGCCGCGCGGATCGCGCTGTCGTCGGCGGGCCTGTGGTGGGGCGGGTTCACGATCATCCCGCTGCTGCGGCTGCGCAACCGGCGCGCCCCCGGCAGGCGCGCCGAGACGGTGGGGCGGGCGGTCGGCGGCAGCTTCCGCCAGCTCTGGCAGACCATCAAGGAGCTGCGCCGCTACCCGCTCACGCTGGCCTTCCTGGTCGCCTACCTGATCTACAACGACGGGGTGCAGACGGTGATCTCGTTCTCGGCGACCTACGCCGACAAGGAGCTCGGGCTGGACCAGACGGTGCGCATCGGGGCGATCCTGATGGTGCAGTTCGTCGCCTTCGGCGGCGCGCTGCTGCTCGGCAGGCTGGCCTCGGCGTACGGGGCCAAGCGGGTGGTCATGGCCGCGCTGGTCGGCTGGACGGCCGTGGTGGCGGTCGCCTACTTCCTGCCGCACGGCTCGGCGCTGCCGTTCTTCGCGCTCGGCTTCGCGATCGCCATCGTCATGGGCGGCACGCAGGCGCTGTCGCGCTCGCTGTTCTCGCACGTGATCCCAAAGGGCAAGGAAGCGGAGTACTACAGCCTCTACGAGATCAGCGACAAGGGCTCGACCTTCCTCGGCTCCTTCACCCTCGCGCTGGCGCTGCAGTGGACCGACAGCTACCGGCTGGGCATCGTCTCGCTCGTCGCCTTCTTCGTCCTCGGGTTCGTCCTGCTGGCGATGATCAACCTGCCGAAGGCGATCAGGGCGGCGGGCAACGAGGTGCCGGAGAAGATCTAGGGCGCCGCCAGGACCATCGTGCCGGGCCCCTGCGCGGCGCCGGGGCCGGGCAGGACGCTCACGGTCGCGGCCGTCACCTCGCCGCCGCAGTGCGGGCAGGTGACGACGGGGGTGAACCGCTCGCCGCAGGAGTGCACCAGCAGCGCGGGCGGCCCGCCGGGCGGGGTGGCCCAGCGGTCGCCCCAGGCCATCAGCGTCATCAGCGCGGGCACGATGTCGCGCCCGGACTCGGTGAGGTGGTACTCGAAGCGCTCAGGCCGCTCCTGGTAGGGCCGCCGCTCCAGGACGCCGGCCGACACCAGCCGCTCCAGCCGCTGGGCGAGCAGGTTGCGGGAGATACCGAGGTCGGCCGTGAGGTCGTCGAACCTGCGCAGGCCGAGGTAGACGTCGCGCAGGATCAGGGGCGTCCACGGTTCGCCGATCACGCCGACCGCGTGGGCTATGGAGCAGTGCATCTCGCCGAACCTGTTCATGTCTGCCATTATACGAAGTAAGTTCAAAATCAGGACTTACCAAGGAGGCTGTGATGGCGACGATCGCCCAGGCGGCGGAGACCACGCTGCGCTACCGCGAGGCGGGCGAGCGCGAGGACCTCGACGCGCTGATGTCCACCCTCGCGCCCGACATCGTCTTCCGCTCCCCGCTGAGCGCCAGGACCGCCTTCGGCGGCCACGAGCGGGTACGGGAGCTTTTCGGGGTGGTCCTGCCGCTCGTGCGGGACCTGCGCTACCACAGCGACCTCGGCGACGAGCGGACCAGGATGGTCACGGCCACCGCGCGGCTGGACGACCAGGAGATGGAGGAGGCCGCGCTGCTGCGCCTGGGCGAGCACGGTCTGGTCACCGAGGTGACCATGTGGGTGCGCCCGCTTCCGGCGCTCACCGCCATGATGGCCGCGCTCGGCCCCGGCCTGGCCCGCGCCCAGGGCAAGCGCGGCCTGGCCGCGTTCCTGGGCGCGGCGGTACGGCCGCTGGCCTTCGTCACCCGCTTCGGCGACCGCACCCTGGTACCCCTGGTGACCAGGCGATAGCGGAGTCCCGGACGGAGATTCTCACGACACGGGACAGGAGAGGTCCCAAAAGCGCGATTGGATCACCTCTTGGGGGGGAATCCCATCACGGTATCAAGCGTTAGACACCGTGGGAGACAGACCCCCACGATGGGGGCCCTGTAGGAGGCATTAAGACATGGGCGAGCGCGCGCTTCGCGGTACCCGACTCGGGGCAACCAGCTACGAGAACGACCGTAACACGGATCTGGCTCCGCGCCAGGAGGTGTCCTACACCTGTTCGAAGGGTCATCGCTTCGAGGTGCCACTTGCCGCTGAGGCCGAGATCCCCGCTACGTGGGAGTGCCGCATGTGCGGTGTGACCGCGGTCCGCGTGGACGGCGAGCTGCCGGAGGCGAAGAAGGCGAAGCCCCCGAGGACTCACTGGGACATGCTGCTGGAGCGGAGATCCATCGAGGACTTGGAAGAGGTGCTCAACGAGAGGCTCGCGATCCTGCGGGCCCAGCGTCGCAAGAGCGCCTGATCCGACTCCGAACGCCCCCCGGCCACCGGCCGGGGGGCGTTCGTCATGCGTCGCGGTCCTCGCTGATGACCTCGCCGTGCACGACCTTGCCGGACTGCGGCCCCTCCTGCCCCTCCGGCCGCCCGGCGGGGAAGGGCATCCCCAGGTTCGCGTACGGCGAGCTCGCCGCCAGCGTCTTGACCCGGCGGGCGAAGAACCAGGTGGCCAGGGACCGCATGAACGGCCGGGTGAACGGCAGCACCAGCGCGAAGCCGACGATATCGGTCAGGAAGCCGGGGGCCAGCAGCAGCGTGCCACCGGCCACGATCAGCGCGCCGTCGGCCAGCTCCCGGTCCGGGATGCGCCCGGCCGCGACGCCGTCGCGCAGCGCGGCCCACGCCTTGCGGCCCTCGCGCCGGACGATCCACGCGCCGAGCAGGCTGTCGGCCAGCAGCAACGCTACCGTCGTCCAGCCGCCGATCACGCTGCCGACCTGGATCAGCAGCCAGATCTCCAGGACTGGGACGACCAGGAAGGCTAGGAACAGCAGAAGCCGCATCGTGTCCTCATTCGCGCATCGAGCTCCGCACCGTCTACAGCTCTGTACAACGCACGACGGCGCTCCGGCGTTCCGCCGCGTCCCTACCAGCCGGCCTTGCGCCGCAGGCGCCTGGGGAGGCCCATGAGGCCCCACAGGGTGATCCGCCACAGCGACTCGGCCATCACCTTGCCGCTCATCTTGCTGATGCCGGCCGTCCGCTCCACGAACGTGATGGGCACCTCGACCACCCGCAGCCCGTGCCGGGCGGTGCGCAGTGTGAGGTCCACCTGGAAGCAGTAGCCCTGCGACTCCACGTCGGCCAGCCCCACCTTCTCCAGCGTGGCCGCGCGGTACACCCGGAAGCCCGCGGTCGCGTCGCGGACCGGCAGCCCCAGCATGAACCGGGTGAAGAGGTTGGCCCCCCGGGACAGGAACTGGCGCGAGGCCGGCCAGTTGACCACCCGCCCGCCCGGCACCCAGCGCGAGCCGATGACCAGGTCGGCGCCGCGGGCCAGCGCCTTCAGCAGCTTGGGCAGCTCCTCGGGCTGGTGCGAGCCGTCGGCGTCGATCTCCACGAACACGTCGAAGCCCTCGGCCAGACCCCAGCGGAAGCCGTCGATGTAGGCGGCGCCGAGACCCCGCTTGCCCGGCCGGTGCAGCACGTGGAGGCGCTCGTCGGCGGCGGCCAGCTCGTCGGCGACCTTGCCGGTGCCGTCGGGGCTGTTGTCGTCGGCGACGAGCAGGTGCGCGGCGGGCAGCGCCTTGCGGATCCGCTCGGTGATCATGGGCAGGTTGTCGCGTTCGTTGTAGGTGGGGACGACGACGAGCACCTTGCCGAGCGTCTGCTCCATCATGAGTCGTTCCTCACCTGCTCATCCCGGCGCCTGCCGCGCCATCCGGCCGCCGCCACGGCTCCCGCACCCACCAGTATCAATGCCCACTCGGGCGCGGCGCCGACCTTCGTGGCGACCGTGGCCTGGGTGCGGACCGGCACCGTGACCACGGTCATGTCCGCGACGCGCTCGCGAGTCTGCCAGGAGACCTTACCGTCAGGTGTGACATATGCGGAGATTCCCGTCGTCGCGGCGGTGACCACCGCGCGGTTGTGCTCGACCGCGCGCAGTTTGGACATCGCGAGCTGCTGCGGCGGCAGGTTCGACAGGGCGTAGCTGGCGTTGTTGGTCTGCACCACCAGCGGGGTGCCGCCGGCCCGCACGGTCTCGCGCACGATCCCGTCGAAGGCCACCTCGTAGCAGTTGACCGCGCCGACCGTCACCGGCCCCATCCTCAGGTCGCCGTCGCGGGTGCCGGCCACGGACTGCCGGCCGACCAGCCTGGCCCGCTCGAACAGGGCGAGCACGACGTCCTGGAACGGCGTGTACTCGCCGAAGGGGACGAGTTGCTGCTTGTCGTAGTAGGCGCCGGGGCCGGTCGCCGGGTCCCAGACCAGGCTGCGGGTGGCGCGGTGGCTGTCGCCGATCGCGACGACCGCGCCCACCAGCGTCGGCACGCCCACGTCCTTGACGGACGCGTCGATGATCGCGCGGGCGCCGGCGTCGCGGTAGGGGTCGATGTCGGTGGAGTTCTCCGGCAGCACCACCAGGTCGGGTCTGGGCAGCCGGCCCGCCCGCACCGCCGCGGCCAGCTTGTGGGTCTGGTCGGCGTGGTTCTTCAGCACGATGGCGGGCTCGTCCCCGAAGGCGTACATCCCCTCGCCCGGCACGTTGCCCTGCACGATGCCGATGTTGACCGTCCGGCCCTCGTCCCCCGGCCGCGGGATCGCGAACGTCACCAGGGGGACGGCCAGCGCCCCGGCCAGCGGCAGCGCCGCCGCCCGCCACAGCCCCGCGCCGCGCGCCCCGGCCGGGCCCCCGCCGCGCGCCGCCCGCAGGGCCGCCAGGACCAGCAGGCCCGCCGACAGGGCCACGGCGAAGGAGACCAGCGGGACGCCGCCCAGCGCGGCGTAGGAGGTGTACAGGGACTCGCCCTGGCTGAAGGCGACCCTGGCCCACGGGAAGCCGCCGATCGGGACCAGGCCGCGCGCCCACTCCATGGCCACCCAGAGCGCACCGAACCAGAGCGGCCAGAGCGGCAGCCGGAAGACCAGCGCGGCGCCGGCCGCCATCGCCGCGTAGAACAGGCTCTCGATCGCCACCAGCCCCACCCACGCGTCGTAGCCGATCGGGCGCACCCAGGCCAGCGCGGGGAGCAGGAAGACGAGCGCGCCGAGGTAGCCGAGCCAGAAGGCGCGGCGGGGGCGGCAGCCGTACAGGGAGACGATGATCAGGGCGAGGCCGAGGGGGGCGCACGGCCACCAGTCGAGCGGCGGGAAGGCGGCGAAGAGCAGCAGCCCGCCGGCGGCCGCGGCCGCGACCCGCCCGAGCAGCAGGCCCTTGCGGGCCCCGGGCCCGCCGTTCGTCGGGGCGGGGTCCGGCGTGGGGGGTGGGGCGCCTGGCGGCGTCCCGTGTGCGGGCGGCATGCCCGTCTTCTCCTGCACCACGGCCGGGGTCTCCTCGCGTTTCGCACCTCTGCTGCGGAAACGCTACCGCCCCGCGGGGCGTCCACCCAACGGCCGCGCACGCAAGGCAGGGTGACCCCGCGGCAGACGCATGCCGTGGGATCACCCGGCGCATGCGGTGATCCGTGGCACGGGAGCGGGAAGAGGGCCCGGAAACCCTTCGGACCGGACCCGTCTCGTCGGCGGCGAGCGCGGAATTCCGTTGTCTACTGGGCCTCCGGACCCGTCCCGGGTCCAACCCCCCAACCGGTCGGGGTGCCCCGACTCGACGGACCGACGGCCCTGCACCTGGCTGTATGGACGGAGTCACGCTCCGTCACGGACGCAGGATCCGACGATGTCAGAGACGGCCGACCGGCCAAGTCCCGTGCTGGACTGGGCAGCAAACTACCGACTCAGACTCAGATGTCAACCGTGTCCCGATCAGCGGAAACCTCAAGTTTTCGCAGCTAGGACATGCTCGGCGAGCCGCTTCAATGCGGTCATGTCGGGTGATCTCCGCGCGGCCGCAACCGCCGCAGGGCCGACGGCAGCGGGCGTTCGTGCACGACGCCCAGGTTCTGCGTGGCCCGGGTGAGCGCGACGTACAGGTCGCTCAGCCCGCGCGGCGACTGCGCCGCGATGAGGGCGGGCTCGGCCACGATCACCGTGTCGAACTCCAGTCCCTTGGCGTCGGTCACCCCCATGATCGCCGCTGGGGCGTCGAGGGCCGCCGCGGCGCCGACCCGGTCACCGGTCCCCCCGCTCGCGGACCCGACCACGACCGCGCCGTCCACCGCGCCGCGCACCGCCTCGCCCAGCTCGCCCAGCAGCTCGTCGGGCGCGATGACGACCAGCTTGCCGTCCGCCACCAGCTCGGCCTTGACCAGCTCGGGCAGGTCGCCCAGCGGCGCCGACCACGGCGCGGAGCCGCTCTCCCGCACCGACGCCGGCGCCTCCAGCGCCGGGTCGATGGCCGCCAGCACGTCGGCGGCCAGCTCCATCATCTCCACGGGCGTGCGGTAGTTGACGCTCAGCCGCTCCTCCCGCCACCGCCCCGCCACATAGGGGTCGAGCACGTGCCCCCAGGACCGCGCGCCCGCCGTGGAACCGGTCTGCGCGATGTCGCCGACCACCGTCATCGACCTGGTCGGGCAGCGGCGCATCACCACCCGCCAGGCCATCGGCGACAGCTCCTGCGCCTCGTCCACGATGACGTGCCCGTAGGCCCAGGTACGGTCGGCCGCGGCCTTCTCGGCCGTGGTCAGGTACGGCTGGTCGCCGCGCTGCCGCTCGGCCAGCCGCTCGGCGTCCATGACGTCGGACAGCCCGGTCAGCTGCAGCACCTCGCGCGCGTAGGTGATCTCGGACTCGCGCTCCCGCTCGGCCGCGGCCCTGGCGGCGGCCAGTTCCTCCTCGGCCTGCATGGCGCTGGCCCGCAGCACCTGCTCGTCGATGTCGCCGAGCAGTTCGGCCGCCTCGTCGAGCAGCGGCACGTCCGACTCGGTCCACTCGGCGGGGGCGCGCCGCAGCAGGGCCCGCTCCCGGGGGCTGAGACCGCTCGCGGCGTAGTCGAGCCGCTCGGGCGAGCCGTACAGGCCGATCAGCAGCCGCTGGGGCGTCAGGTACGGCCACAGCCGGTTCAGCGCGGTCCTGACCACCGGCTCGGTGCGCAGTTCCTCGCGCAGGTCGGCCAGTTCGTCCTCGTCGATGAGGCCCTTGCCGAGCTTCTTGGCCGCCTGCCTGGCCAGCGCGTTGAGAATGGTCCTGACGAAGACCGCGCGGGCCTGGTTGTGGCTGCGGTTGGAGCGGGCCGCCCGGTTCCTGGCCGACTCCAGCATGTTCCGGTCGACGGTCAGCCGGTAGCGGCCCAGGTCGAGGTCGATGGGCTTGCGCGGCACCCGCTGGCGGTCGCGCACGGCTCGCGCGATCACCTCGGCCATCCGCGCGTCGCCCTTGACGGCGGCCACCTCGGGCCGCTCGCGGGCGGTGGCGGTGACGCCCGGGTAGAGCTCGCCGACGGTGGACAGCAGCACGTCGTTCTCGCCGAGGGACGGCAGCACCTGCTCGATGTAGCGCAGGAAGGTGAGGTTGGGGCCGAGGATCAGTACGCCGCGCCGTTCCAGGCGGTCCCGGTGGGTGTAGAGCAGGTAGGCGGCCCGGTGCAGCGCGACGACGGTCTTGCCGGTGCCGGGGCCGCCCTGGACGACGAGGACGCCGTTGAGGTCGGCGCGGATGACCCGGTCCTGCTCGGACTGGATGGTCGCGACGATGTCGCGCATCCGGCCGGTGCGCCGCTCGTCGAGCGCGGCCAGCAGCGCGGCCTCGCCGTTGAGCGTGGCCCGGTCGGCGTCGGTCAGGCTGTCGAGGTCGAGCAGGTCGTCGTCGACACCGACCACCGAGCGGCCCTTGGTCTGCAGGTGGCGACGGCGGCTGATGCCGAGCGGGACGGCCGGGGTGGCCCGGTAGAACGGCTGGGCGACGGGCGCGCGCCAGTCGATCAGCAGCCTTTCCTGCTCGTCGTCGGCCATGCCGAGCTTGCCGATGTAGAGTCGTTCCTCGGTGTCGGCCAGATCGAGACGGCCGAAGACCAGGCCGCGTTCGACGGCCCAGAGCCTGGCGAGCCTGGCGGCGTACATCCCGGCGAAGGTGTCGCGTTCGGACCTGTTCTGCAGGGTGCCGACCGCGCCGGCGGCGAGGACGTCCTTGAGTTGTTTCTGGGTACGCTCACGCAGCAGGTCGAGGCGATCATAGAGCCGGGAAACGTAGTCCTGCTCCCTGGCCAGCTCGGTTTGACGAGTAGCCATCGGTCCATTAGTGTTGTTATTAATGGGACGCTCCGGGCCATTCTGATAGATGTTGCGACAAATCGCTACCTTATCAGGTCCGTTGAGCCACTGGCATCCTCTCGCGTGATCATCACTTCGCGCATTCGGTTACGTCTTGGTTTCGCCACTTGACCCAACCGCCCTGGACTCCTTACGTTCTCCGTGAGTTAGGAAACTTTCCTAACTCTCGCTGACGAGGAGTGACGAGAGTGACCGGTCCGACCCCTGGCACGCCGAGCCTGCTGCGCGCGATCAACGACCGCGCCGCCCTGCAGGTGCTCCTGGACAGGGGGCCGCTGACCCGGCCCGAGATCGGGACGCTGACCGGGCTGTCCAAGCCCACCGCCTCACAGTTGCTGTCCCGCCTGCAGGAGGCGGGCCTGGTGGTGCTGGACGGCATCAGGGAGGGCCTGCCGGGCCGTACGGCCGAGCTGTACCGCATCAACGCCGCCGCCGCCTACGTGGGCGCGCTGGACGTCACCCCCGACCGCATCGAGGCCACCGTCGCCGACATCACCGGCCAGGTGGTCGGCGCGTACACCCTGCCCACCCCGCGCCGACCCGCGGGCACGCTGATCGAACGGCTGCGCGCGGCCCTGGAAGGGGCCGGAGCGCCCCCTTCGCTGCGCCGGGTGGTGATCGGCGTGCAGGCCGCGATCGACCCCACCACCGGCCGTCTGGGCTACGCCACCGCCAAGGACATGCCGGGCTGGCAGATCCCCGACCTGGTGCCCACCCTCAGCGCGGGCCTCGGCGTCCCGGTGGACGTGGAGAACAACGTCAACCTCGTCGCGCTGGCCGAGAAGGCGCACGGCGCCGCGCGCGGCCACGAGGACTTCGTGCTGCTCTGGGCCGACGAGGGGCTCGGCTCGGCGCTGGTGCTCGGCGACCGCATCCACCGCGGCGCCACCGGCGGCGCGGGCGAGGTCGGCTACATGCCCACCCCCGGCGCGCCCACCGCCCGCGAGGCCGGCCGCTACGCCAACCACGGCTACCAGGCCCTCACCGGCGGCCCCGCCGTGCTGCGGCTGCTGCGCTCCTACGGCGTGCGCGGCGCCGACTTCCGCCAGGCGATCGCCAACGCGGTGCGCGTGTCGGCCGGCCGGGGCCAGAAGGCCGAGGACGCCAGGGCCGGGCTGCGCGACATCGCCGCCCGCCTCGCCGTCGGCCTGGCCGCCGTCACCTCGGTGCTCGACCCCGGACTGATCGTGCTGACCGGCGGCATCGTGCTGTCCGGCGGCGAACCGCTGCGCGAGCTCGTCGAACACGAGCTGCACGCGCTCACCATCCCGCGGCCCGTGCTGCGGCTGTCGACCGTCGAGGGCAACCCCGTCCTCGCCGGTGCGCTCGACCTCGCCCTCGACACCACCCGTGACGAGGTCTTCAGCTCCACCGTTCCCACTTCATGAGGAGGCACCCCCCGTGCGCTTCGTCCCGATGGCGGTCGCCGCGCTCGCGGCACTGGCTCTGACCGCCTGTACCGCGGGCAAGGAGGCGGCGCCCTCGCTCGGCGCCCAGCCCAAGCCCTCAGGCTCGGCGCCGGCGGCGCTGCCCGCCGCCACGCTCGAACTCTGGCACGGCTTCGCCACCGACGCCGAGGTCAAGGCGTTCGAGCAGGCCATCGCCGGCTTCAACAAGAAGTTCCCGCAGATCACCGTGAAGGCCAAGAAGGGCGTCCAGGACGACCAGATCACCCAGGCCGTCCGCGGCGGCAACCCGCCGGACGTGGCCGCCTCCTTCACCACCGACAACGTGGCCCAGTGGTGCAAGAGCGGCGCCTTCCAGGACCTGACGCCGGTGATCAAGCAGGACGGCATCGACCTGTCGGTGCTGCCCGCGGCCTCCCGGCTGTACACCGAGTTCGAGGGCAAGCGGTGCACGATGCCGCTGCTGGCCGACGCCTACGGGATGTACTACAACAAGGCGCTGATGAAGGGCAACGAGCCGCCCAAGACGCTGTCGGAGCTGACCAAGCTGGCCAAGGAGCTGACGGTCAGGGACGCCGACGGCACGATCAAGGTGGCCGGCTTCATCCCGAGCTTCCAGTACTACGAGAACTCCCCCTCCCACCTGGGCCCGATGGTCGGCGCCAAGTGGTACAACGACGACGGCACCTCGGCGATCGGCACCGACCCCGCCTGGAAGCAGCTCCTTCAGTGGCAGAAGGACCTGGTCGACTGGTACGGCTACGACAAGCTGGAGAAGTTCCGCAAGAGCCTGGGCGACGAGTGGGGCGCCGAGCACCCGTTCTTCACCGGCAAGGTGGCGATGATCCTGGACGGCGAGTGGCGCAACGCCATGATCGCCAATGACCCCAAGGCCAAGAGCCTGGACTACGCCACCGCGCCGCTCCCGGTCGCCGACGACAAGCCCGACCTGTACGGCAGCGGCTTCACCGCCGGCACCGTGATCGGCGTGCCGAAGGGCGCCAAGAACCCGCAGCACTCCTGGGAGCTGGTGAAATATCTCACCACCGACACCGACAGCCTGGTGACGCTGTCGAACGCGCTGCGCAACGTGCCCACCACCAAGGCCGCCATGGAGTCGCCGAACCTGGACAAGGACGACCGCTTCGGCACCTTCCTTGACATCTTCTCCCACCCCAAGACCAGCACCCTGCCCGCGAACGTGAACAGCGTCTTCAACCAGGACGCCTTCTCCACCTTCCTCATCCAGTGGGAGAAGGGCGCGGTCAAGGACCTGGACGCCGGGCTGGCCTCGGTCGACAAGCGCATCAACGACAAGCTGAAGCTGTCCGGCGGCTGATCTCATGGCCGCCCTCACCACACCGTGGCGGCGCCGGGAGGGCCTTCGGGCCCTCCTGTGGCTCTCGCCCTGGCTCGTCGGGTTCTCGATCTTCTTCGCCTACCCGCTGCTGGCCACCGTCTACTTCTCCTTCCACCGCTACGACCTGTTCACGCTGGAGTTCATCGGCCTGGACAACTACCGCTACCTGCTGCAGGACGACCGCGTCTGGACCTCCGCCAAGAACACCCTGTGGCTGGTCGTCTTCATGGTGCCCGCCCAGGTGATCTTCTCGCTGGCGCTGGCGCAGCTCGTCACCCGGCTGAAGGCGGGCGTCGGCTTCTTCCGCACGGTCTTCTACCTGCCCTCGCTGGTCCCGATGGTGGCCGGCACGGTGGCGTTCGTGTTCCTGATGAACCCGGCGACCGGCCCGTGGAACCAGTTCCTGGCGCTGCTCGGCGTCACCGGGCCGGACTGGTTCGGCGACGCCGCCTGGGCCAAGCCGAGCCTGACCCTGCTGGCCATGTGGGGCGCCGGCAACACGATGATCATCTTCCTGGCGGCGCTGCTGGACGTGCCCAAGCACCTGTACGAGGCGGCGGCCATCGACGGCGCCGGGCCCTGGCGGCAGTTCCGCAGCATCACGCTGCCGACGATCTCGCCGGTGCTGATGTTCTCCGCGATCACCGCGGTCATCTACGCCCTGCAGTACTTCACCCAGGCGATGATCGCCTCGCGGGTGGCCTCGGGCACCACCGACTCCCCCGGCACCTCGTTCACCCCCGGCTACCCCGACCAGTCGCTGCTCACGCTGCCGCAGTGGCTGTTCCACGTCGGCTTCAGGGACTTCTCCATGGGGTACGCGTGCGTGCTGGCGCTGCTGCTGTTCGGCGCCTCGATGATCTTCACGCTGATCCTGCTGCGCCGCTTCCGCATCGCCGAGGAGGAACGATGAGCACCACCCTGACCGCGCCCGCCGCGCACCGGACGGCGGCCCCGCGGCGGCGCCCCGCGCGGCGCGGGCGCACCACGCTGATGTGGATCGCCACCCACGCGATCGCCCTGGCCATCGCGCTGATGTTCCTCGCGCCGCTGTTCTTCGTCGCGCTGACCGCGCTGATGACCGACCAGCAGGCGCTCACCAGCAAGCTGTGGCCCGAGTCGTGGAACTGGGGCAACTTCGCCGACGTGTTCGTCAAGTCGCACCTGCTGACCTGGACGCTGAACACCTTCATGTACGCCGCCCTCGGCACCGTGTTCATGCTGCTGTCGTCGGTGCCGGTCGCCTACGCCCTGGCCAGGTTCCGCTTCCGGGGCCGCCGGCTGGCCTTCCTCATGGTGATCACCATGATGATGCTGCCGCCCCAGGTCGTCGCGGTGCCGGTCTACCTGATCTGGGCCCGCGCGGGGCTGACCGACACGCTGTGGCCGCTGATCCTGCCCATGCTGCTCGGCGACGCCTTCTCCGTCTTCCTGCTGCGCCAGTTCCTCATCACCATCCCGAGGGAGTACACCGACGCGGCCAGGGTGGACGGCTGCTCGGACTTCAGGACCCTGGTCAGGGTGATCCTGCCGATGGCCAAACCCGCCATCGCGGCGGTCGCCCTGTTCCAGTTCTTCTACTGCTGGAACGACTACTACGGCCCGCTGCTGTACGCCGGGACCGAGCAGGGAAACTGGACGCTGTCGCTCGGCCTGGCCACCTTCAAGGCCTTCCACAGCGTGCAGTGGAACCTCACCATGGCGGCCACCCTCCTGGTGACCGCACCGGTGATCATCGTGTTCTTCTTCGCCCAGCGGGTCTTCATCGAGGGCGTGACACTGACGGGGGTGAAGGGTTGAGGATCGCCGTTGTCGGGGGCGGCTCGACGTACACGCCGGAGCTGATCGACGGATTCGCCCGCTTGCGGGAGGAGCTGCCGCTGACCGAGATCGCGCTGATCGATCGGGACGCGCGGCGCCTGGAGCCGGTGGCGGGCATGGCGCGCAGGATGCTGGCGCGGGCCGGGCACCCGGCCCAGGTGATCGCCACGGACTCGGTCGAGCGGGGGGTGGCGGGGGCGCGGGCCGTACTCCTGCAGTTGCGGGTCGGCGGGCAGGCGGCCCGCGACGTCGACGAGACGCTGCCGCTGCGCTGCGGCTGCGTCGGCCAGGAGACCACCGGCGCGGGCGGCCTGGCCAAGGCGCTGCGCACGGTCCCGGTGGTGCTGGACATCGCCGCGCGGGTGCGCGAACTGGCGCCCGAGGCGTGGATCGTCGACTTCACCAACCCGGTCGGGATCGTCACCAGGGCGCTGCTGCGCGACGGGCACCGGGCCATCGGCCTGTGCAACGTGGCCATCGGCTTCCAGCGCCGCTTCGCCGGGCACCTCGGCGTCGCGCCCGAACGCGTGTCGCTCGGGCACGTCGGCCTGAACCACCTGTCCTGGGAGCGCACGGTCCAGCTCGACGGCGCGGACGTGCTGCCCCGGCTCATCGAGGAGCACGGGGAGCGGATCGCGGACGACGTCGGCCTGCCGGTCGGGCTGATCCGCCGCCTCGGCGTCGTGCCCTCCTACTACCTGCGCTACTTCTACGCCCACGACCTGGTGGTGGAGGAGCAGCGGAGCAAGCCGACGCGCGCGTCGGAGGTGGCGGCGATGGAGGCGCGGCTGCTGGAGATGTACGCCGACCCGGCCGTCGACACCAAACCCGCCCTGCTCGGCGGGCGCGGCGGCGCCTACTACTCCGAGGCGGCCGTCGCGCTGATCGCCTCACTGCTCGGCGACCGGGGCGACACTCAGGTGGTGAATCTGCGCAACGGCGGCGCGCTGCCCTTCCTGCCCGACGACGCGGTGATCGAGGTCCCCGCCGCCATCACCGCCGCGGGCGCGACGGCGCTGCCCGTCGCGCCCGTCGAACCGCTCTACGCGGGCCTGATCGCGCATGTGACGGCCTACGAGGCGCTGGCCCTGACGGCGGCACTGGAAGGCGGCGCCGAGCGCGTGCACGACGCCCTGCTCGCGCACCCGCTGGTCGGCCAGGAGGCGGTCGCGGGCGAGCTGACCCGGCTGCTGCTCGACGCCAACCGCCGGCACCTGCCCTGGACGGTGTCGTAGTGCGCACCCTGCTGGCCGTCGACGGCGGCAACAGCAAGACCGACGTCGTGCTGGTGGCCGAGGACGGCACGATCCTGGCCGAGGGCCGCTCGGGCCCGTTCACCCCGCAGAGCGCGGGGGTGGGCGCGGCCGTCGACGTCGTCCAGGACGCGGTACGGCGGGCGCTCGGCCAGGCCGCCGCGGTGCCGTACGCCGACCATCTGGCCGCCTACCTGGCCGGGGCCGACCTGCCGGTGGAGGAGGACACCCTGCGCGACGAGTTCGCCGAGCGCGGCTTCGCGCCCGACGTCGTCGTCGCCAACGACACCTTCGCGCTGCTGCGCGCGGGCGCGTCGGGCCCCTCCGGCGTGGCGGTGGTGTGCGGCGCCGGCATCAACGCGGCCGGCGTCGGCCCCGACGGCCGCGTCGCCCGCTTCCCCGCGCTCGGCCGGATCAGCGGCGACTGGGGCGGCGGCCTGCACATGGGCGAGGAGGTGCTCTGGCACGCGGTGCGCGCCGAGGACGGCCGCGGCCCGGCCACCGCGCTCACCACGCTGGTCAAGGAGCACTTCGGCGTCGCCGCGGTCGAGCGGCTCGTGCTCGACCTGCACTTCGGCGAGGTCGGCGAGGCGGAGCTGCAGGATCTGGCGCCGGGCCTGCTGGCCGTCGCGGCGGACGGCGACCCGGTCGCCAGGTCCCTGGTCGAGCGGCTGGCCGAGGAGGTCACTGTGCTGGCCGAGGTCTGTCTGCGCCGCCTGGACCTGCTGGAGACGCCCGTCGAGGTGGTACTCGGCGGCGGGGTGCTCAGGGCGCGGGATCCGCTGCTGATGAGCCTGCTCGACGGCGCGTTCGCGCTCCGCGCGCCGCGCGCCAAGCTGCTGGTCGCCGACCTGCCGCCGATCGCCGGCGCCGCGCTGAACGGGCTGGACCGGATGGGCGCGCCCGACGCCGCCAAGGCCCGGCTGCGCGCCCGCTACGGCGCCGCGCGCTGAGCGTTGCCCTCCTGCGGGTCCACCGCGCCCCCGAGCTCGGGGGCGCGGTGCTCGTACGGGGTGCTCAGCACCACCGTGGTGCGGGTGGAGACGTTGGCGGCCGCCCTGATCTGCTGCAGCAGCTCCTCCAGGCCGATCGGTGAGGAGACGCGCACCTTGAGGATGTAGCTCTCGTCCCCGGCGACGCTGTGGCACGCCTCGATGGCGCTCAGGCCGGCCAGCCGTTCGGGGGCGTCGTCCGGCGCCGCGGGGTCGATCGGCTTGATGGACACGAACGCGGTCAGCGGCAGCCCGATCGCGTCATGGTCGACGAGCGCGGCGTAGCCGCGCAGCACCCCGCGCTTCTCCAGCCTGCGGACGCGCTGGTGAACCGCCGAGACGGACAGCCCCGTCTCCCTGGCCAGGTCGGTGAAGCTCATCCGCCCGTCCCTGGCCAGCAGCGTGACGATCCTGCGATCGATCTCCTCCATCGATCAAAGGTATCGGCTGATGGTCACGGCGTGGTCCCGACCGGCATGGCGCGCAGCTTCATGGCGTGCTCCACCAGGCTGATCAGCACCTCCCTGCTGGAGTCGCGCCTGCGGGCGTCGCACATCACGATCGGCACCGCCGGGTCCAGGCCGAGCGCCATCCGCACCTCGGCCAGCTCGTAGGTGCGCGCCCCCTCGAAGCAGTTGACCGCGACCACGAACGGCGTGCCGCGCCGCTCGAAGTAGTCGACGGAGGGGAAGCAGTCGGCCAGGCGGCGGGTGTCGGCCAGGATGACCGCGCCGAGCGCGCCCAGGGCCAGCTCGTCCCAGACGAACCAGAAGCGTTCCTGGCCGGGGGTGCCGAACAGGTACAGCATGTAGTCGTCGCGGATGGTGATGCGCCCGAAGTCCATCGCGACCGTCGTGGTGCGCTTGGCCTCGACGCCGGAGGTGTCGTCGACGTCGGTGCCGCGGTCGGTCAGGGTCTCCTCGGTGCGCAACGGGCGCGTCTCGGAGACGGCGCCGACCATCGTGGTCTTGCCCGCGCCGAAACCACCGGCGATCAAGATCTTGATCGCGGTCGGCAGCCGCCAGCGATCAGAGCGACCGAAGTCCATCGAGCACCGCCCTGTACATCTTCTCGTCTTGCATGTCCACCTCGGGTTGGGGTTCCTGCACGGTGACGAACCCCTTGTCGAACAGGTCGCCCAGCAGGACACGGACCGTGCCCGCCGGAAGGTCGAGATGCGCCGCGATCTCCGCCACCGACAGCGGCGCCCGGCACAGCCGGATGATCGAAAGATGCTCGGGGTCGAGCCCCGCGTCCGGGCCCGGTGGTCCGCCCACGGCCACGGCCAGCGAGATCAGGTCGAACTTGCCCCGGGTGGGCTCGGTCCGGCCTCGTGTCATCACGTAGGGTCGGACGATCTCAGGGTCGAGCCAGTGCTCATCAGTGGGTTCGTCCGTACGGCTCATCGTGCGGCTTCGCTCCTGACGGGAGAGTCCGTTCTGGCCGGTGAGGTCAGGTACTGGCCGACGCGGGTCACCAGCATGGCCATCTCGTAGGCGACCAGCCCGATGTCGGCGTCCTGCAGGCACAGCACCGCCAGGCAGGCGCCCTCCCCGGCCACGGTCACGATGAGGAAGCGCGACTTCCACTCCACGACCGTCTGCCGTACGGCGCCCGCGCCCACGTGCTCGCTGACGCCCTTGGCCAGGCTCTGCAGGCCGGCCGACACGGCCGACAGGTGCTCGCCCTCGGTCCTGTCCAGCCCCTTGGAGGAGGCCATCAGCAGGCCGTCGGAGGACAGTACGATGGCGTGCTCGGCCTCCCTGACCCTGCCGGTCAGGTCGTCGAGCAGCCAGTTCAGATCGGTGGCAGAGCCTGGTCTCACGTGTCTCTCCCTGCCTCGTCGTCACCTGCGAGCTTGGCGGCCTCGGTCCTGCCCAGCCTCGTCCCCGACTGGAAGGCTCCCATGATGGCGCGGATCTCCTCCGGTGAGCGCTCGTCGTCGTCCTCCTCGGCCTCGGTCTCCGCCACGACCTCCGTCTCCTCCGCGCGCAGCGCGGGGGCGAGGTTGGTCTGCGGCACCCGGCACGGCAGCCCCGACGGCGTGAAGGCCGGTTCCTGTGGTTCCGACTCCGGCCGTCGCTGCCGTTGCTGTTCGGGTGGCACGGCGGACGCGGGCTCGTCCACCACCGGCACCACGGGCGCCGCCGTGCGCAGCGCGGTCGCCAGACCCAGCGGTTCCTGCGGCCGGGCCTGCGCGGGCTGCTGGCCCTGCGCCGGCACGGTCACCCGCTGCGGCAGCCGCGGCTCGTCCGCCGGCCGCGTCTCCTCCACCGGTCCCGTCTCGCTCTCGGGCCGCACCAGCTCGTGCGGGATGAGCACCACGACCGTGGTGCCGCCGTACGGCGAGGCCTTCAGCGACACCTTGATCTGGTGGCGCTCGGCCAGCCTGCTGACGACGTACAGGCCGAGGCGGGCGGTGCCGGTCAGCCGGAACTCCGGCGGGTCGTTGATCCGGTCGTTGGCCGCCGCGAGGTCCTCGTCGGTCATGCCGAGGCCGCGGTCCTCGATCTCCAGGACGTAGCCGTTGGCCACGAGCTGGCCACCGACCTGCACCATCGTGTACGGCGGGGAGAAGGAGACGGCGTTCTCGATCAGCTCGGCGAGCAGGTGGATGACGTCGCCGACGGCGCGGCCGGTCAGCTCCACCTGGCCCATCGGCATGAGCGTGACCCTGGTGTAGTCCTCCACCTCGGCCAGCGCGCCGCGCACCACGTCGACCATCGGCACCGACCGGCGCCAGGTACGGCCGGGCGTCGCGCCGGACAGCACGATGAGGTTCTCGGCGTTGCGGCGCATGCGGGTGGCCAGGTGGTCGAGCCTGAACAGGTCCCTCAGCTCTTCCGGCTCGGTCTCGCGGCGCTCCATGACGTCGAGGACGGTGAGCTGGCGGTGCACCAGGCCCTGCGTCCTGCGGGCCAGGCTGAGCAGGATGTCGCGGATGCTGCGGCGCAGCTCGGCCTGCTCGACGGCGACCCGGATGGCGGTCTCCTGGACCGTGTTGAACGCCTGGCCCACCTGCCCGATCTCGTCGTCGCCGAACTTCAGCGGTGGCGCCTCGGCGGCCACGTCGACCTCCTCGCCGCGGCCCAGGCGCTCGACGACGCCGGGCAGGCGTTCGTCGGACAGCTCGTGGGCGGCGTCGCGCAGCTTCTGCAGCTGGGCGAAGAGGGCTCGGGCGGTGGTGATGGACAGGATGATGGAGGCGATGACGGCGATCAGGCCGAGGCCGCCGGCCAGCGCCAGCCGTACCACGACGCCGACGGCGACGGGGGCCGCCCGGTCGACGACGCGGTCGCCGGCGGAGAAGACCATGGCGGAGAAGTCGGCGATGGCCGGTTCGGCGGCGGCGCGCCACTGGTCGGCGGTGAACGGGATCCCGTCGAGGCCGTTGGCCTGTTCGGTCAGCCGGGTCTCCAGGACCTTCAGCTTGGTGAACGCCGGGCCGCTCGCCATCTTGTCGTAGGCGGTCTTGTCCCCGGGGGGAAGTTCGGCCGCCGCCTGGTCGGCCAGGATGTGCCAGGCGCCCACGGTCTGGGTGAACTCGGCGTGCTCGGCGAGGCTCAGCGTCCCCTCAGCGAGGGCGCCGGCCAGCAGCGCGTCCTCCCGGGACAGGACCTCCCTGGCCCGGTTCAGGGCGAGCAGGGTGCGCACGTCCTTGGCGACGGTCTTGTCGTCGAGCGTGGCCATGGACGCGTACATGCGGTAGAAGGAGTCGATCACCTCGGAGTAGGCGTCGGACGCCTGGACCCGGGTCAGCCGCTCGGCGTCCACGCTCTTGCGCAGATCCTTCAGGCTCGCCAGGCCCTTGAAGACCGCGTCGAGCCGCTTGCCGCCCTCCTCGTCGGCGGCCAGGTCGACGATGCCCGCCTGCGCCTCGGTCTCGAAGTCGGCGATCACCCGGTCGGAGTTCTGGCGCTGCGTCTGCAGTTCCTTGCGGGTCCCGAAGGAGCCGTCGCCCAGCCGGACCAGGGCGATCCGGCGCTCGCGCTGGAGTTCGACGAGGACCGGTTCGCTGGGCCCGACCACGCTGGCGTCGAGCTGGGTCACCCAGAGCAGGTTGACGCCTTCGCGTAGCGTGACCCACGCGGCGAACGACCACAGCGCTGCCAAGGAGAGCAGCAGTGCTGTGACCTTGGTCCGCAGCCGTGAATTGCGGAAGCGCATTACACCTACCCTGCGAAGATCATCGAATGGCTCACCACCAGGACGCGAAGCGGCCTACCGCGCCAGCAACCCCGGAACAGTAGCAAGCTCACGATCTTCACTCAAGGCAACCCCACTCCTTTGGGTACAAATATCCACATATGTTGCGGTCTTGGCTAGCAAGATCGCGGATATGCTCCTCCGGTGAGCGCCCAGGAGTACTTCGGCATTCGAAACGACCTCGCGGACCGGCTGATGGCCGGATCGCACCAGCTCGCGGGCGTACCCGAGCCCGATCGGGGTTCGGTGCTGCGGGCCGCGGTGGAGGCCGTGCCGCTGGCGGCCGACTGGTTGCGCCCCTTCCCCGCGCTGTTCGCCGAGGGTGACAGCTCCGCCAGCAGGCTCGCCTTCAGCTGCCTGTCGGCCGCCGCGACGTTCCCTCGCGCGGAGCTCGACCAGATCGCCTCCCTCGGCGCCCTGACCACGATCCTGTTCGGCGTCGACGACATCGCCGACGGCATCGCCGGATCCTGGTCCGACCGGGACTTCGCCGCCTTCTTCCAGCGGCTGCCCGCCATCCTGACCGGCGGCGCGCCCCCGGAGGGCGCCGGCGGGCCGGTGGCCGAACTCCTCGAGGCCTGGCGGCAGTGGTGCGAGCGCTTCCACCGCTACCCCGGCGCGGCCGAGCACGCGCCCGAGTTCGCGGTGCAACTGGAGATCGCGGGGGCCGCGATGGGCCGGGAGCGCGGCTGGACCTCCGGCGTCGAGGCGTGGCCCTCCTACAGCGGCTACCTGGCCAACGGCATGATCACGATCCTCTACCACGCGTGGTGGACCGCCGCGCTGGGCGTCTGCGGCCCGCTGCCCGCGCGCGCCGCGCACTGGACGGCGATCGAGCACGCCACCGACCTCGGCGGGTCCTGCCTGCGGCTGGCCAACGACATCAGGAGCTTCGAGCGGGAGCGGGCCGAGGGCAAGCCCAACTCGATCAGCATCCTGGAGCGATCCGGGCTGAGCACGGCCCAGGCCGTCGCCCAGGTCTCGGCCCACGTCGACGAGCTCGACGCCGCCTTCCTCAAGGAGCTCGGCGAACTGCCCGCCGAGCTGGCCGGCGTCGCCGAGGGCCAGCGCCGGAGCGTGGCCTTCAACGGCGGGTGGTACCGGGCGCGCGACACCCACGCCTACACCGTCCAGGACCTCGGCGACGACGCCCGCGCCCACGGCGGCTAGGCCCGCTGCGCGAGGTGCGAGGAGGCGAGCACCGCGGCTCGCACCACGGCGACCGGCGCGTACAGGTCCTTGTCGTGCCAGAGCGGCGGGTGGCTGCCGCCCGACACGCGCCGCAGGTGGGCATGGCCGCGGGCGGCCGCGCTCGCGCAGCGCGGGTCGTCGCGCCGGCGGGTGAGCAGCAGGACCTGCATCGCGTAGGCGGTCTCCTCCGCGGTGCCCTCCCAGCGCCCCCACGACCCGTCGGGACGCTGACCGGCCAGCACCCACTCGACCGCCGCCCGCACCGCCTCCGCCGACTCGGCTCCGCCGAACTCGTCCAGCGCGAGCGCGCAGCTCACGGTGGCGTAGTACGGCGAGGCGTGCCACCGGTCGGCCCAGCTTCCGTCGGGCGACTGGCGCCCGCGGATCCAGGCGGCCACGTCGGCGATGGCCGGTTCGTAGCGGGCGGCCTCGGCGGGCCGGCAGGCCACGTACTGGCCGAACGCGTCCAGCACGTGGGCGTTCACGCTGACCGACGCGCCCTGCTCGCCCAGCCAGGTGGAGAAGTGGGTGGTGGAGTGGAACGCCCACAGGCTGTCGGGCTCCACGGGCGCCCCGAGCAGCGCCAGCGCGTACAGCGCCACCGAGGTGGTGTCGGCGTCGGCGGGCAGGCCCGGCCCGGCGGGCGTGCCCGCGGGGCCGATCGCGGCCCGCAGGTCGGCCACCATCTCCGGCGGCACCTCCACCCGGATGCCCGCGCGCAGCAGCCAGCTCAGCACCCAGCCGCGCTCGAACACGGTGATCGGCAGGCCGACGGGCACGGGGCCGCCGTGGCGGCGGGCCACCGCCTCCAGGTGGCCGATGACCGGGTCGCCGGGTTCGCGGACCGGCCCGGCGCCCAGCCAGGCCGCGGTCGCGGCCGGTGAGGCGCCGACGGTGCCGATGGCCGTGGGCTTGACGGCCGGCGCGGCGCCGGCGGCGGAACCGGCGATCTCCAGGGCGTGCAGCAGCTTCTCGGGGACCTCCGCGCCGGAGGCGACCCAGGACCTGACCAGGTCGAGCGTCGCGTAGCTCATGCCCTGCGGCAGCGGCAGCGGCGGGTGGGCGGGCAGGGCCGCCAGGTGCTCGTTGATGAGGCCGACCAGCGAGGGCACGATGTGCTCGATGGCCGGCATGTCGGGCAGTTCCTGCGGTACGGCCAGCCAGCCGGCCAGCACCCGCAGCCCGCGCTCGGCGGCCTCGCCGAGACCGGCCGCGGTGTCGCCGCGCAGCATCGCCGACAGGATCGCCTCGGTCGCGCTCAGCGTCGGCACCAGGCCGTACCCGTCGGGCGCGCCCCACGATCCGTCGGGCCCCTGCGACGCGACCAGGTAGTCGATCCGCTCGTGGTGCCCGGTGAGCCAGGGGGCCAGGGTGACCAGGCGGCCGGTCTCGTACACCGAGGTCGAGACCTGCCCCCACGGCCGGAACATCAGGCCCGCCACCAGCTCGTCCGCGGCCGTGGCGACGTCCGCCGCCCCGGGGGCGGCCACCTCCCGTACGCTCACGCCTGGGTGCTCCGCTCGGCCGGGAACAGCCGGAGCAGGACCTGCTCCTTGGGACGGACCGACGCGCCGGGCGCCGGGGTGAGCCGCTGCGGGTTGGCCACCTCGGGCCGGAACCTGCGCACCATGTTGGCGATCACCAGGGGTGCCTCCATATAGAACAGCTGCTGTCCCAGGCACACGTGCGGGCCCGCGCCGAAGGGGAAGAAGCTGTAGCGGTGACGGCGCTCGGCGCGCTCGGGCGACCAGCGCTCGGGGTCGAACTCCAGCGGCCGGTCCCAGAACTCCTCGAGCCGGTGCGTGGTGTAGGGGCTGATCAGCACCTGCGTACCGGCCTTCAGCCGGACGCCGCCGATCACCGCGTCGTTCACCACCTGGCGGGGGACCATCCAGGCCGCCGGGTAGAGGCGCAGCAGTTCCTGCAGGATCATGTGCAGGTAGGTGAGGTCGTCGACGTGCGCCGCCCTGACCGGGCCGTCGCCGACCACGCGGTCGATCTCCTCGCGCAGCCGGGCGTACACCTCGGGGTGGTCCTCGAGCACCCCCCAGAGCCAGGTCAGCGTCATCGCGGTGGTCTCCGACGCGGTGCCGTAGATGCTGACCACGTCGTCGCGCAGCTGGCGCGGGTCGGTGGAGCCCCCGTCCTGCTCGGTCCTGGCCCGCAGGACGGCCGAGAGCACGTCGTTGGCGTCGTTCTTCTCCGTACGCGCCTGCTCGATCAGCGGGTAGACGATGTCGTCGATCTTCTTCAGCGCGGCCAGGAAGGCGCGGTCGCCGGGCACCCGGATGGAGTCCGGGACGAAGGGGACGAGCAGCCGGAAGGCGATCGAGGTGGCGCAGGTGGCGAACTCGGGCGCCAGCCGCTCGCCGGTCTCCCTGGGGATCCGGCCGCCGAACAGGACCTTGATGATGACGTGGTTGACGATCGAGTTCATCCGGGAGGCGGCGTCGATCAGCTCGCCGGTCCGCGCGTATTCGTCGAGTTCGGCGACGCTGGCGGCGATGACCTCGGCCATCTGCTCGCCCAGCGAGGCGATGTACCTGGCGGTGAAGAGCGGCTGGAGGATCTTCCTGCTCGTCTCCCAGGCGGGCCCCTCGCTCACGATCCCGTGCCCGGTCACCCGCCATACAGCGTTCCAGAACATGCCCTGACGCATGAAGTTGGTCCAGTCGGTCTTGAGGACCTGCTGGACGTGGTCGGGGTGGGAGATCAGGAACGGCCGGAAAGGTCCGATGTCCAGCCGTACGGGCTGGCCGTCGTTCTCCATGCCCATCTTCGACAGCTCGGTGACGGGTTCCTTCAGCAGCCGGGGGATGACGCGGTAGAAGGGCAGCGTCCGCGCCCCCCTGGTCACATTGGTGTCAGGGGCAACGGACATGGTGGCGACTCCCACTTTGCGGCAGACCTCAGGAGCATCATCCGCCAGAAGGCGTAACTCTTCCGACATTTGTAACTCTTCGGGCGAAGTATCACATGATCACATCTATCCGATCAAGACAGGCGTTCGGTGATAATCTGCTCACGCTCTTCAGTTCGGAGGATTGATGGCCGCCCGTTTTGCCGCGTCTCCCTCCGGGGATCTCGGGGACCCGCGCCCGCTACCACCCCACGCCACCAGCGAGGTCCTGACCCGCTACCGGCGCCTCATGGAACCCGCGCTCAGGCAGGCCGTGACGAGCCTGCACCCGTGGGGCGCCCACATGGCCGCCTTCACCCTCGGCTGGTCCGACATCGACGGCACGCCCCTCGACGAGCACGGCGGCAAGAGCCTGCGTCCCGCGCTGGCCATGCTGTGCGCGCAGGCGGCCGGCTCGCCGCCGGACAGCGCCGTGCCCGGCGCCCTCGCCGTCGAACTGGTGCACGCCTTCTCGCTGGTGCACGACGACATCATCGACAGCGACGAGCGCCGCAGGCACCGGGACGCCGTCTGGAAGGCGTTCGGCGTCGGCCCCGCCGTACTCACCGGCGACGCCCTGCTCGCGCTGGCGATCAGCCGGCTCGCGGCGACCGACAACTCCATCGCCATGGGCTACCTGTCGCGGGCGCTGGTGGAACTCGTGCACGGGCAGACCGAGGACATGGCGTTCGAGAACCGGCCCTGGAACGGCGACGACGCGGTCACCGCCGAGGAGTACTCCGGCATGGCCGCGCGCAAGACCGGCGCGCTGCTCGGCTGCGCCGCCGCCGTCGGCACCGCGCTCGGCGGCGGCTCGGCGGCACAGGCCGAGCGCATGTACGGCATGGGCCGCAGCCTCGGCCTCGCCTACCAGATGGTCGACGACCTACTCGGCATCTGGGGCGACCCCGCCGTCACCGGCAAGCCCGTCTACAGCGACCTGCGGGCCGGCAAGAAGACCCTGCCGGTGCTCTCCGCGCTCGCCGCCGACGACCCCGCCGCGGGCAAACTGGAGGACCTGCTGCTGACCGGCGACCTCGACGACGACACGGTACGGCTGGCCGCCGACCTCATCGAGGCCGCCGGCGGCGCGGACGTCACCCGCGAACTGGCCGCCCGGCACGCCGGCCTGGCCGTCGAGGCCCTCGGCGCGTGCTTCCCCGGCGCGACCGAACTGCACGAACTGCGCGACCTGTGCGAGCTGATCGTCAACCGGAGCCACTGAACCCGTCAGTCGGCGATGTAGGTGATCGAGCGGACGTCGTAGCCGGCGTGCTTCGAGCCGCGGACGTGCATCAGCATGGCGCCGCCCTCGTAGGAGTAGGCGCACGCGTGGCCTTTCGGCTCGGCCGAGCAGCCCTGGAAGGTGTGCGTCACGCCCTTGGGGTCGTACTTCGTCCTGAACAGCGTCTTGACGGCCGGCACGGCGGCGAACTGGAGGGCGCGGCTGCGGTCGTTCAGCGTCCACGCCTTGAACAGGGAGGTGGCGGCCAGGGACGGCTTGGTCAGGTGGCTGGAGGTGTAGACCTTGGTCACCTTGGGGCCGGAGACGACCATCAGGATGCCGTTGAGACCACCGGGCACGCGGACGCTGGTGTACGTGAACCGGCAGGCGTTCCCGGTGCACCCGGCGAACCGGTCCGGGGCGCGGTAGACGTACGCGAACAGGCTGCTCACCGCAGCGGGCGAGGCCACCTTGGCGGCAGCGGCCCGGTCACCTCTCAACCAGGCACGGAACAACTTCCTGGCCACCGCGGCAGGCGCCGGCGCGTGAGCCTGGGCGGGGTTCGCCACCGGTACGGGGTTCGCCGCCTGAGCGAGGGCGCCGGTCTGTGTGGGAGTGGCGGCCTGCGCGAACGCGGGCGCCTGGGAGAGCATCAGCGCGGCACCCGCGGCTAGCGCGGCGGCACCGGGAGTCAGTCGTCTGGACACGCTGCGACGCTAGAACTCACTGCTTGCACGCAGATTGCCCACCACTTGCACATATCTGCCGCCATCTATCGCTATCTGCTGCCTGATCTCCCCTGCAGCCCCTGCCCCTCCCTGCACCTTTGGGAATTCCTGCTCCCGCCCCGCCCTCGCGCCGCCCTGCGGTCGCACCGCACCGCACCGAGCGGAACCGGTCAGGACGGTGTGCGGCGGTCATCCGTGGATCTGCTTGAGGATGGATTTGTCCTTGATGCGGGTGTCGCGGGCCAGCAGGAAGGCCTTGCTGAGGACGAGGGCGAGGCGGCCGTCCTCCTCGAAGGGGAGAAACACTTTCGTGTCGCCCCTACGGCTCGGGACGATGCACAGATAGACGTCCCCGGGTTCCATGAGGATGTTTGCACTGCCTAAGTGGATCTTGTAGGTACGCAGGTCACCCTGGACGATCAGGAAACGGTCGGTAAGGGTGCAGCGATCGGCGATGGCCGTACGGGGCAGGACGCGGGCCAGCGCGTCGCGGCGCACCTCGCCGGACGGCGGCAGCGGGGCGGAGGACATGTCGCTCCAGTAGTCGCGGTGCCGTTCCTCCCCTCGATCGCTCCACCCGGGATCGGCGGCGATCGACGTGATCGCGACGAACAGGTCCACGTCCCGCATACCCTCGCTGAACACCAGCGGCGGCACCTCCGCCAACGCCACCCGCCGCCACGCGCGCCCGGCACGCCGATCGAAGCGCACCTGATCGGTGGCGGCCAGCGTCACCTCGTACCCGTCCACCACCGCCGTTTCATACCGGAACTCGATCCGCCAAGCCCCCTCGGCCAACTCCTTCGTGGCCTCGGCGTCGAACCCCTTCCGGAAGGCCCCCAGCCAGTTGGTCTGCCAGCCACGCTCCTTGAGCAGCGCGTACAGACGCCGATGCTCGACGATGTGCGCCGCGAACCGATTGGAGTAGAGACCCGTCCGCCCCTCAGCCGGAGTAAGCAGATAAACCTCCCGAAAGGCCTGCTTGAACGGCTGCCGCACCCCTCGCCCCGTCACCACCTCCCGCCACGCCGACACCTCCGCGAGCGAAACCCGCCCCGGATGCCACAACCGCACCATTCGCTCACAAACATCACTCACTCCATCCCCTGACACCTCAGCCTCACCACCCCCCACCTCCGCTGCCTCCCCCTCCGGAGCCACTGCGTAGCCATCCGAGGCCGCTGCGTCGTCGCGTCCCGGGTGTGGTTCGTCGCACAGGAAGGCGGTCCAGCCGTCCCGGCCGGTCTGCCAGATCAGGCTGCGGGTCAGCACGCCCGTGATCGGATCCGCTGCTCGACACCCGAGGTCCGCACAGCCAGCGCCACCAGCGCCTGAACGACCTCCCGCCGCCCTGCACCTCCATCGCCACCGCCTTGGGCGTGGTCGTCGCCCAGGAGGACTGCGGCCCAGACGAAGCCGCGGGCCGTGTCCACGTTCCGCTCCGAGACGACCAGCCGCCAGGTCGAGCCCCACCGGCGGATCTGCTCGGTGTCGCGGTCGAAGGCGCGCAGCGCCAGCCGTACCAGATGCCGGGCGTCGGTGGTTCGCAGGAGTTCGCCGCAGCGGACGCGCCACGCCTTGGTCGGGCGTGGGCCGCGTAGCTCGCAGAGGTGGTCGATCAGGGGAAGGAGGTGGGGGGTTCTGTCGAGGTGGTCGCAGATGGTCGTGGCCCAGCGGTCCGAGAGCGAGAGTGTCGATCTCGGTATGGGGGCGGGGTCGGTGCGCAGGACGCGGGCGATCAGGCGTTCCAGGCGGCGGCGTCTGGCGGCCTCGATGGGGCTGTCGTAGATCGCCCGGACGAGCGGTTCGATCGGTTTCCGCAGCGTTTCGCGTTCTTGCGGGTCGAAGTCCTGGGCCAGGTCGAGCACCCGGGACAGCCATGTGTCGTCTCCGTAGCGGGGCTCGAACCCATTCAGGACGGTGAGCAGCGCGGCGATCTCTGTCACGGTCCAGCCACTCGAGCCCGACAGGGCGAGGTCGAGCTCCTCGGTGTAGCGGTCCTTCGTGCAGCGGGCGAGACAGATCACCGCCGCGCGGCGTTCCGCGCCCTCGGTGCGGGACAGGCGCTCGTTCAGGTCGCGGCGGACCTGCTTGGCCTGGAGGCGCGAGGCCAGGCCGCGTTGCTCGTCCCACGGTCCAGGGCAGGTCTGCGGGCTCGACCAGCGCAGCAGGGTCCGCCGCTGGGCGAGTACCTCCTGGATCCAGCTCGCGGTGACCAGAGCATCCTTGATCACCTTGCTCACGGCGGGTTCGCGCATGGCGGGATCTTGCCAGTCGGCACCGACATTCCTGCGGACCGGCGATCAGCCGCCAGGGCCCACGGGATTGTGCGGGGCGCCGTCGCCGACGGTGGGCAGGTCGCCGCGCACCGCCGTGTACTCGTGCCGCCCACCCCCCACCCGATACCAGCCCACCTCGTCGCGCTCGCACGTCACCGGCGCGGTCTGCGGCTCGGCGTCCTTGAGCATCGTGTCCACGCACAGCCCGTCGCCGAACCGGCCCCGATCCACCCGCAACTCCACCCGCGAACCCGCCGGTGAGACGTAGAAGGCGCCGAAGCCCTCTTCGTTCACGCCGCCGACGGACTGCTCGACCAGCTCGTACCCCTCCAGCTCCACCGCGTAGATCAGGTCCGGGGCCACCCCCTGAAGACGCGCCTGGTCCAGAACGGCCTGGCTGAGCTGCGCCCCCGTACCGCAACCGGCCACGACCATCCCCAGAACCGCGAGGACAGCAACAGGACGCCTCATAGGGCCACTCTGCCGCAGTCGAAGCCCGGGCGCGCCACCGGCCGGTGCACAGACCTTCCGGTGACGCCGGCATTCCGGGGTCACCCCTTGGCGAGCGCCCTGCTGATCACCAGGCGCTGGATCTGGTTGGTGCCCTCGACGATCTGCAGCACCTTGGCCTCGCGCATGTACCGCTCCACGGGGAAGTCCTCCACGTAGCCGTACCCGCCCAGCACCTGCACCGCGTCCGTCGTCACCTTCATGCACACGTCGGTGGCGAACAGCTTGGCCATCGCCGCCTGCGTGCTGTACGGGCGGCCGTGGTCGCGCAGCCGGGCCGCCTCCAGGTACAGCGCTCGGGCCGCCGTGATGTGCGTGGCCATGTCGGCGAGCATGAAGCCGATCCCCTGGAAGTCGACGATGCGCGAGCCGAACTGCCGCCGTTCGCGGGCGTAGTCGGTGGCCGCGTCGAGGGCGGCCTGGGCGACGCCCACCGCGCAGGCGGCGATGCCGAGCCGGCCGCCGTCGAGCGCGGCCATGGCGATGCGGAAGCCCTCGCCTTCGGCGCCGACGAGCGCGGAGGGCGGGAGCCGTACCCCGTCGAAGCGAACCTGGGCGGTCGGCGAGGAGCGCATCCCCATCTTGTGCTCGGGCGCGCCGAAGGAGAGCCCGTCGGCCTCGCCGGGCACGCGCAGGCAGGAGATGCCGCGCGCGCCGGAGGCGTCGCCGGTGCGGGCCATCAGCATGTAGAAGTCGGCGACGCCGCCGTGGGTGATCCAGGCCTTCACGCCGTCCACGGTGTAGCCGTCCGGTCCGGGCACCGCGCGGGTGGTCAGCGCGGCGGCGTCCGAGCCGGACTGCGGCTCCGACAGGCAGTAGGCGCCGAGCAGGTCCCCGCCGACCATGGCGGGCAGCAGCTCGGCGCGCTGCTCCTCGGTGCCGAAGGCAGCCACCGGGAAGCACGACAGCGTGTGCACGGAGGTGCCGAGCCCGACGGTCAGCCAGCCCGCCGCCAGCTCCTCCACCACCTGCAGGTACACCTCCTGCGGCTGGCCGGCGCCGCCGTACTCCTCGGGGTACGGCAGGCCGAGCAGGCCGGCGGCCCCCAGGGTGGCGAACACCTCGCGGGGGAATCTGGACGCGACCTCGTCGCCGGCGGCGCGTGGCGCCACCTCCTTGGCGATCAGGTCTCGGGTCAGGTCGATCAGGTCGTGCGCCTCGGGGGTGGGCAGCACACGCTCAACGCTCATCGCGGCACTCTCCAGGTAAGGGGTGACTCCCCTGATTGTTACGCATTCCCAGCGGTCACCTACCGCCTGCCTCCCACTCGGCGACCACGCAGGCGACGACCGCCGGCCCGCAGCCCCGGAAAGCTCCCCCTTCCGGAGGAGTGAGTCCGACCCTGGGGTGGATGGCATCCGGCGCGCCGGCGAGGACTCTGGACGGTATGACATCGACACGATGGTGGGGTGCGACGGCCCTCGCGCTCGCGGGGGTCCTGCTCGTGACATCATGCGCACAACGCGCCGGTACGGCACAGCCGCCCGCGAGCCAGAGCGCACACCCGGGCCACGGCATGACGGCGTCTCCCCCACCCCCCGCGGCCCCGCTGCGGGACGGCGAGCGGTTCGTCAACCTGAAGCTGCCCAGCGCGTACACCCCCGCCGCGCCCAAGGGGGCGACCGACGAGTACCGCTGCTTCCTGCTCGACCCGGAGCTGACCGGGCCCGCGTTCCTGACCGGCAACCAGTTCCTGCCGCAGAACACCGACCTCGTGCACCACGCGATCGTCTACTCCATCGCCCCCGGCAAGGCCGAGGCGGCGGGCAGACTGGACGCGAGCACGCCGGGCGAGGGCTGGACCTGCTTCGGCGACGCCGGCATCGACGACGGCGCGTGGATCGGCCACTGGGCGCCGGGGGCCAACGAGACGCTGCTGAAGCAGAAGGTCGGCTACCCGGTCGCGCCGGGCAGCCGCCTCATCCTGCAGGTGCACTACAACCTGCTGGCCACCGAGGGCAAGCCGGTCGGCACCGACCAGTCGGGCATCAGGCTCCGCTTCGCCGACGGCGACGCGAAGCTCACCCCGTTGCGGACCGCGCTGCTGACCGCGCCGATCGAGCTGCCGTGCACGAGCGAGGAGTCGGGGCCGCTGTGCGACCGGAAGGCGGCCGTGGGCGAGCTGACCCGGCGCTTCGGCGAGCAGGCTGGGGAAATGGTCGGCCAGCTCAACGCCATGTGCAACGGCGAGAAGGCCCCGGCGCCGGGCCCCACCCAGCACTGCGCGACGCGCCTGGAGGCGGGCGGCACGGTGTACGCCACGGCCGGGCACATGCACCTGCTCGGCCGGGCGATCAAGGTGGAGCTGAACCCGGGCGAGACGGGCGGGCGGACGCTGCTGGACATTCCCCGCTACAACTTCGACGAGCAGGCCATCCGCCCGCTCGCCGAACCCGTCACGGTCAAGGCGGGTGACACGCTCAAGGTGACCTGCACCCACGACGCGGGGCTGCGGGCGTTGCTTCCGGAGCTGAGCTCCCAGCCGCCGCGCTACGTGGTCTGGGGCGAGGGCACCAGCGACGAGATGTGCCTGGGCCTGCTCGTCTGGTCCCCCGCCACCTGATCAGCGGACCTCCACCGGCGGTGCTAGACGATCACCAGTTCGCGCGAGGTGTTGTTGAGGCGCTCGCCGCCGGTCTCGGTGCAGACCAGGATGTCCTCGATGCGCGCCCCGTGCCGCCCGGCCAGGTAGATGCCCGGCTCGACGGAGAAGGCGAAGCCGGGCTCCATCAGCTCGGTGTTGCCCGAGACGATGTACGGCTCCTCGTGCGTCTCGATGCCGATGCCGTGGCCGGTGCGGTGGATGAAGTAGTCGCCGTAACCCGCCTCGGCGATCACCTCGCGGGCCGCCGCGTCGACGGACTCGCAGGTGACGCCCGGCCGTACCGCCTCGCAGGCCGCCTGCTGCGCCCGGCGCAGCACCTCGTAGTAGGCCGCGAACTCGGCCGGCGGCTCGCCCACGCAGTAGGTGCGGGTGGAGTCGGAGCAGTAGCCGTTGTGCAGCTGCCCGCCGATGTCGACGACGACCGGCTCACCCGTCTGGATCACCCGATCGGACACCTCGTGGTGCGGGCTGGCGCCGTTGGGGCCGGAGGCGACGATGACGAAGTCGACGGTGGAGTGGCCCGCGGCCAGGATCGCGTCGTGGATGTCCCGGCCCACCTCGCGCTCGGTACGGCCGGCCTTCAGCAGGCCCGGCACCTGGAGGTGGACGGCGTCGATCGCGGCGCCCGCCTCACGCAGCGCGGCCACCTCGGCGGCCGACTTGCGCATCCGCAGCTCGCGCAGCACGCTGCCGGCCAGCACCTGGTCGGTCGCGGGCATCGCGGCGCGGAAGCGCAGCGACGCCATCGCCCACATCCGGTCGGCGAGACCCACCCTCGCGACCCGGCCGAGCCGGTCGGCCACCAGGGTGTAGGGGTCGTCGGTCTCGTCCCAGGCGACGAACTCCACGCCGAGCCGCGAGGCGGGCGAGGCCTGCGCGGCGGGCAGCTCCAGGCGCGGCACCATCATGAACGACTCGCCCGCGGCCGGCACCACCAGGCAGGTCAGCCGCTCCAGGGGAAGGGCCTCGTAGCCGCTGACGTAGCGCAGGTCGGGGCCGGGCGTGAGGAGGAGCGCGTCAAGGCCGGCCCGGGCGGTGGCGGCCTGGACGGCGGCGAGACGGGACACTGGGTAAAGGTCTGCGGACATCACGGCGTCCAATCTACTCCCGGCCGCCTCGCGGGGAATCCACGAAAAGCTCTCACAACTCGCAAGCGCTCGCTACACTCCGTTCAAGGACGATCACTTACGGTGGGGCAATTGTCCCGTTCCAATACGTTTTGAGAGCGAGCCACATGGTCGGCGTCGCGGGCGGCCATCAGCCTGCCCTCCCCTCCACAGACGACCACCGGCTCGGCCGCCCCCTGACGGCGACCGAGTTGGTCAGGCGACTCACCGAGCAGCTCGACCGGCGCGAGGCGGCCGAGCTCCTCGCCGTGCAACTGGGGCACGCCCAGCGGCTGGGCAACATGGGCTGGGTCGAATGGAATCTGCGCACCGGGCAGGCGGTGTGGTCCGACCACGTCTACGTGATCTTCGGCCGTGATCCGGTGGAGGGCCCGGTGACGCTACCCGACCTGGCCTGCACGGTCGAGCCCGGCGACCTGGCCGCGCTGGACCAGCTGCTGTGGACGGTCGTGCAGGGCGTCGAGCCGGTGCAGGCCGAGTTCCGCATCCGCCGCAAGGGAGAGATCCGCCACCTGCGCGCGGTGCTGGAGCCGCACTTCGGGCACGGCGGGCCGACCGGCGTGCACGGCGTGATCCAGGACATCACCGGGCGCCGCAGAGCCGAGCGCATCATGTCCGAGTCGCGCCGCCAGCTCCTGGAGGCCAGGGAGCGTGCCGCGGAGGAGCGCGGCGTGATGCTGGCGCTGCGCGAGGCCATCCTGCCCGAGCCCGTCGGCTGCCTCGACCTGCCGCAGGCCAGGGTCGCCGTGCGCTACGTCCCCGCGGAGAAGACCGCCAACCTGGGCGGCGACTGGTTCGAGGCGGCCGAGCTGCCCGACGGCAGGGTCCTGCTGTCCATCGGCGACGTCTCCGGCCACGGGCTGCCCGCCATCGCGCTGATGGCCCAGCTGCGCCACGCCCTGATCGGGCTGGCCATGACCGGCCAACCGGCCGACCGCCTGCTGTCCTGGCTCAACGGTTTGGTGATGCACCGCCTCGACGAGACCACCGCCACCTCCCTGGTCGGCCACTTCGACCCGGCGACCAGGGTGTTCACCTGGGGCCAGGCGGGGCACCTTGCGCCGATCCTGGTGCGCGACGGGCTCGTGAAGCAGCTCGGCGCGCCCGACGGCGTGCTGCTCGGCGCGACCGGCGACGAGCCGTACGAGTTGGCCAGGGTCGAGCTGCGGGAGGGCGACCTGCTGTTGCTGTTCACCGACGGGCTGGTCGAGCGGCGCACCCGCGACATCGACGAGGGCCTGCGGCTGGTCATGTCCGCCGCCGGCGAGCTGCCCGGCTACGACCTGGAGGCCGGCCTGGACCGGCTGCTGGCCAGCATCGGCGGCCCCAACCCCGAGGACGACGCCTGCCTGCTCGCGGTCCGCGTGCACGCCACCCCGGAGGCCGCCGAAGTGCGACCATAGGCACGTGCTGATGCTTCTCGACACCCCGTCGCTCTACTTCCGCGCCTTCTACGGCATCCCGGAGTCGATGACCGCGCCCGACGGCATGCCCGTCAACGCGGTGCGCGGCCTCATCGACATGATCGCAACGCTGGTCCGCACGCACTCCCCCGCCGAGCTGGTGGCCACCATGGACGCCGATTGGCGGCCCGCCTTCCGGGTCGAGGCGATCCCGACGTACAAGGCGCACCGGGTCGCCTCCGGGCACCTCGAGGAGGTGCCCGACACGCTGGTGCCGCAGATCCCGGTGATCGAGCAGGTCCTCGACGCGGTCGGCATCGCCAGGATCGAGGCCGAGGGCTACGAGGCCGACGACGTCATCGGCACCCTCACCCACCGCGCCGCCGCCGGCGCCGTCGACATCGTCACCGGCGACCGCGACCTGTTCCAGCTCGTCGACGACACCCGCCCCGTGCGCGTGCTGTACACCGCGCGCGGCATCCGCAACCTGCAGGTCGTCGACGAGGCGTTCGTCACCGCCAAGTACGGCATCCCCGGCCGCGCCTACGCCGACTTCGCCACCCTGCGCGGCGACCCCAGCGACGGCCTGCCCGGCGTTCCCGGTGTCGGCGAGAAGACCGCCGCCGCGCTGATCACCAGGTTCGGATCCCTGGAGGCGCTGCTGGCCGCCCTGGACGCCGGGCAGTCCGACGGCTTCCCGGCCGGCAGCCGCAACAAGCTGACCGCCGCCCGCGACTACCTGCGCGTCGCCCCCGCCGTGGTCGAGGTCGCCCCCGACGCCCCCCTCCCCGACACCGACCTCACCCTGCCCGCCAAGCCCCGCGACCCCGAGACCCTGGTACGGCTGGCCGACCGCTACGGCCTCGACAGCCCGCTGAACCGCCTCCTCGACGTCCTGACCCGCTGAAGACGACCCGCAACCCGCCGTACTCCGTCGCCGGCACCCCGGGGCGATAGGTTGACCGGGTGGCGAACACGAACATAAGGGTGCCAAGGGACATGCACCCACGGCTGGCCGACGGGTTCGAGCGGCTCGAACGAGAGCTGAAGCTTCCACGGGACTTCCCCTCCGCCGTGCTGGCGGAGGCCGGGGCCGCGGCCCGAGACGCCGCGTTCGCGGACCGGCAGGATCAGACCGACCTGCCGTTCGTCACCATCGACCCGCCCGGCTCCATGGACCTGGACCAGGCCGTCTCCATCGAGCCGCTGCGCGACGGCTACCGCGTCTGGTACGCGATCGCCGACGTCGGCGCGTTCGTCAGGCCCGGCGGCGCGATCGACGCCGAGGCCCGCGCCAGGGGCGAGACCGTCTACCTGCCCGACGGCAAGGTGCCGCTGCACCCGCAGGTGCTGTCGGAGGGGGCGGCGAGCCTGCTGCCCGGCGTGACCAGGCCGGCCGCCGTGTGGCGGATCGACCTCGACGCCGAGGGCCGGACGATCGGCGCCGATGTGCAGCGTGCGCTGGTGCGCAGCCGCGAACGGCTCGACTACGACTACGTGCAGGCAGCCGTCGACACCGGCACCGCCGACGGCACGCTGAAGCTGCTGGCCGAGCTCGGCCGGTTGCGCCTGGAGCTGGAGCGCGAGCGCGGCGGCGTGACGCTCCCCACGCCCGAGCAGGAGGTGGTCGCCGACGACGGCTACCGCCTGGAGTACCGGGTGCCGCTGCCCGCCGAGGCGTGGAACGCGCAGATCTCCCTGCTCACCGGCATGGCGGCGGCCTCGATGATGCTCGACGCGGAGATCGGCCTGCTGCGGGTGCTGCCGCCGCCGCAGCCGGGCGACCTGGCCAAGGTCCGCAGGGTCGCCGCCGCCCTCGACGTGCCCTGGCCCGACGGGGCCGCCTACGGCGACGTGGTGCACGGGCTCGACGCGAAGAATCCGGCGCACGCGGCGTTCCTGCACGAGTCCCGGGTCCTGCTGCGCGGCTCGGGTTACGTGGCCTTCGACGGGGCGCCGCCGCGGATGGCTGAGCACTCGGCGGTGGCGGCGCCGTACGCGCACGTGACCGCGCCGCTGCGGCGGCTGGCCGACCGGTACGCCACCGAGGTCTGCCTGGCGGTCGCCGCCGGGGAGCCGGTGCCGGAGGAGATCCAGGCGGCGCTCGGCGGCCTGCCGGAGATCATGGCGAAGACCGGGCGCCGGGCTGGCGCCGTGGACCGGGCCGTGATCGACCTGGTCGAGTCGTTCGTGCTGCGCGACCGGATCGGGCAGACCTTCGAGGCCATGGTGATCGACGTCGACGAGCGCCGCGCGGGCGGGCAGGTGCAGCTCGCCGACCCCGCCGTGATCGCCCGCTGCGACGGCGGGCCGCTACCGCTGGGCGAGCGGGTCACCGTCCGGCTGGCCCAGGCCGACCCCGGCACCCGCGAGGTCAGATTCACCCTGGCCTGAGTACGGCGGGGCCGCGCGCGTGCCGGGGGAGCTCGCGCGCGGCCGGTCGGCGGCCGTTACTTCTTCATGGGCGTCCAGCCCGCGCCCACACCCATCAGGTGCAGGGCCACGCACAGCAGGCCCGCGGTGCCCAGCGTGGTGACGGTGACGATGCCACCGACCGCGACGCCGGCGATCTCGAAGACGAGGGCGAGTACGAACAGCAGGGCAGCGACGAGAGCGAACATCCCAACCTCCAGGCGGGGGCCGGACGTCGGTGCTGGTGGGGCGTCCGGCGGTTCAACGGGCTTCCGACATGGGGATGTCCGTTGTGATCACGCAGGAAACTCGCCGCGAGGTGACGTTGCGTGCACCCACCACCACAAGACCTTGACCGGGCGGTCAGCTCAGCGACGAGTAGGCCACGACGCCGCGGCGCATGGCGTCCATGGCCTTCCCCGCCGTCTGCTTGATCTTGCTGCCGGGCGGGGCCGCGTTGCCGAGCTGGCCGAGCAGGTCCATGAGCTGCTTGACCCAGCGCACGAAGTCGCCCGCGGCCAGTTCGCTGCCGTTGATGCCGTCGCTGAGGACGGCGTCGAGGCTGTGTCCCTTGGTCCAGCGGAAGGCCGCCCACGCGAAGCCCAGGTCGGGTTCGCGGATGATGGACAGCCCGTGGTCGCGTTCGATGCCCTCCAGCTCGCCCCAGAGCCGGATCATCGCGGTCAGCGCGTCCTGCGCCTGTCCGGCGGGGATCTTGGGCCGGCGGGCGTCGTCGGCCTGCCGGGACTCGAACACCAGCGCCGACACGCACGCGGCCAGCTCGGCGGGGTCGAGCTCCTCCCACAGCCCGGTCCGCAGGCATTCGGCGGTGAGCAGGTCGAGCTCGGTGTAGAGCCGCCCGAGCCGCCTGCCCTCGGCGGTGACGCTCTCCCCGTCGAGGTAGCCGAGCTGGTTGAGCACCCCGCACACGCGGTCGAAGGTGCGCGAGATGACATGCGAGCGGCCCTCGACCCGGCGGCGCAGCCCCTCGGTCTCGCGCAGCAGCTTGTAGTAGCGCTCGGCCCAGCGGGCGTGGTCCTCTCGCTCGTCGCACCCGTGGCAGGGGTGCTGCCGGATGCGCCGCCGCAGCTCGTTGATCTCCTCGTCCTCGACGGTGTGGTCGCGGGCCCTGGGCGGCTTGCCGAGGTCACGGTCACCGACCTTGGCGAGCAGGGTGGAGACGAGGTTGGCGCGTTCCTTGGGTGAGCGGGCGTTGAAGTTCTTCGGGACGCGCAGCTTCTCGATGGGCTCGACGGGGACCGGGAAGTCGGCCGAGTCGAGCTTCTTGACCTGCTTGCCGATGGTCAGCACCAGGGGGCGCGGCCCGTCGCCGCGCGGGGTGAGGCCGGGGTCGAGCACGATGGCCAGCCCGGCGCGCCGCCCGCCCGGCACCCTGATCACGTCCCCGGGCTTGAGCGCCTCCAGCGACCGTACGGCGGCCGCCCGGCGCGCCGCGCCGCGCTGCTTGGACAGCTCGGTCTCCCGGTCGGACAGGCGGCGGCGCAGCCCGGCGTACTCGGTGAAGTCGCCCAGGTGGCAGGTCATCGCCTCCTGGTAGCCCTCCAGCGCCTCCTCGTGCTTGCGGAGCTGCTTGGCCAGCCCCACGACTGCCCGGTCGGCCTGGAACTGGGCGAAGGACGCCTCCAGGAGTGTCTTGGCGCGCTCGCGGCCGAACTGGCCGACCAGGTTGACGGCCATGTTGTAGGACGGCTGGAAGCTGGAGCGCAGCGGGTAGGTGCGGGTGCCGGCCAGCCCGGCGACCGAGACCGGGTCCATGCCCGGCTGCCAGACCACGACCGCGTGGCCCTCGACGTCGATGCCGCGCCGCCCGGCCCGGCCGGTGAGCTGGGTGTACTCGCCGGGGGTGAGGTCGGCGTGGGTCTCGCCGTTCCACTTGTCGAGCTTCTCGATGACCACGCTGCGGGCCGGCATGTTGATGCCGAGCGCCAGGGTCTCGGTGGCGAAGACGGCCTTGACCAGGCCGCGGGTGAACAGCTCCTCGACGACCTCCTTGAAGGCCGGCAGCATGCCCGCGTGGTGGGCGGCCAGGCCGCGCTCCAGGCAGTCGCGCCACTCCAGGAAGCCGAGCACGGCCAGGTCCTCGTCGGGCAGGTGGGCGGTGCGCTCGTCGACGAGCTGCCGGATCTCGTGGCGTTCGCGCTCGTCGGTGAGCCTGATGCCGGCGTGCAGGCACTGCATGACGGCGGCGGCGCAACCGGCCCTGGAGAAGATGAAGGTGATGGCGGGCAGCAGGGCCTCGGCGTCGAGGCGTTCGATCACCTGGGCGCGGTCGGGCGGGCGGCTGCGCGAGGGCCTGCCGTACCCTCGGCGGCCTCGGCCGGCGAGGCGTTCCTCGTCGCGGGCGATGCGCAGCAGGGCGGGGTTGATGTGGCCGCCGGCGTCGAAGTCCTCGGTGACGAACAGGTCGTAGATGCGGTTGCCGACGAGCATGTGCTGCCACAGCGGGACCGGGCGGTGCTCGTCGACGATGACGGTGGTGTCGCCGCGCACCTCGCCCATCCACTCGCCGAACTCCTCGGCGTTGCTGACGGTCGCCGACAGGGCCACCAGCCTGACCGACTCGGGCAGGTGGATGATGACCTCTTCCCAGACCGCGCCGCGGAAGCGGTCGGCGAGGTAGTGCACCTCGTCCATGACGACGAAGCCGAGCCCGGACAGCGTGCCCGAGCCGGCGTAGAGCATGTTGCGCAGCACCTCGGTGGTCATGACCACGATCGGCGCGTCGCCGTTGACGCTGTTGTCGCCGGTCAGCAGGCCGACCTTGGCGGTGCCGTACCGTTTGACGAGGTCGTTGTACTTCTGGTTGGACAGCGCCTTGATGGGGGTCGTGTAGAAGCACTTGAGCCCCTGCTCCAGGGCCAGGTGGACGGCGAACTCGCCGACGACCGTCTTGCCCGAGCCGGTGGGGGCGGCCACCAGCACGCCGTCCCCGGCCTCCAGCGCCCGGCAGGCGTCGAGCTGGAAGTCGTCGAGGTCGAATTCGTACAGGCCCCGAAACGACTTGAGCGCGGCTCCGTCGTCGGCGTGCTTCTCACGGAAGGCCGCGTAGCGTTCCGCTGGCGTTGTCATGTCTGTCAGCCTACCGATATCGGCTTTCCGGTCGGTCCGCCCGTCACTCGGCGAGGTAGTCGGCGAGGAGCCCGAACCCGCGCTCGGCGGCGGCCGCCGCCTCGGGGTAGGCCTGCTCGGCCGTCTGAACGGCCCGTCCCGGCCGCCTTTACGGTGTAGATCAGGTGAGTACGCGCAGCGCGCCGGGCTCGACCGCGCAGACCAGCGGCACGGGCCCCACCCGCTCACCGTCGGCGTAGGCGATCGCGCCCGGCGCCTCCAGGCGCACGCTGCGCGCACGCAGCATCGTCACCGCCGGGTGCCCGGCGTGCGTGCCCCGGTAGACGCGCGGGAACGCGCGCAGGAAGGCGCCCCTGCCCACGGCGCCGAGGATGGTCACGTCGAGCAGGCCGTCGTCGGGGCTGGCCGCCGGGCAGACGCGCATGCCGGCGCCGTAGGAGCGGGTGTTGCCGACCGCGACGAGCATCGCCTCCCGCTCGATCACCTCACCGTCCAGGGTGAGCCGGAAGGGGATCGGGCGGAACACGCGTAACTCCTCCACCAGCGCGACCAGGTACTTGGCCATCCCCGGCGGCCAGGTGAGGCCGTTGGCCCGCTCGTTGACCCGCGAGTCGAAACCGCAGCACACCACCCCGGCGAACCACTCGTCCGCACCGACGCGGGCGGCGTCGACGATCCGGGGGCGCAGCCGCAGCACCACGTCGGCGGCGGCCAGCGGGTTCCGCACGGGCAGGCCGAGGGCGTCGGCGATGTCGTTGCCGGTGCCCGCGGGGATGATGCCGAGTGGGACCTCGGTGCCGGCCACCGCCTGCACCGCCAGGTGGACCAGGCCGTCGCCGCCGAAGGCCACCAGCGCGTCGGGGCGCTCGGCGACGGCCGTACAGGCGCGTTCCAGGGCGTCGGCGGCGCCGTCGCCGACGATCACCGACACCTCGGCGCCGCCCTCGCGCAGGCGGCGCACCACCGGGTCGAGCAGGCGCAGCGCGCGTCCGCCGCGGGCGGCGGGGTTGACCAGCAGGGCGAGTTGAGCGCTCACGCCCGGAACGTATCGCCTATTTCTCGGAATCGGTATCGGTCGAGGTCAAATCGAGAGGAGAGGCCTCGTCGTCGGACAGGCCGGAGTAGTCCTCGTCCTTGGGCAGGCGCCTCTCACGCAGGTACATGAACAGCTCCGCCGCGGCGAACAGGAGCACCATGGGGGCGGCGAGCGCCATCATGCCGACCGGGTCGCCGCCGGGGGTGACGACCGCGCCGAACACGAACATCAGGAAGATGATCATGCGGCGGTGCTTGGCCACCGTGGCGTGCGACAGCACCCCGATGAGGTTGAGGAAGACCATCACCAGCGGCAGCTCGAAGGAGACTCCGAACACCACGAGCATGATCAGCACGTAGTCGAGGTAGTCGTCGATGCCGATCGTCGCGACCGTGCCCTCGAGCGCGAAGCCCAGCAGGAACCCCAGGCTGGTGTCCATGATGAAGTAGGCCAGCGCGGCGCCGAGCACGAACAGCGGGACCGCGATCCCGAGGAACGTGATCGAGTAGCGCTTCTCGTTGCGGTAGAGCGCGGGGGTGACGAACGCCCAGATCTGGTACAGCCACATCGGCGAGGCCAGCACCAGTCCGACCATCACCGAGACCTTCAGGGTGATGAAGAAGGACTGGAAGATGCCCGAGTAGGTCAGCGCGCATTCCCCGGTGAGCTGCTTGGCCTGGAGGGTGTCGCAGTACGGCGCCTTGAGCACCGTCCACACCGGCTCGAAGAAGAACCAGCCGATGATCACGCCGACGGCCACCGCGATCAGGGCGATCAGCAGCCGGTTGCGGAGCTCGCGCAGGTGCTCCATGAGCGGCATGCGCCCGTCGTCGGCGATGGGCTGGCCGGCCTTGGTCGACCGTTTGAGCAGCGCCATTCAGCAGTCCCGGGGTGGTGGGGTGGACGGGGTCAGGCGGAGTTCTTGTTCGCGGCCTCGGCGCGCAGCTTGGCGGCCTGGGCCTCGAGCAGTCTGGCCTGCTCCTCCGCGGTGGGCGCGGGCGCGGCGGAGAGCTGCGCGGGCGCCTGCTGGGCGGCGGGCTGCGCCGTGGCGGTGGTCTGGACCGTGGCGGTCGGCTGGGCGGCGACCGACGGGTCGTCGTCGTCCTCGCGCAGCTTGGTGGCCTCGGACTTGAAGATGCGTAGCGAACGGCCGATGCCCCTAGCCGCGTCCGGCAGCTTCTTGGCGCCGAACAGCAGCACCAGAACCACCAGGATCAAGATGATTTCGGGAGTTCCGAGAGTTGGCATGAGACGTCCTTAAACCGAGCGAACTGCAATCTCAGGCACGATCGTACGCTGCTACGCGCGTGGTCTCATCCCCCCGGCGGCAGTTGTCCGCTATCTGGGCACGCAGTGTTCGCTCCTGAGCCGCGATCCGGTTGTGCGCGCGCTCGACTTCCCGGCTCAGACCGCGTGCCGCCGACAGCACCCGGGCCGCCGTGAACGCCAGTACGGCGAGGCCCGCCATGGCCACCGCGACGGCCGCGTAGATCCATGTCATGACCTGTGAGCGTACAGCGCCAGCGCGCGCTCGGCCTCCTCCCGCACCCGCTCGGCCATCGCGGCCGGCGAGACGACCCGGCCGGTGTCGCCCAGGCGCAGCGCCAGCTTCACGATCCAGTCGCTGTCGCGGGCGCGCAGCGTGATCCGCAGCCGCCCCTCGCCCAGCTCCTCGACCCGCTCGCACGGATAGTATTCCGCCACCCACCGGCCCGCGGCGCTCACCTCCAGCTCCACCAGCTCGTCGGTGGGCGAGGGCCGGAAGACGCCCTGGGTGACGTCGATCGGCTCGGCCCCGGCGGGCGGGTCGGCGGGCACGTCCAGGATCTCGACGGTCAGCACCCGGTCCAGCCGGAACAGCCGCATCGCCTCGGCGCGGTAGCACCACCCCTCCAGGTAGGTGCGCCCGTCGGCCATCACCACCCGGGTCGGGTCGACCTCGCGCGGGGTGACCTCGTCACGGCCCGGCACGTAGTAGCGCAGCGACAGCCGCCGCCCGGCGCGCAGCGCCTCCTTCACCCTGGGCAGCGCGTCCGGGGCGGCGTCGACGTCGACGGCCACCTGGCTGCTGACCGCCGAGGCGCCCTCGCCCGCCGCCTGCTCCAGTTTGGCCACCACGCGCGGCAGCGCGTCGCCCTGGCCCAGCTCGGCCAGCTCGGGCGTGGCCGCCAGCAGGCGCAGCGCCACCAGCAGCGCGCTGGCCTCGTCGATGCCCAGCCGCAGCGGCCTGGCGATGGTGTCGGCGTTGTCGATGAGGATCTCACCGCCGTCCCACGACACGTCGATCAGGTCGCCCGGCGTGTGGCCCGGCAGCCCGCACATCCAGACGAGTTGCAGGTCGTCGATGAGCTGCTTCTCGCTCAGCCCGAACAGCTCGGCCACCTCGCCGACCTGCGCCCCCTGATGCGACATCAGGTACGGCACCAGCGCCAGCAGACGCGGCAGCCGGTCGGCGGTCCCGCTCACGCCCCAACCCCCTTCAGTCGTGCGATCACTGCCTCACGGGCGTCCGGCGGCTGCACGAGCTCCACCTCCGCGCCCAGGCTGGCGATCCATCCGGCCAGCCGCTCGGGGTCGGTGAAGACCAGCTCCACCTCGTCCCATCCGTCCCGCCCTGGCCGTACGGCCCGCGCCACCTGCCGCAGGCCCTCGCAGGCGCCCTGCCGTACCCGCAGGGAGGCGGTGCGCTCCTCCACCGGCTCGTCCGGGAAGCCGACCATCGCGCGCAGGTCGACGCCCTCGGGCACCTCCACCACGCCCGCCCTGCCCACCGGCGCGACCTGCCCGCAGATGCGGCTGAGGCGGAAGACGCGCGGCGCGTCGCGGTCGCGGTCGTGGCCCGCGACATACCACCGGCCGCGGCGGCTGATCACGCCCCACGGCTCGACGGTGCGGGTGCGCACGGTGGCCCCGGCCGCGGCGCGGTAGTCGAAGCGCACCACCCGCCGGTCGCGTACCGCCTCCCACAGCGCGGGGAAGGCGGGGTCGCGGGTGTCGACGCGCACCTCCAGGGCGCCGCCGCCGATGGTCTGGTCGGTGGCCACCCCGCCCGCGCGCAGCTTCAGCAGCGCGCCCGAGGCGGCCTCGGCCAGGCTGGCGCGCTGCCACACCCGGGCGGCCAGGCCCAGCACGGCGGCCTCGTCGGGCTCCAGGGTGATCTCGGGCAGCTCGTAGGCCTGCCGCTCGATGCGGTAGCCGGGCTCGTCCTCCCACGGGTCGCGGTGCACCTCGATCGGGATGCCGATCTCGCGCAGCTCGTTCTTGTCGCGCTCGAACATCCGCTGGAACGCCTCGTCGCCGTCGCGGTCGTACCCGGGGACGGCCTGGCGGATCTGCTCGGCCGACAGCGGCCGGTGGGTGGCGAGCAGGCAGATCACAAGATTCAGCAACCGCTCGGTCTTACGGCGCGACATCTGCCCTCATTCCTCCTCCAACGACGCTACCCTGCCCCCGTGATCAGATGGCGCAAGGGCGAGGTTGTACGGATCCGGCGCGAGTGGCCGGGAGCGATGGAACTCGACGTCACCGTCCCCGAGGGGGAATGCCGGGCGCTGGCCTACCCTCCCCTGGTGGGCCGCCCCGAACCCGGCGACGACGTGCTGCTCAACACGACCGCACTCGCGATGGGTCTCGGTACGGGAGGTTACGCCATGGTGGTGGCCATCCCGAACAGATTGCCGGAAGATCCGCACGGGCCCGGCCACCTGGTGAAGGCCAGATACACCCCGCTGCAGGCCACCGTACTCGGCGCCGACGAGCAGGACTCCCCTTTCCACGAGACGCTGCGCGAGGCCGACTCGATCGACGGGATGCCGGTCGTCGTGGCCGACCTGCACTCGGCGCTGCCGGCGATCCTGTGCGGGCTGCGCGAGGGCGCCGGCCGCGACCCTCGGGTGGCCTACGTCATGCTGGACGGGGGCGCGCTGCCCGCCTGGTTCTCGATGGCGTGCGCGAAGCTGCGCGAGATCGGCTGGCTGGCCGGGGTGGTCACGGTGGGCCAGGCCTTTGGCGGCGACGTCGAGGCGGTCACCACGCACACCGGGCTGCTGGCCGCCAGGTGGGTGCTGGAGGCGGACGTGGCGATCGTCACCCAGGGGCCCGGCAACCTGGGCACGGGCACCCGCTGGGGCTTCTCCGGCGTCTCGGCCGGTGAGGCGGTCAACGCGGCGGCGGTACTGCTCGGCCGCCCGGTCGCGGCGCTGCGGGTGAGCGAGGGAGATCTGCGCGAGCGGCACATCGGGGTCTCACACCACTCGCTGACGGCCTACGGCCGGGTGGCGCTGGCCCCGGCCCAGGTGGTGGTGCCGGAGCTGGCGGGCGCGTTCGGCGAACGGGTCAGAGACCAGGCGGAACTGCTGGCGGTACGGCACGAGCTGGTGTCCGTCCCCGTCGACGGCCTGCATGAGGCGCTGCGGAGGTCGCCGGTGCGGCTGTCGACGATGGGCCGGGGCCTGGAGGAGGACCTGGCCTACTTCCTCACCTCGGCGGCGGCCGGCAGGTTCGCCGCCTCACTGCTCTCATAGGAGTCCTTGAAGGTGAACGCCGCCGGGCTGGGCCCGTCGGCCTTCAGCCGTGCCAGCCGCTCCATCGCCTCGGCGAGCGTGGGGACGACGCCCTCGGGAACCCACCACATCACGGTGTACGGCTCCGCCGCGTGGGCGAACCACTCCCGGCGGCGGCGCAGCACGGCCAGGTGGCCGCTGCGGTAGACGAAGTTCCACAGGCTCTCCAGCGACTCCCAGACCGACATGTTGATCAGCAGGTGGTCGCCGTAGGAGTGCTGGACGGTGGCCTGGGGGTCGTTACCGTCCCGATGAGCCGCCAGACGAAGCCGGGGGCGGCGTCAGCGAGCGCGTTGACGGGTTCCAGGGCGGCGACGAAGTCGGCCAGTTCGGGGGAGCCGAGGGGGGCGCGCAGGTGCGCGACGTTCAGCTGTGCCAGGTGCATGAGTCTCAGCAGACCATCCGTGAGGTTTCTATGTCAATTCTCGTTTGTTTTAGAAAGCACGACGCAGCACTCCCCCGGCCTCGGGTCCAGGCTCGCCCGCTCCGGGTTCTCCCCCAGGCCCTCCAGCAGGCCCTGGCAGAGGGCGAGGTTCATGGAGCAGGTCAGCACGGGGTGCCGTTCGGCGAGCGCGTGGAAGGGGCAGTTGCGCAGCCTGACGCGCTCCCCCTCGGCGTAGGGCTCGTAGCCGCGCTCCCGCAGGACCTCCACCGCGTCCGGGCGGTCACCTCCGGGGCGCTCCCCGGCCAGCCGCTCCCCCGCCCGTCTGGCGGCCAGCTCGGCCTGCTCGTCGGCGCCCAGCAGGTCGACCACGTCGGCCAGCACCGAGGCCAGCGCGCCGTAGTCGCGCGGCGGGAGGCTGACCGTCATCTCGGCGCGCGAGCGCCGGTACACCTTGGCCGGTCTGCCGCTGCCCGGCCCCTTGCGTTCCGGCCGCCGGAAGTCGCTCTCCAGCAGACCCGCCGCGACCAGGCGGTCGAGGTGGAAGGCGGCCAGCGTGCGGGAGATGCCCGCGGCCTCGGCCGCCTCTCCCCTGCTCACGTCCCGGCCCGCGCGCGCCACGAGGTCATACAGGCCGCGTCTGACTGGGTCGTGCAGGGAGGCCAGCGCCCCCAGGTCGTCGCCGCTCACAGCGGGCAGTCTACGGTCAGAAATCCCGGCGCAGCGCCTCGTAGGTGCAGGCCCGGCTCGGTGTGACCACGTCGTACCCGCGATAACAGGCCGGCCCCTTGACCACCCTGATGTCGACGCTCTCGGGCACCCCGTACGCCCTGCGCACCGCCTGGGCGTTGTGCAGGAGCCTCGCGCCCAGCCGGGCCGCCCGCGCCTTGCCGGAGGCCGTCACGATCACCCAGGCGGCTCCGGTGTCACCCCCGTACTTGCACCGCGAGACCTTCACCCCCGAGCAGAACGACACGTCCCCGGGACGCGCGGGCACGGCGGCCTCGGCGGGGGCGGAGGCCGGGCTCGGGCCGAGGGTGAGGGCGAGGACGGCGGCGAGCGTGCGGCCCATGCGGGGTCTCCCAGGGGAGGTTTCAGTAGGCGGCGATGACGTCGACCACGAACACGAGCGTGTCGGCGCCACGGATGCCGAACGCGGGTTGCCCGGCCTCGCCGTAACCATAGGCGGGCGGAACGATCATCGCCACCCGACTTCCCGTCGGCACGCCGACCAGTGCCTCGTCCCACGCTTTGATCACGCTGCCGTCGCCCAGGGTGAAGGCCTTCGGCTGCCCGGCCCGCCAGGTGGAGTCGAACACCCGCCCGCCGTCCCACACCACGCCCTCGTGCTGGGTCACCACGAGCTGACCCGCTTCAGTACGCGGCCCCTTGCCCCTGGTCAGCACCTTCGCGGCGAAACGGCGCGGCGGCGCCGTGGCCGGCAGGCGGATCGACGGGCGGGCTCCGCCGCGCACCTCGACGCCTGCCAGGTCGCCGCCTGAGGTGGCGGCCGAGACGCCCTTGTGGTGCGTGCCGAGGATGTCGATCACGTAGAGCAGGCCGCCGTCGGGGTCGAGGCCGCGCGGCGGGTTCGCCCCGAAACCGTCCGCGGGCGGGATGGCGGCGGCGACGCGGCTGCCCACCCGGCGGCCCCGCAGCGCCGCGTCCAGGCCGGGCAGCATCCGCCCCACGGGGAAGGCGGCCGGGGTGCCCCGGTTGAAACTGGAGTCGACCAGCCGGTTCTGCCGCCCGTCCCACACGTGCGCGGTGTACTGGACGATGGCCACGTCGTCCTGCCGCAGCGCCTCGCCGCCGCCCGCGGCGAGCTGGTCGATGCGCAGCTCGGCCGAGGGCTTGCCGTCGGGGAAGGCGATGGTGGGCCTGGCGCCGAAAGGGCCGCCCACCTTCAGGTCGAGGTCGGCTCGGGCCTGCGCGCAGCCGGCGGCCAGGACGAGGGCGAGCAGGGCGGCACGGCGCATCGGCGTCCCTTCAGCACGGAGGCCCGGCGACGGGAGTCCGTCACCGGGCCACGAGATGCTACCGGGCTACCTGTCAGTAGGCGGCGAGAACGTCCACGACGAACACCAGCGTGCTGTTCGCGGGGATGTCGCCGTTGGCCTGGTCACCGTACCCCTGCGCGGCCGGGACGCTCATCACCACGCGGCTGCCGACGGGCACGCCGGTCAGGCCCTTGCTCCAGCCCTGGATGACGCCGTTGAGGGCGAAGGTGGCGGGCTCGCCGCGCTCCCAGCTGGAGTCGAACTGCTTGTCGGTGCCCCACAGCTTGCCGGTGTAGTGGGCGACGATCTGCTGGTTGGCCTCGACCTTCTTGCCGGTGCCCTCGATCACGGTCTTGACGACCAGGTCCTTGGGCGCCTTCGCGGAGGTCTTGGTGGTCAGCGTCGGGGCCTTGTCGCCGCCGGGGTTGTCGAGCTTGACGCCCTTGATGGTGTCGCCGGTCTCCTTGCCCTCGGCCGCCTTCAGCGGCGTGGGCGGGGTGCCGACCACGTCGAACACGAACACCTTGGTGGCGCTCATGTCCTGGCCCTGGGCCTTGGCCTGCTCGATCTGCTCCTTGCTGTAGCTGTCGGCGGCGACCACGGTCACCAGGCGCCCGCCGTGCTTGAGCTTGGCGAAGCCGTCCTGCATGACCTTGGGCAGCTGCTGGCCGACCTCGATCGTCTCGGGCCGCTGCTGGGCGTCGTAGGTGGAGCCCTGGGCCGCGTTGGTCTTGCCGTCCCAGTTGAAGATCGTGAGGTTGACGATGACCTTGTCACCGCTCTTCACCGCGGCGCCGGTGCCGGCCTCCACCACCTCGAAGGAGGACTTGGCCGGCGGGGTGCCCTGCGGGAAGGTCACGGTGGGCTTGGCGTTGGCCGCGCCCGTCACCTTCAGCCCCGAGGCGGCGGCGGCCGCGGACGACCCGCCACTCGGGGTGACCCCGCTGGTGTCGGTGCCGCAGGCGGCAGCGAAGATCAGCGGGGCGGCGGCTAGTACGGCCAGACGGCGGCGCATGAGGATTCCTCGGGAAAGACGGCAGGTTCGCGTCACACTACCCGACCATCACGTAGGGCCGAGGTAAACCGCCGGTCGAAGATCTACATTCCCGCGATCAGCTTGTCCACCCTTTCGTCAACGCTGCGGAAGGGGTCCTTGCACAGCACGGTGCGCTGCGCCTGGTCGTTGAGCTTGAGGTGCACCCAGTCGACGGTGAAGTCGCGCCGCTTCTCCTGCGCCTTGCGGATGAACTCCCCGCGCAGCCTGGCCCTGGTGGTCTGCGGCGGCACCGACTTGGCCTCGAAGATCTTCAGGTCGGAGGCCACCCGTTCGACCGCGCCGCGCTTCTGCAGCAGGTAGAACAGGCCGCGCCTGCGGTGCACGTCGTGGTAGGCCAGGTCGAGCTGGGCCACCCTCGGGCTGGACAGCGGCAGGTCGTACTTCTTCCGGTACCGCTCGATGAGCTGGTATTTCGTCACCCAGTCGATCTCCCTGGAGACCAGGTCCAGGTTGCCGGTCTCGACCGCGCGCAGGGTGCGCTCCCACAGCTCCAGCACCCGGTGCGCGATCGGGTCGCCGCCGCGCCGGTCGACGAAGTCCTTGGCCTTGGAGAGGTACTCCTGCTGGATCTCCAGCGACGAGGCCTCCCGGCCGTTGGCCAGGCGCACCCGGCGGCGGCCCGTCATGTCGTGCGAGACCTCGCGGATGGCCCTGATCGGGTTCTCCAGCGACAGGTCGCGCATCACCGTGCCCGCCTCGATCATGCGCAGCACCAGGTCGGTGGCGCCGACCTTGAGCAGCATGGTGGTCTCGCTCATGTTGGAGTCGCCGACGATGACGTGCAGCCGCCGGAAGCGCTCGGCGTCGGCGTGCGGCTCGTCACGGGTGTTGATGATCGGCCGGGACCTGGTCGTGGCGCTGGAGACGCCCTCCCAGATGTGCTCGGCGCGCTGGGAGACGCAGTAGACCGCGCCGCGCGGCGTCTGCAGCACCTTGCCCGCGCCGCAGATGATCTGCCGGGTGACCAGGAACGGGATCAGCACGTCGGCCAGGCGGCCGAACTCGCCGTGCCGGCCGACCAGGTAGTTCTCGTGGCAACCGTAGGAGTTGCCGGCGGAGTCGGTGTTGTTCTTGAACAGGTAGATGTCACCCGCGATGCCCTCTTCGCGCAGCCGCTTCTCGGCGTCGACCAGCAGGCCTTCGAGGATGCGCTCGCCCGCCTTGTCGTGGGTGACGAGCTCGATGACGTTGTCACACTCGGGTGTTGCGTATTCAGGATGGCTGCCCACGTCGAGATACAGGCGCGCGCCGTTGCGGAGGAAGACGTTGCTCGATCGGCCCCAGGACACGACCCGCCGGAACAGGTAGCGCGCGACCTCGTCCGGGGACAGCCTGCGCTGTCCCCTGAACGTGCAGGTCACGCCGTACTCGTTCTCCAGCCCGAAGATGCGACGATCCATTACCTCACACTAGTTCCCCGGATCGGCGAGCGGGAGAGATCTTCGCCGGGTTTTCGGACGGCTACGGCGTGTAGATCTCCTGGAACTTCACGATCTGTCCCTTGTACACCGTGATCAGGGCGGGCCGCTTGACCTGCTTGACCCGCTTGATCAGGTCCGCGCGGGTGCACCGCTTGGCGCCCAGGCCGGTCTTCCGGTCGACCGTCATCCCGGCCATCGACGGCTTGCAGCCGAACGCGCTGAGGAAGACGACGCGCCTGGCCACCGGCGAGGCGTAGGCCATGACGTCGCCCTCGGCGGGCCCGACGAAGTGCCCCTCGGCGTACTTGTCCTTCTGCCACTTGATCGGCGTGTACTCGGCGGTGGCGCCCGTCACCGAGGTGATCCAGCCGCGCAGGATGCCGTTGCGCCGGGAATGGATGCCCTTGGTGAAATCGTGGCCGGGATCGGGCTGGAAGGTCGTACCGAAGATCTTCGGTGCCTTGAAGTCCGGGATCGCGGCCGTGGCGGCGTGCGCGGGAGCGCCCGACAGCAGGACGGCGGCGGCCGCACCGGCCGCGAGGAGGGTTGTCTTCACACCGGCTTGGATTCCCCCGGTGGCGGCGCGGTTCTGCGCCGCCGATGTGATGCCGGTCACAGCTTGCCCGCCTCGGCGAGCGCCGTGTCGAGGATGCCGAGGCCGAGGTCCAGTTCGGCGTCGGAGACGGTGAGCGGCGGCGCGATGCGGAAGATGCCCCCCATGCCGGGCAGCTGCACGACGTTCATGTGCAGGCCGCGCAGCAGGCAGGCCTCGGTGACCGCCCGGCCCACCTCGTCGGCGGGCTGCTTGGTCGCGCGGTCGGCGACCAGTTCGACGCCCTGCAGCAGGCCCCGGCCGCGCACGTCGCCGATGACCTCGTGGCGATCGGCCAGCTCCAGCAGGCCCGCGCGCAGCCGGTCGCCCAGTTCGGCCGCCCGCCCCACCAGGTCGTCGCGCTCGATGACGCGCAGCACCGTGGCGGCCACCGAGGCGGCCAGCGGGTCGGCCACGTGCGTGGTGTAGAAGAGGAAGCCGCGCTCGTGGCAGCGCTCCTCGATCTCGGCGGAGGTCACCACGGCGGCCACCGGCAGCCCCGCGCCCAGCGTCTTGGACAGGGTGAGGATGTCCGGGACGATCCCGTCGCGCTCGAAGGCGTACATCGCCCCGGTACGGCCGAGCCCCGTCTGCGCCTCGTCGACCACCAGCAGCATGCCCCGCTCGGCGCACTTGGCCTTGAGCGCGGCCAGGTAGCCGGGCGGCGTCTCGATGATGCCGCCCGAGGACAGGATGGGCTCGACGATGCAGGCGGCCAGCGCGCCCGCCGACTGCCGGTCCACCGCCTCGAAGCCGTAGTCGAGTTCGGCCTGCCAGTCGTAGCCGCCGTCGGCGGTGCGGAACGGCGAGCGGTAGGCGTTCGGGGTGGGCAGGGACAGGTTGCCGGGCGGCGGCGGGCCGTACCCGCGCCGGCCGGCGCTGTAGGTGGCGGCCGAGGCGGCGGAGGTCATGCCGTGCCAGGAGCGGTCGAAGGAGATCACCTCGTAGCCGCCGGTGTACAGCTTGGCCATCTTCAGCGCGGCCTCGTTGGACTCCGCCCCGGTGGTCAGCAGCAGGACCTTGTCGAGGCCCGCCGGCAGCGTGGCCGACAGGGCGGCGGACAGATCCACCACGGGGCGGCTGAGCATGCCGCTGAACAGGTGGCCGAGGTTGGCCACCGACTCGCCGACGGCGGCGACGATCTCAGGGTGGCCGTGGCCGAGGATGGCGCTCATCTGCCCCGAGGTGAAGTCGAGGAGGGCCGCGCCGTCCTCGTCGTAGACGTAGGAGCCGGCGGCGCGCTGGATGACGCGCGGCATGAACGCGGCTCCGTAGCGGATCACATGCCGGTCGACCTGACCCCAGAAATCCACCACGACCTCCAACTTTTATGATGATTTTGCACACTATAGTGGGCGGATGTCTGACGACAGGCTCGGCCTCGCCCTGAAACGCAGGCGCCAGGAGGCCGGCATCTCGATGGCCGACCTCGCACGCGCCACCGGCCTGTCGCGCACCTTCCTCACCAACGTCGAACGCGGCCTCAACTCCCCCACGATCTCCTCGCTGCGCGCCATCGTCGACGCCCTCGGGGTGACGCTGAGCAGCCTGTTCGCCTCCATCGAGCGGCAGGGCGGCGTCGTCACCCGGCCCGCCGACCGGCTCCTGATCGCCAGCCTCGGCGGCGGGGCCATCACCTACGAGCTGCTCAACCCGCATCCGGCGGGGGCGCTGGAGATGCTGCTGCTGCGGGTCGCGCCCGGGGCGTCGTCGGGCGAGGCGACCCACCGCCACGCGGGCGAGGAGGTGGGGCTGATGATGGAGGGACGCCTGGAGTACTGGATCGACGGCGTCATGCACACCCTGGAGGCGGGCGACTCCGTCAACGTCCCCGCCACCACCCCGCACCGCTACCACAACCCGGGCCCCGGCCCCTCGGTCAGCCTGTGGGTGGTCACGCCGCCGAGCTTCTGACCCTTTCGAGCGCGCGGCGGCTCGCCGCTGAACCGAGGCGGCGGGGCGGGCAGGGCACTCCCGGCATGCGACGGCCCCGTCCGCGCGAAAGGCGGACGGGGCCGGGGCGTTCGGGTGCCGTCAGGCGCCGGAGCCGTCGTCCAGGTCGCCCTCAGGAGCCGTGGGAGCCTCGTCGGGGGTCTCCTCGGCAGGGGCCGCCAGGGGCGGAGCCGAGGAGGCCAGCAGGCGCTCCAGGCGGGCGCCGGTCAGCCGCTGGAACTTGCGGTGCTCGCGGTTGCGGTCCAGCACCGCCACCTCGAGCTGCGCCACCGGCGGACGCTCGCCGCCGGGCTCGGTCAGCGCCTTCAGCGCCGCGTCCAGCGCCTCGGCCAGCGGCATCGCCTCGCGATAGTGCTCCTTCAGCCGCGTGCCCACCGCCTCGGCCTGCCCGCCCATCGCCGCGAACCCGTGCTCGTCGAACACCGACCCGTCGAAGGTCAACCGGTAGATGGCGTCGCTCTCGGCCGTGTCGCCCACCTCGGCCACCACGACCTCCACCTCGAGCGACTTGATCGACTCGGTGAAGATCCGGCCCAGGTTCGAGGCGTACAGGTTGGCCAGCCCGCGCGCGGTCACATCGCTGCGGTCGTAGCTGTACCCGTTGATGTCGGCGTAGCGGATGCCGCCCAGCCGCAGCTCCTCGAACTCGTTGTAGCGTCCCACCGCCGCGAACCCGATCCGGTCGTAGATCTCGCTGACCTTGTGCAGCGCCCGCGAGGGGTTGGGCGCGACGAACAGGATGCCGTCTTCGTACTGCAGCACGACCACGCTGCGGCCCCGCGCGATGCCCTTGCGCGCGTAGTCCGCCTTGTCCCGCATGATCTGTTCAGGGGAGGCATATCCAAAAGGCATGGACACCGAAGGTGTTCCTTTCTAGCGCAGCGGGGCGATGGGGCCGTCGGGGGCGATCAACCGGGCTTCGAGCATCTGCTCGACGTAGGCCGCGACCTGCTCGTCCCGCAGGCGGCGGAAACCGTCGGCGTCGATCACCGACACGATCGGCCAGATCTTCCTGCTCACGTCGGGACCGCCGGTGGCCGAGTCGTCGTCGGCCGCGTCGTAGAGCGCCTGGATGAGCGTCATCGCCACGTCGTCGGCCGAGGCGTCGTCACGGTAGAGCTTCTTCAGCGACCCCCTGGCGAAGATCGAGCCCGACCCGATCGCGTCGAACCTCTCCCGCTCGTACGGCCCGCCAGCCACGTCGTAGCTGAAGATGCGGCCCGCGTCCCGCTGCGGATCGTAGGCCGCGAACAACGGCACCACCACCAGCCCCTGCATCGCCATCCCGAGGTTGCCGCGGATCATCGTGGCGAGCCGGTTGGCCTTGCCGGCCACCGACATCTCGCGGCCTTCCAGCTTCTCGTAGTGCTCCAGCTCCACGCGGTACAGCCGGGCCATCTCGATGCCCGTGCTCGCCGTACCGGCGATGCCCATGCACGAGTAGTCGTCGGTGCGGAACACCTTCTCCACGTCCCGCTGGGAGATCATGTTCCCGGACGTCGCCCTGCGGTCACCGGCCATCACCACGCCCCCGGCGCAGGTGGCGGCCACGATCGTCGTCGCGTGCGGCACCTGGTCGCCGACCGGCGCGGCCAGCACCTCCCGGCGCAGCGGCAGCAAGTCCGGCGAGTGCGCCCTGACGAACTCCGAGAAGGACGAGTTTCCGGTGTTCACGAAGAGCTGGCTCATCAAGCCGGCGGGCAGATCCCTGTGCGATGCCACGCGACTCCCTCCCAACATCAGTGTCTTACGGCCGACCCTACTCATGTTGCGCTGGTGCATGCACTTCCCACGATCAGCTCACCGCGAACCGCCCGCGTACATCGGATCGTTTCTTTACGGCCGCCGATGACCGTGCGATTGTCGATATGTCTGCACGTCCTAAACTGCCTGCTGCCAGGAGGCCGTGATGCGACTCCCCCGCCGACCTGCGGTGATCACCGTTCTGGCGGCTCTCGCGCTCACCTCCTGCGGCACCGGGGCGCCGTCCGGGCAGGAGGGCGTCACCCTCACGATCGCCGCCAACTCCATCTCCGGCGGCAAGAACGCCGAGTCCGCCGACTGGATCGAGAAGTGGGTCGTGCCCGAGTTCGAGAAGGCGCAGAAGGCGGCCGGCAGGACCGTCAAGGTCGCCTTCCAGCCCAGCGGCGTAGACGACGAGCAGTACAAGACCAGGATCGCCCTCGATCTGAAGTCCGGCAAGGGCGCCGACGTCCTGGCCGTCGACGGCATCTGGGTCGGCGAGTTCGCCCAGGCCGGCTACCTCAAGCCGCTCACCGACGTGGCCGGCGCCACCGTCGACACCTGGGAGGGCTGGACCCAGATCCCCGAGGCCGTCCAGGGGCTCGGCATCTTCGACGGCAAGAAGTACGGCATCCCGCTCGGCACCGACGGCCGCGTCCTGTTCTACAACAAGGACCTGTTCAAGAAGGCCGGGCTGACCGACCGGTGGCAGCCCAGAAGCTGGCAGGAGATCATCGACGCGGGCACCGCGCTCAAGAAGCTCCCCGGCGTCACCCCCATCCAGATCAACGCGGGCACCGCCATGGGCGAGGCCACCACCATGCAGGGCGCGCTGCCCCTGCTGGCCGGCGCCGGAGCCGAGATCTACACCGACGGCAGATGGGCCGGCGCCTCCCAGGCGATGAAGGACGTCCTCGGCTTCTACCGGCAGATCTACGCCGCCGGCCTCGGCGACCCCAGGCTCCAGCAGGAGGCCAAGGGCCGCGACAAGTCCTTCGCCGAGTTCGCCGAGGGCCGGATCGGCATCCTGGCCGAGAGCGACTACTTCTGGCGCTCCGTCGTCGCCCCCAAGGCCGAGGTGGCCCCCATGGCCGACCGGGACCGGGTCGTCGGCTACGCCAAGATCCCCGCCAGGCAGCCCGGGGCCGGCATCCGGGGCCAGGACCACGTCAGCATGTCCGGCGGGGCCGTACGCGTCCTCAACCCCTTCACCAAGCAGCCCGCCCTGGCCTGGGAGCTGCTGTCGTTCATGCACTCCGCCGCCGCCACCAAGTCCGAGCTCGCCGGGCAGGTGCGCATCAGCGCCCGCAAGGACGTCAACGACGAGGTCCTCGCCGCCGACCCGATGCTGAAGTACATCGCCGACGAGGTGCTGCCCATCACCGCCTACCGGCCGCCGCTGGCCGTCTACCCGCGGGTCTCCACCGCCCTGCAGGAGGCCACCTCCCAGGTCCTCGCCGGCACCCCGCCCGACGAGGCCGCCACCGCCTACCAGCGCGAACTCGAAGCCCTCGTCGGCGGCCCCGCCAACGTCGCCGGCTGAGCGGCCGGGACGGCACCGTTGAGCACCGACGCCGCGGGGCTCGGCAGGCGGGGGGCCGTCGCCTTCGTCCTGCCCGCCCTCGCCCTCATCGGGGTCTTCCTCGTCTTCCCCGCCCTCTGGACCGTCTACCTCGGCCTCACCGACTACCAGCTCACCGGCCTGGCCGCCGCCGAGCCCAAGGTCGTCGGGCTCGACAACTACACCCACACCCTCGGCGACCCGCCGTTCCTGACCTCGCTCTGGTACACGATGCTGTACGTCGGCGGCTCGGCCATCATCGGCCAGGCGGGCCTCGGCTTCACCCTCGCGTGGCTGCTGCGCGGCCGTACCGGGATCGTCCGCAGGGTCGTCGAAGGGGTCGTGCTGCTGTCCTGGATCCTGCCCGGCACCGTCGTCGGGTTCCTCTGGTTCGCCCTGCTCGACCGCGACGACGGCACGCTGAACGCGCTGCTGCACACCCCCGGCCTCGCCTGGCTGCTCGACTACCCGCTGCTGTCCATCGTCGTCTTCAACACCTGGCGCGGCACCGCCTTCTCGATGATGCTCTACTCCGCGGCCCTGGAGACCGTGCCGCCCTCCCATCTGGAGACGGCCAGGCTCGCCGGGGCGAGCGTCTTCCAGCAGCTGCGCGACGTCGTCCTGCCGCTCATCAGGCGGCACATCCTGACCAACGTCCTGCTCGTCAGCCTCTGGACGTTCAACGACTTCACCCCGTTCGTCCTGGTCGGCCCGGAGAGCCCCGCCCAGATCCTGCCCGTCTACGTGTACAAGGTGGCCATCAAGAACGGGCTGCTCGGCGTCGGCGCCGCCATCTCCTTCCTCATCCTGCTGATCAACCTCGTCTTCGCCCTGGCCTACCTGCGACTGCTCCGCGGCCGGCAACGGGAGGTCCCACCGCCATGACCCACGTACGGCACGCCCTCGGCAGGCTCGCCGCCACCGCCTTCCTCGCCGTCGTCCTCGCCTTCTTCACCCTGCCGATGCTCTGGCTGGCCACCGCCCCCTTCGACGCCAACCCCCGGATCAGCGTCTCCCTGCCCGAGTTCACCCTCGCCAACTTCGCCGCCATCCTCGAACACCCCTACGCCCTCGCCTCCATCGGCAACTCCCTCATCCAGGCGGGCGGCGCCGCCGTCACCGTCGTCGTCCTGGCCGCCCTCGCCGCCTACGCGCTGTCCCGCGTCCGCGTCCCCGGCCGCGACGCCCTGCTGTACCTGCTGCTGCTGCTCTCCTCGGTGGTCACCGGCACCGCCGCCATGGTCCCCATCTTCGAGCTGGCCAGCAGGCTCGGCCTCGTCGACACCCACCTCGGCCTCGTCCTGGTCGTCTCCGGCGGCCTGCTCCCCGCGGCGATCTTCATCCTCAAGGACTTCATGGACGAGACGCCCACCTCCTACGAGGAGTCGGCGCGCGTCTTCGGCGCCTCGCCCCTGCAGATCCTCGGGCACATCGTCGTCCCGCTCATCCGGCCGGGCCTGGCCACGATCGCCGTCTGGGCGATGGCCAGCGTCTGGGGCGGCTTCCTGTTCCAGTTCATCCTGCTGCGCGACCCGGGCAAGACCCCCGGCTCAGTGATCATCTACACCCTGTACACCGAGGGCGGCCAGCCCAGACTCGACCTGCTGTCCAGCTTCTCCCTGCTCTACTCCCTGCCGGTCGTCGCCATGTACCTGCTCGTCAGCCACAGGTACGGCTTCCGCTTCCACGGAGGGATCAAGCGCTGACCTCCCCGCGCGATACTGGCTCCATGTCCACCCGCGCGTGGGTCCTGCACCTCGACCTGGACGAGTTCATGGCCGCGGTGGAGATCGCACGCCACCCCGAGCTGCGCGGCCGACCCGTCGTGGTCGGCGGCTCCGGCGACCCGGCCCAGCCGCGCACCGTGGTCGCCACCGCCTCCTACGAGGCCCGCGAGTACGGCGTGCACTCCGGCCTCCCCATGCGCACCGCCGCCCGCCGCTGCCCCGAGGCCGTCTTCCTGCCCGCGGACCTGCCCGCCTACGAGGCCGTCTCCGCCCGCGTGATGGCCATCCTGCGGGACTTCCCTGTCGTCGTCGAGGTCTGGGGCATCGACGAGGCCTTCCTCGGCGCCGACACCGACGACCCCGAGGCGCTGGCCCGCGCCATCCAGCGGGCCGTCGCCGACCGCACCGGCCTGGCCTGCTCGGTCGGCATCGGCGACAACAAACACCAGGCCAAGATCGCCACCGGTTTCGGCAAACCCGCGGGCGTCTTCCGCCTCACCACCGCCACCTGGGCCGCCGTCATGGGCGACCGCCCCACCGGCGCCCTCTGGGGGATCGGCGCCAAGACCCAGCGGAAGCTCGCCGCTCTCGGCCTGCGCACCGTCGACCAGCTCGCCCGCGCCGACCCCGGCGACCTGGCCGCCCGCTTCGGCCCCACCAACGGCCCCTGGCTGCGCTACCTCGCCCTCGGCAGGGGCGAGACCACGGTGACCGCCGCCCCCTGGGTGCCGCGCGGCCACAGCCACGAGACCACCTTCACCCGGGATCTCACCGACCGCCCCGAGATGGAGCGCCACCTCACCGCGCTCGCCGGACGACTCGCCAGGGAGGCCGCCGAAGAGGGGCGCCGGGCGGTGCGGGTGACGGTCAAGGTACGCGTGGCCCCCTTCATCACCCGCACCCGCCAGTTCACCCTCCCGGCCGCCACCACCGACCCGGCCGCCATCGAGCGGGCCGCCCTCACCGCCTTCGACCGCTTCGAGGACGTGCACCAGGTACGGCTGCTCGGCGTCGCGATCACCTACGAGCCACTCCGGGATCGTTGATGATGGTCTGGTAGATCAATCTCACGACCGGTGGACTCTCAGCGGAAGAGGTGGACGCGTTCGGCGACCCACTGGGCGAAGGTCCGTGCCGGTCGGCCGGTGACCTCCTCCACCGTCGAAAGCACGACGGAGCCCTCGGGCGGCGGATTCTTCTCCAACTGGATGGCGAACTCGATGTACTCGTCCGGACAGCCGGCCGCTCGCATCTCCTCACGAGCTTGCTCCTCGGTGAGTGGAACCAGCTCCACGGCGCGCCCGATCGCCGCGCTGATCGTGCTCAGCTTCTCCGGCAGCGTCAGGGCCTGCGGACCGGTCAGCGGGTAGACCTTCCCCGCGTGACCATCGTGGATCAGCGCGGTCGCCGCCACCGCGGCGATGTCGGCTTCGTGCACCATCGCGCTGCGCAGACCACCGTCGAACGCCCGGACCAGCCCTTCGGTCCGGATGGACTCCGCCAGGTCGAGCGCGTTGGCCATGAACTCCACCGGCCGCAGGAAGGTCCACCCGAGCTCGCCGTCGTCGAGAGCCTTTTCCACCGTGCTCGGATCCCAGCCGCCCAGAACCGTCACCCGCCGCACGCCGGCCTTCGTCGCCATCTCGACGATCTCGTGCCCGGTCTGCAGCGGCTCGCCGTCGTCCCCGCCGAACGTGATCAGGTGGAGGCCGGTGACCCCCTCCAGCGCGGGTCTGAGCGTGTCCGGTTTCGTGAGGTCGCCCCGCACGACCTCGGCCTCGGCCGGCAGGCCGGCCGCCGCCGGATCACGCGTCAGGGCTCGCACGCGCTCACCCGCCCGTACGAGCTGCTCGACCAGTTGCCGGCCGACGGTCCCGGTCGCTCCGGTCACCAGAATGGTCACGAGTACGCTCCGCTCTTTTCCAGGGGAAACATGAGGGGAACGCTAGAGCCCATCGAGGACGGATCGCTTCCGCATTCGAGAATGTCGCCATGAATCAGTGGACTGGATGACGGCGCCAGGTCTCGATCATGGCGACCTGACGCGGACAGCCAGCATCAAAGAGGACACAGCTTCCCTCCCCGCCCACTCCCGCTGTGTCAGCCTCGCCTCCTACTGTCCGCCCTTCTGCACGTACGACCTGACGAACTCCTCGGCGTTCTCCTCGAGGACCTCGTCGATCTCGTCCAGAATCGCGTCGACATCGTCGGTGAGCTTCTCGTTCCGCTCCTGCACGTCGGCGGTCGCCGACGCCTCGGTCTCCTCGACCTCGTTCTCGCGGCGTCCGGTCTGCTTCTGGCCGCCGGTGTCCTTGCTTGCCATGTCTACCTCCGCTTGGGGGACTACCTCTGATGGTTATCTTCCCCGAACCGGCAGACATTTCGCGTCCGCCGCCACTCGATCTTCACAGGGTTGACTAGATAGTACTTCTATCCAATCTGAACCCCGGCGGCGGTACGGCCGTCAGCTCTGGTCCCCCGTGAGGGCGGCGACCAGGTCTGCGGCCGTCCTGCACCGGTCGAAGAGCTCGCCCACGTGCGCCTTGGTCCCGCGCAGCGGCTCCAGGGTGGGAACGCGCTGGAGCGACTCCCGGCCGGGGATGTCGAAGATGACGGAGTCCCAGGAGGCGGCGGCCACCGACTCGCTGTACTGGCGCAGGCAGCGGCCACGGAAGTACGCGCGGGTGTCGTTGGGCGGGTTCTCCACGGCCCGCTGCACGACCTCCTCGCTGACCAGGCGCTGCATGCGGCCCCGGGCGACGAGCCGGTTGTACAGCCCGCGGTCGGGGCGGATGTCGGAGTACTGCAGGTCGACGAGCTGGAGCCTGGGGTGGGACCAGGCCAGGCCGTCGCGGCTGCGGTAGCCCTCGAGGAGTTCGAGCTTGGCGACCCAGTCGAGCTCGCGGGAGAGCTGCATGGGGTCCTCGGCCAGACGGGTGAGGACGGACTCCCAGCGGTCGAGGACGTCCTTGTTCATCTCCTCTGTGGCGGTCCCGCGCTCCTCGACGTACTTGCGGGCCTGCTCGAGGTACTCCATCTGGAGCTGGACGGCGGTGAGCCGACGGCCGTCGCGCATGGCGATCTCGTAGCGGCAGGTGGGGTCGTGGGAGACGGCGCGCAGGGCCTGCACGGGATTCTCGACGGCGAGGTCGCGGGTGAGGAACCCGTCTTCGATCATGGCGAGGACGAGGGCGGTGGACCCCAATTTTAGGTATGTCGAAATTTCCGACATATTGGCGTCGCCGATGATGACGTGCAGGCGGCGGTACTTCTCCGGGTCGGCGTGCGGCTCGTCCCTGGTGTTGATGATCGGCCGCTTCAGCGTCGTCTCCAGGCCCACCTCGACCTCGAAGAAGTCGGCGCGCTGGCTGATCTGGAAGCCCTCGGTGCGCGAGTCCTGCCCGATGCCGACCTTGCCCGCGCCGGTGACGACCTGGCGGGAGACGAAGAACGGCGTGAGGTGGCGCACGATGTCGGCGAACGGCGTGGCCCGGCGCATGAGGTAGTTCTCGTGGCAGCCGTAGGAGGCGCCCTTGGCGTCGGTGTTGTTCTTGTAGAGCTGGATGGGCGCGTTGGTGGGAACCGCGGAGGCGCGCACGGCGGCGTCGTACATCACCCGCTCGCCGGCCTTGTCCCAGATGACGGCCGCGCGCGGGTTGGTGCACTCGGGCGTGGAGTACTCAGGGTGGGCGTGGTCCACGTAGAGCCGGGCGCCGTTGGTGAGGATGACGTTGGCGAGACCGAGGTCCTCGTCGGTCAGCTGGCTGGGGTCGGCCACCTCGCGGGCCAGATCGAAGCCTCGGGCATCACGGAGAGGGTTCTCCTCCTCGAAGTCCCACCGCGCCCTGCGCGCCCTGGCCGCCGAGGCGGCCAGGTAGGCGTTCACGACCTGCGAGGAGGTCACCATCGCGTTGGCGCCTGGCTGGCCGGGTACGGAGATTCCGTACTCGGTCTCGATGCCCATCACCCGACGCACCGTCATGCGCACCCTCTGTTCGTCCGGGTCTGTCTATCCGCCGTTTATATGCCCGAGCCTATGCCCTTCACAGTGCCCCAGGGTCACAGAGTTATGGCACCGACGCCTTTTCATCCCATGTGATGGGGGTTGCAGGGGCTTGGGGTGCGGGCGTGGCGCGGCGGGGGCGCAGCAACCGCTGGATGGGACGTTCGGCGCAGGAATACACAAGATAGGACACCACAAGGGAGGCCAGGACGGTGGCGGTCGCGAGGACCCACGCGGGCATGGAGCCGGCCAGCGGCGGGATGAGCGCGACGGCGACGACCGAGTGGAGCAGGTAGAGCGGGTAGGTGGTGCCGCCGAGCGCGGTGAGGACCGGCGAGGACGGCAGGCGCAGCAACCCGAGGGCGACCAGGGCCATCGCGGCGAAGATGACCGTGATGGTGATGACGACGCCGGTCTCGGTGACGGGCATGGCCTTGAATCCGGCCAGTTCGATCCGGCCCGCCACTCGTTCGAGGGCGGAGTCCAGGGAGAGCCCCCAGGCGGCGACGACGAAGACCCAGGGCAGCCAGGCCGAGCCGTACTTGTGGATGAGGTAGAGGGCCATGCCGGCGACGAAGTAACCGGCGTAGCCGGGCATGACGATCTCTTCGAGGAGTTCGACCTGCAGGAAGGGGACGGACTTGACGGCGATGGCGGCGGCGAGCCAGAGGCCCATGAAGGCCAGGACGCGGCCGTAGGTGACGCCGATCAGCACGAGGACGGCGATGAGCAGGTAGAAGCGCAGTTCGGCCCAGAGTGACCAGTAGACGCCGCTGGCGTCCTGGACGCCGAAGAGGCGCTGGAGCATGGTGGCGTTGACGCCGTACTCCAGCGGGCTCAGCTTGGGGTTGAGCGCCTTGGCGCCGGTGAGGCCGTAGAGGGCGGCGACGGCGGCCAGGCTGATCCAGTACGCCGGGTAGAGGCGGACGAGCCGGGAGCGGGCGAACGCGCCGATGCCCTTGCCCCAGACCGTCATCAGGATGACGAACCCGCTGATCACGAAGAAGAGCTCGACGCCGAGGATGCCTAATCCGGCGAGCGGCGCGAGGGCGGGGAACAGCCCCGAGGGACGCGAGCCCCAGACGGAGGCATAGGCCACGAAGAAGTGGAAGGCGAGCACGGCCAGCGCCGCCACGAAGCGGAGCAGGTCGAGCTCGGCGAGGCGGCCGCCCCCGCGGGCGTGGCGTGCGGTCACCGGCCGGCCCCCTGGAGATCATCATGCACGCCACTTGGACGGCTTTTGGTGGCGCTTGGGTTCCATGTGACCCGATTTCACTCGCGTGAACCGTGAGGCGAGCCCTTGACTACACAGAGCAATTCGGATCACACTCTGCGTGGCGACTTCAAGGGGGAGGCAATTTGCTGCAAAGACAGAGTCGACGATGACCGCCGAACTGGTACGGCGGCCGGCCGACCAGGTGTCAGACGACGTGCGGCGGCGCGTCGACCGGCGGCTCGCGACATTCCTCGACGCGCACCAGGCCGTGGTCTCCGACCCGGACGTGGAGGCGGCGCACCGGGCGCTGCGCGCGTTCGTGCTGACCGGCGGCAAACGGCTGCGGCCGCTGCTCTGCTACTGGGGGTGGCGAGGCGCGGGCGGCGCCGACAGCGAGGAGATCATTTCGGCCTGCACGGCATTGGAGCTGTGCCACGCGGGCCTGCTCATCCACGACGACATCATGGACGGCAGCGCGCTGCGCCGCGGCCGTCCGACACTGCACCGCGATCTCGCGGCGGGGCGCTCCGACGGCTTCGGGCAGTCCGCGGCGATCCTGTTAGGGGTGCTGGCGCTGGCCTGGTCGGAGGAGCTGCTGGCCGGCTGCGGCGTGCAGCAGTACCGGCTGCGGGCCGCGCAGCGGCTGTTCAACGCGCTCCGCGGCGAGGTGATCACCGGCCAGTTCCTGGACGTCCTGGCCGGCGAACGCGAGCAGATGACGGTACGGCAGGCGCTGGAGGTGGTCCGCTTCAAGACCGCCAAGTACACCGTGGAGCGCCCGCTGCAGATCGGCGGCGCGCTGGCCGGTGCGGATCCGGCGCTGCTGGAGGTCTACTCCGGGTTCGGCGTGCCGCTAGGCGAGGCCTTCCAGCTGCGCGACGACGTGCTCGGCATGTTCGGCGACCCGGTGGCGACCGGCAAGTCGGCGCTGGACGACCTGCGCGAGGGCAAGCACACGGTGCTCATCGCGCACACCCTCGGTCACGCCTCTCCCCGCGATGTGGCCCACCTGAAGGCGTGGCACGGCAACGCGGACCTGACCGAGGAACGCGCGGCGGAGCTACGGCAGATCGTGGTCAGGACCGGCGCCCTGGCGCACGTCGAGGCGCTGATCGGTGAGCGCGTCGGCGAGGCCCTCGGCGTCCTCGGCGGGGCCCGGCTGGATCCGGCGGCCGAGCAGGCGCTGACGGCTCTGGCCGAGCGTCTGGCCCATCGCGACCGCTAGGCAAAAAACAACCTGAGAAGATGGGTGGTTCGTACATGACGGAGGCAACTCTCCCCGACGGCCAGTCGCAGCTGAGCCTTGGCACGGCGGCGGCACGGAACCTGGCGACGACGACCAAGTCCGTGCCGCAGATGCAGGAGATCACCTCACGGCACCTGCTGCGGGTGCTGCCGTGGGTGGAGGCCATCGGTGGCGTCTACCGGGTCAACCGCCGCCTGACGTACGCGGTGGGCGACGGCAGGGTCACGTTCACCTCGACGGGCGCCGACATCCGGGTGATCCCTGGCGAGCTGGCGGAGCTGCCCCCGCTGCACGGCTTCGACGACGCCGACGCGCTGGCGGCGATGTCGGGCCTGTTCACGCAGCGGGAGTTCCAGCCGGGCGAGGTGATCGTCTCTGCGGGCAGGCCGCGGAACGAGGTGGTGCTGATCGCGCACGGCAAGGTGAGCAAGGTCGTACCGGGCGCCTACGACAACGAGGCCGCGCTGGGCGTGCTGGCGGACGGCGACTATCTGGGCGAGCAGGTGCTGCTGGGCCGTGAGGGGCCGTGGGACTTCACCGCGAAGGCGGTGACCGCGGGCACGGTGCTGGTCATGCCGGCCGAGGCGTTCCGGCAGTTGCTGGAACGCGAGCCCGCGCTACGCGAGCATCTGGAGCGGGAGGCCAGCGGTCCTGAGCGGGCGCAGAACACGTACGGCGAGGCGGCGATCGCGCTGGCCGCGGGCCACGTCGGCGAGGCGGTACTGCCCGGCACGTTCGTCGACTACGAACTCAAACCCCGCGAGTACGAACTCAGCGTCGCCCAGACCATCCTGCGCGTCCACACCCGCGTCGCCGACCTCTACAACGAACCGATGAACCAGATCGAACAGCAACTCCGCCTCACCATCGAAGCACTACGCGAACGCCAGGAAGACGAACTCGTCAACAACCGCGACTTCGGCCTCCTGCACAACGCCGACCTCAAACAGCGCATCCACACCCGCACCGGACCCCCCACCCCCGACGACCTCGACGAGCTGCTGGCCAAGGTCTGGAAGGACCCGGCGGTCATCCTGGCGCACCCGAAGGCGATCGCCGCGTTCGCCCGCGAGTGCAACTCCCGCGGTCTGTACCCGCAGGCGGTGGAGGTGCTCGGGCAGAGCGTCCCGGCCTGGCGGGGCATCCCGGTGCTGCCGTGCAACAAGATCCCGGTCAGTGACCGCGGGGTGACGTCGATCATGGCGATGCGGGTCGGCGAGGCGTCCCAGGGCGTGATCGGCCTGCACCGTACGGGCCTGCCGGACGAGTACCAGCCCGGCCTGTCGGTCCGCTTCATGGGCATCAACGACCAGGCCGTCATCAACTACCTGGTGACGACCTACTACTCGGCGGCCGTCATGGTGCCGGACGCGCTCGGCATCCTGGAGAGCGTCGAGATCGGCTGACGACCGCGCCACGGACTCCCGCCTGCCCGTCCCCGGCGGGCGGGACCCGCGTTTTCCCCTGCCGCACGTGCCGTGGCGGCTGCCCTACTACCTGAACAACGGAGTGTCCCTGTGACGGATCAGCTCAGCCTGAGTACAGCCGCCGCGCGCAATCTCGCCGAGACCACCAAATCGGTGCCGCAGATGCGCGAGATCACCCCCCGCCACCTGCTGCGCGTACTGCCGTGGGTGGAGGCGGTCGGCGGCGTCTACCGGGTCAACCGCCGCCTCAGCTACCAGGTGGGCGACGGGCGGGTGAGCTTCACCCAGACCGGCGCCGCGGTCAGGGTGATCCCCGGCGAGCTGACCGAGCTGCCGGCGCTGCGCGGATTCGACGGAGCCGACGCGCTGGCGGCGCTGTCCGGGCTGTTCACGCAGCGGGAGTTCCAGCCGGGCGAGGCGATCGTCGAGGCGGGGGCGCCGCGGAACGAGGTGGTGCTGATCGCGCACGGCAAGGTGAGCAAGATCGCGCCGGGCGCCTACGACGCGGAGGCGGACCTCGGCCGCCTCGCCGACGGCGACCACCTCGGCGACGAGGTGCTCACCGGCGAGGAGGGCACCTGGGAGTTCACGCTGCGGGCGATCACCGGCTGCACCGTGCTCGTGCTCGGCGCCGGGGCGCTGCGCGACCTCCTCACCCGATCCCCCGAGCTGCGCGCGCACCTGGAGGCGCGGGCGTCCGGATCACACCCGGCGCAGAACAAGTACGGCGAGGCGGCGATCGCGCTGGCCGCGGGCCACGTCGGCGAGGCGGTACTGCCCGGCACATTCGTCGACTACGAACTCAAACCCCGCGAGTACGAACTCAGCGTCGCCCAGACCATCCTGCGCGTCCACACCCGCGTCGCCGACCTCTACAACGAACCGATGAACCAGATCGAACAACAACTCCGCCTCACCATCGAAGCACTACGCGAACGCCAGGAAGACGAACTCGTCAACAACCGCGACTTCGGCCTCCTGCACAACGCCGACCTCAAACAGCGCATCCACACCCGCACCGGACCCCCCACCCCCGACGACCTCGACGAACTGCTGAGCCGCCGCCGCAAGACGCACTGCTTCCTGGCGCACCCGAAAGCGATCGCCGCGTTCGCCCGGCAGTGCAACGCCCGCGGGGTGTATCCGCAGACCACCGTGGTACCCGGCGGGACGGTGATCGCGTGGCGGGGGTTGCCGGTGCTGCCGTGCAACAAGATCCCGATCAGCGAGCAGGGGCTGACCTCGATCATGGCGATGCGGCTGGGCACCGAGGACCAGGGCGTGATCGGGCTGCGTCGTACGGGCCTGCCGGACGAGTGCGAACCGGGTCTGTCGGTCCGCTTCGACGGCATCAACGACCAGGCGGTCATGTCCTACCTGCTGACCACCTACCACTCGGCGGCCGTCCTGGTCCCCGACGCCTTGGGCCTCCTGGAAAGCGTCGAAATCACCTGACCTGAACCAACCCCCGCCCCTCCCAGCCCGCTCCCCATGTCGCCGACGAGTGAAAACCGACCCCGCCCTAGAAGCCGCACAACGCCAGAGGGTCAACATTCAGCCGTCCATGACACCCCACCCGACCTCGCCACCCACCTCACCGCCTGACTCCGTCAGCCGCCCCTACCACCTGACTCCGCCACCCGACCTTGCCTCGCCACCCAACCTTGCCTTGCCTTGCCGCCGACCCCGCCTTGCTGGGCGACCCCCACCAGACGTCAGCCGACCTTGCCGCCCGACCAGTCGGCCCGCTCCCCAGGCTGACGTCGAGTGGGTCGGCGGCCAGGCGATGGCGTGCGTCTCGCGGCAAACGGCGTTCGTGGAAGGTGGCCGAGGTTCGCGCGAGGTCCCGGCGCGGTGCGTCGTCCGGCCTTCCCGCAGTATGGCGGTGCGGGCCGCTGCGCGTTCGCCGTCGAATCAGGCGAGCGGCTTCGACACACCGTCAGGGAGCGGGGCAGGCAGCCGTCGGAGACGGCGGCATACAGAAGAGAAGAGTGACCGCAGCCCTGCTCCTGCGGCGCGACTGCGGGAAGGCAGGACGAGAGGGCACCTCCCGACTCGGTCCAAGGCAGGTCGGTCCCAAATTGGGCCGGTCCAAAACGGGCCGATCCAAGGCAGGTCGTCCAAGGCAGGTCGTCCAAGGCAGGGGTGACCGTGCCGTACCTGCCGGCCGTCTTGGAACGCGGCCTGGCCGGCGTGCCCACCGTGTGCCTGTCCGACGGACTTCACGGGCTGGTGCCCGAAACGACCGGATATCTACGCTGTCGAGCCTGCGAGCACACAACCCAACGCCCTGTCCAACTGGTGCCCACCATGCCATCGAATCGTTGCATCGCCGGCCAGCAGCCCAGCATTCGGATCGGGTCGCGAGCCTGGGTCATGGATACGAGTCGCAGGCCTAAGTCGTGGGCGTGCCTGAGGCGCAGACTTCGGTGCTACGTCGCGGATCCGAAGCGCGGGTCCAAGTCGCAGATACCGCATCCTGCGGCCAGGACAACGGAAGGACCGTGTGGCCGGTGGCCGCACGGTCCTCGCGTTGGTTCTACAGGTACTGGCCGGTGTTGGCGACCGTGTCGATCGAGCGGCCGGCCTCGGTGCCCTGCTTGCCGGAGACAAGGGTGCGGATGTACACGATCCGCTCGCCCTTCTTGCCGGAGATGCGGGCCCAGTCGTCGGGGTTGGTGGTGTTGGGCAGGTCCTCATTCTCGGAGAACTCGTCCACGCAGGCGGCGAGCAGGTGCTGCACCCGCAGGCCCTTCTGCCCGGTCTCGAGGAACTGCTTGATGGCCATCTTCTTGCCCCGGTCCACGATGTTCTGGATCATGGCGCCGGAGTTGAAGTCCTTGAAGTACAGGACTTCCTTGTCGCCGTTGGCGTAGGTCACCTCGAGGAAGCGGTTCTCCTCGCTCTCGGTGTACATCCGCTCGACGACGCTCTGGATCATGCCGTGGATCGTGGACTCGCGGGATCCCTCGTGCTCGCTGACGTCGTCAGGATGCAGGGGGAGCTCGCTGATGAGGTACTTGGAGAAGATGTCCTTGGCGGCCTCGGCGTCGGGCCGCTCGATCTTGATCTTGACGTCCAGGCGGCCGGGCCGCAGGATCGCCGGGTCGATCATGTCCTCGCGGTTGGAGGCGCCGATGACGATGACGTTCTCCAGGCCCTCGACGCCGTCGATCTCCGACAGCAGCTGGGGGACGATGGTGTTCTCGACGTCGGAGGAGACGCCGGAGCCTCGGGTACGGAAGATCGAGTCCATCTCGTCGAAGAACACGATCACGGGGGTGCCCTCGGAGGCCTTCTCACGAGCGCGCTGGAAGACCAGGCGGATGTGCCGCTCGGTCTCGCCGACGTACTTGTTGAGCAGCTCGGGGCCCTTGATGTTGAGGAAGAAGCTCTTGCCGGACTGGCCGGTCTTCTCCGCGACCTGCTTGGCCAGGGAGTTGGCGACGGCCTTGGCGATGAGCGTCTTGCCGCAGCCGGGCGGGCCGTACAGCAGAACGCCCTTGGGGGGCCTGAGCTTGTGCTCGCGGAACAGGTCGGCGTGCAGGTAGGGCAGCTCGATGGCGTCCCTGATCTGCTCGATCTGCCGCATGAGGCCGCCGATCTCCTCGTAGGAGATGTCGGGGACCTCTTCCAGGACGAGCTCTTCGACTTCGGACTTGGGGATGCGCTCGTAGACGTAGCCCGAGCGGGGTTCGAGCAGGAGTGAGTCTCCGGCGCGGATCGGCTGGTCGAGCAGCGATTCGGCCAGGCGGACGACGCGCTCCTCGTCGGCGTGGGAGATGACCAGGGCACGCTGCCCGTCCTCGAGCAGCTCCTTGAGCATCACGATCTCGCCGAGCTCTTCGTAGCCGAGGGCCTCGACGACGTTGAACGCCTCGTTGAGCATGACCTCCTGGCCACGCCGCATGCCGTCGACGTCGACGGCCGGGCTGACGTTGACCCGGAGCTTGCGGCCGCCGGTGAAGATCTCCACCGTGCCGTCTTCCCTGGCCTCGAGGAAGATGCCGAACCCGGACGGCGGTTGCGCCAGCCGGTCGACCTCCTCCTTGAGTGCCACGATCTGGTCTCTGGCCTCCTTGAGAGTGGCCACCAGGCGCTCGTTCTGGCCGGTCACGGCTGCCAGATTGGCCTGTACCTCATGGAGACGCTCTTCGAGGACTCTGGCCTGACGGGGGGACTCGGCCAGCTTCCGACGCAGCGCTGTGATCTCCTCCTGGAGGAAGGAGATCTGTGTTGTGAGATCAGCGACCTCCCGTTCGCGCTGCGCGGCCCGAGCCTCAGCATCATCGCGAGCTGCCACGCCCCGTCACCTCCTTCCCAGTCGAGGGCGACTACTTAGGACCTTACCTATCTCGGGCCCTTCCGTAACCTGGCCGGGCAGTGTTCGTAGAGTGACGTTCAGTATTTGATGAATAGTCCCTATTAGTGCGTTTAGCACTCCCAGCGTATGAACACGGTGATCTGTTCCCGTGTCACACACCAACGCACCACCGTGGCTGAGTTGTCATACTTCCTCGGTGCTCCCCTTCGGACGTCTGCGGCGCGGCGGGGGCGTCACGCCGTCCGCCATGCGGCGGGCCGTGACGAGGAACCCGGTGTGCCCGATCATCCGGTGATCCGGACGTACGGCGAGCCCTTCGACATGCCAGTCGCGAACCAGGGTCTCCCACGCATGGGGCTCGGTGAAACTCCCGTGCTCCCTGATGCATTCCACGGTCTTCGACAACTGGGTCGTGGTGGCCACGTAACAGCAGATCACGCCGCCCGGTGTGAGAGCCTTGGCGACGACGTCGACGCACTCCCAGGGGGCCAGCATGTCGAGGATGACGCGGTCGACGTCGGCCTCGTCGATGGCCGAGACCAGGTCGCCGACGACCAGGCGCCAGTTGTCCATCGGTCCGCCGTAGAACTTCTCGACGTTCTTGCGGGCCACGTCGGCGAACTCCTCACGCCGCTCGTAGGAGGTCACCTTGCCCTCGGCGCCGACCGCGCGCAGCAGGAAGCAGGTCAGCGCGCCGGAGCCGACGCCGGCCTCGATCACCCGGGCGCCGGGGAAGATATCGGCCATGCCGACGATCTGCGCGGAGTCCTTGGGGTAGATCACCGCGGCGCCGCGCGGCATGGACAGCGTGTAGTCCTGCAGCAGGTGGCGGAAGGCGAGGTACTGGGTGCCGCCGGAGGAGCGGACCACCGAGCCCTCGGGCTGGCCGATCAGGTCGCTGTGCGGGATCCCGCCCTTGTGCGTGTGGAAGACCCCGTCCTCCTTCAGCGTGATCGTGTGACGCTTGTTCTTGGGGTCGGTGAGCTGCACCTGGTCCCCCACCGTGAACGGCCCGTGCCTGCGAAAACCCATGGCGGAAAGGATAGGGGGAATCCGGAGTGTCCCAGGCCCGCGGGTGCGAGCCGGTCGATTCGGGCTCGCGGCGGGGCGGCGGTCGTTGATAGCAATGGGGACATGTTTCCCCGCGAGGTCATCTCCACCGGTCCCCTGATCCTGCGCCCTCCCGCCGAGCGCGACGTCGAGGCGCAGGTGCGGGCGTGCGCCGATCCCGAGACGGTGCGGTTCCTGCCGGAGCTGCCCGTGCCGTACACCGCGCAGGACGCGCGCGACTACCTGAGGACGGCCGAGGCGAAGTGGCGGGACGGCGGGGCCGAGTTCACCGTCACCGGCGCCGACGGCGGGTTTCTCGGCTCGATCGGGCTGCGCCCGCCCGACGTGCGGGGGAACGTCGAGATCGGGTACGCCGTGGCGCCGTGGGCGCGCGGCAGGGGCGTGGCCACGACCGCGGCGCGGGCGGTGACGGACTGGGCCTTCGGGCACGGGGTGGGCCGGGTGGAGCTGCTGGCCGAGCTGGAGAACCTGGCCAGCCTCCGGGTCGCGTACGCTGCCGGGTTCACCCAGGAGGGGCGGCTGCGGCGGGCCAGGACTTTGCGGGACGGGCGCAGGGCCGACCTGGTGAGCTTCGGCAGGCTGGCCGGGGAGGGCGAGGCGGTGTTCGAGCCGTACCTGCCGTTCTTCGCCGACGGGTACCTGTCGGACGGGGTGGTGCGGCTGGCGCCGATGACGGTCGGGGACGCGGCCGACTTCAGCCGGATGCTGGCCGTGCCGAGCGTGTCCGCGTACACCCTGGGCCCGCCGACCACGCCGGAGGAGGACGAGCAGCGCTGCCGGCACACCGGGTGGTGGTGGCTGTCGGGGCAGCGGCTGGAGGTGTCGTTGCGCGAGGAGGAGAGCGGCGCGTTCGCCGGGCACCTGCAGCTCTCGCAGGTGGTGCCGGTGTTCGGCCAGGCGATGGTCGGCTACTCGCTGATGCCTGACTTCCGGGGGAAGGGGCTGATGACGCGCGCGGTGCGGATGCTGGTGGCCTGGGCGTTCGAGAACACGGCCCTGCACCGGATCGTCGCGGGCACCGACGTCGGCAACCTGGCCTCCCAGCGGGTGCTGGAACGGGCCGGGTTCAGCCGGGAGTACGTGGTCAGGGAGCTGTTCCCGCGCGAGGACGGCAGCTGGGCGGACGATGTGGAGTGGCTGCGCCTGCGCCCGGAGGCGAAGTAGGCGCTCATTCTCCGGCGGCGGCCAGGGCGTTGCGCAGCAGCGTCTCCACCTGCCGCAGCACGGCTGTCGGGTCGCCCCCGGCACGCAGGTCCATCTCGCTGTAGTCCTCGCCGACGCGGACCCGGAGCGCGATGTCCCTGCCGCGCAGGCGCAACCAGAACTCCACGGTCTTGACCAGGGCCGAGGCCGCCTGGCCGGTGTCGACGGCGACGAGCAGCGCGGGCGGCCCGCCGCCCATGAGGCCCGGGGCGGGCGGGCGGTGCTCCAGTGTCACCCGCCCGCGCAGGCCGTCGGCGTCGTGCAGCCAGTCGCTGAGGGAGAGCAGGTCGTCGTGGTCGGCCTCGAAGGCGGCGACGGTCATCCGGTGGTCCTCACTTGACGATGGCGGCGGTCCTGGCCGAGGTGACCTTGAGCAGGTCGGCCGTGGCCAGTTCGAGCTCCAGCCCGTGCCGCCCGCTGGACAGGCAGACGGTGGGCGCGCCGGCCAGACCGCGTTCCAGAACGGCCGGCAGGTACGGCAGGGCGACGGGGCTGACGATCTCGGCGGCGATGGCCTCGGCGAGCCTGCCCACCTCCGACAGGTCGGCGACCCTGGCGGCGGGGACGCCGAACGTGGCGGCGACGGCCCGCTCGTCGATCAGGTCGCCGATCGGGGCGATGGCGAGCGCGACCTGCTCGCCGAGGTGGACGACGACGGCTTTGAGCATGCGCCCGGGCGGGAAGCCTAGCTCGGCGGCGACGGCGGCGCGTGATTTGGTGTGGGCCGGATCGTGGGGATGCGGATGGACCGTGAAGGCGATTCCCGATTTGCGAAGAATACGCATCGCCGGGGTCTCGATAATCTTATTTCGGGATTTATTGGGTTTGGTGATGCCGCGCCGTACCTGAAACTCGTGATATTTACGGGAAAAGACGTAAAGGTAGTCGACGAATGCTTCGGCCAGTTCGACCGCGTCGATCGCCTCCCGCCTGCCCAGGGCGGCCCGGCCGCCCGAGCCCAGGTGCGCGGCCTCGTTGCCGAGCTCGCGCAGCTCCTCGGCCCAGGTGAGCAGCCAGGCGTCGATGTGGCCGCGGCGGCGCAGCTCGCCCAGCGCGTGGAAGAGCGTCCTGCCCCGGACGCCGTGGTCCTGGCAGACCGCCTCCAGCAGGCGCCGTACGTGCAGGACGGCCGAGGAGGGCGAGCCCGTCGACAGGCACTCGCGCGCGCGGGTGAGCTCCTGTCCGACGACCGGTGGCACCTCGGCGGCGATCGGCCGCCAGGCCGAGGGCCACAGCACCCGGGCGGCTCCGGCGGGCAGTTCCTCGGGATCGGTGTCGGGCGCCTCGCTCTCCGGTTCGAGCAGCAGGGCCTGCCCGCAGCTCTGGCAGACGGCCAGCGAATAGGGCCGCAGGGCGGCCGGCAGGAAAACCCGGTGGAGCCCGTCGGGCTCGCGTGCGACAGTGGGGCGACCACAAGCCGGGCAATCAACGTCGAATTTCGCGCCCCATCGCACCACAGAAGGAACATAGACGATCACGAAATAGGTCTCAAGGGCATACGATTTTCCCCAAGGGGAGGCCGCCATGAAAAGCTGGCCGTTCGCCGGCCGCACGCAGGATCTCGAGGACGTGGTCAGGCTCGCCCGCGACCCCACGGCGCAGGGCGTGCTCGTCGCGGGTCCCGCCGGGATCGGCAAGAGCAGGCTGGCCGGTGAGGCGCTCACCAGGTTCAACCCGCTGAAGGTGACGCTGCTGCGGATCAGGGCGACCAAGGCGGCCAGCGCCATCCCCAACGGCGCGCTCGCCGACCTGATCCCCCGCCACCAGCCGCCGCACCTGGTCAACACGCTGCGCTGGGCGGGCGAGGAACTGCTCGCGCACGCCCGCGGCCGGGTGCTGGTGCTGGCCGTCGACGACGCCCACCTGCTCGACAGCCACTCCGCCGAGGTGATCGCCTCGCTGGTGCGTACCCGGCAGGCCAGGCTCGTCGGCACGCTGCGCAGCGGCGAGGAGGCCCCTGACACGGTCACCACACTGTGGCGCGACGGCCACGTCCGCCGCTTCGACGCCGACCCGCTCAGCGACGAGGACATCACCGCGGTGCTCACCGCCGCGCTGGGCGGCCAGCCCGACGACGCGACCGTACGCAGGCTGGCCGACATCACCGAGGGCAACGCGCTGTTCCTGTACGAGGTGGTGGGCGCGGCGCGCGCCTCCGGGGCGCTCAGCCCGATCCACGGCATGTGGAAGCTCACCGGCGACCCACCGCTCGCCCCCCGCCTGGTGGACCTGATCCACGAGCGGATCGGCGCGCTGTCGCCGGAGCTGAAGGACGTGCTGGAGTACACCGCCTTCGCCGAGCCGATCGGCGCCCGCGCGTTGAGCGCGCTCTGCTCGGAGCAGGCGGTGCTGGAGGCCGAGGAGCGCGGCCTGATCAGGGTCAGGATCGAGCGGCGCCGCGAGGTCGCCAGGCTCGGCCACCCGCTGTACGGCGAGGTGTCCCGCGAGCGCTGCCCCGAGCTGCGCCGCCGGCGGCGGCACGCCGACCTGGTGGCCGCGCTGGAGTCCTCGGGGCTGCGGCGGCGGGAGGACCGGCTGCGGGTGACCGTGTGGCGGCTGGCCGGCGGGCTCGGCGCGGCGCCGGAGCCGCTGCTGGCGGCCTGCGGGCTGGCCTGGTCGGCCCACGACTACCCGCTGGCGATCCGGCTGGCCGAGGCCGCGGTGGAGGCGGGCGGCGGGGTGCCCGCGGCCATCCAGCTGGCCACCGTACTCGACTACGCCCAGCAGCCCGACCGGGCGCGCACGCTGCTCGACTCGACCCCCGAACCGGCCGACGAGCCGACCTCGAGCAGGCTGACGCTGGCCAGGGCGAGCAACCTGGCCTGGGGAATGGACCGCCTCGGCGACGCCCTCGATCTGCTGGCCTGCTCCCAGAAGGAGCTGAACGACCCCTCGCTGCGCCGCAAGGTGGCCGTGCAGCGGCTGAGCCTCACCGCCTCGGCGGCCAGGCCAGGCGACGCTCTCAGGCTCAGCGGCGAGCTGCTGGCGCAGCACCTGAGCCCGGCGCTGCGCGCCCAGACGCTCAGCTCACGCGCCCTGGCCCTCTGCTACGCCGGGCGTACGACCGAGGCGGCCGCTCTGGTCCAGGAGGCGCTCGCGGACGCCGCCGCCTGGCGTGACGAGATCCCCGCGCTGGTCTCGCCGCTGCACTCGACGTGGTCGATGTGCGGCTACTTCTCCGGCGACCTGTCCGTGATGGACCAGGCGATCGCCTCCATGCGATCCGCGCTGGCCGGTCAGCGCGGCTGGTCGCGCGGCGAGGGCAGTCTGGCGCTGGCCCGGGGGCACGCCGCCACGCTGCGCGGCCAGCTCGGCGCCGCGCTGCTGATCCTGCACGCGCCCGCCCACCACGAGACCGCGCTGACCGTGGGCGGCTGCATGGGCGCCTACGCGGCGGTCCAGGCGCTGCGCGGCGAGGCCGCGGCGGCCCGGCAGACCCTGGAGGCGTCGCTGGCCCGCAACCGGGCCACCTGGACGGCGTACATGCGCTGGGTGGCGCTGGCCCGGGTGTGGATCGCCGCAGCCTCGGGCGAGACCGGCGGCGCGGCCCGGCTGGCGCTGGCCGCAGCTGCCGACTGCCGCGAGGCAGGCCTGTCCGCCTTCGAGGCGGTGGCCCTGCACGACGCGGTACGGCTGGGCGCCCCCGCCGCGGCCGTCAACCGCCTGGAGGAGCTGTCCGCCGAGCATGACGGCCCGCGGGTCGGGCTGGCCGCCCGGCACGCCAGGGCGCTGACGGAGGCCGATCCGGGCCGGCTGCTGGAGGTCGCGTCCGCCTTCGACGCGCTCGGCCTGCGCCTGCACGCCGCCGAGGCCGCCGCCCAGGCCGCCGCGCTGCTGCTGCGGACCAAGGGCGACCGGGCGTCGCGGGCGGCCGCCACGGAGGCGTGGTCGCTGGCCGGGGCCTGCCAGGGGCCGGACACGCCGGCGCTGCGCGGGCTGGCCGCGCCCGACCTCACGGGCAGGGAGCTGCAGGTCGCGCAGCTCACCGCGGCCGGGCACTCGCACCGGGAGATCGGCCTGCGGCTGGGCATCGCGATGCGCACGGCGATGAACCACCGCAACCAGGTCTACTGGAAGCTCGGCGTCAACAGCCCCGCCGAACTGGCCAAGGCGCTCAACCGGTTCCAATGAGGCGGGTGACCGGCCCGGCCGTGTGACGTGACGGCACACGGACCTCGCCAGGGTGGCGGCGGCCCGTAGGGCCGGCTGGGCCCGCGCGCGCCGGGGACCGTGGTGGGGCCCCGCCGGGGCATGCAGTACCGGATCGGGGGTCAGCCTCGGTGGGCCTCGTAGCGCATGGTGCGGGAGACGCCGATGCGGACCGTGGTGCCCGGGGCTATGGTGACCGCCTCGTTCGGGGGGATGTCGTAGAAGTTGGGGTCACCGGGGGGCTGGATCTGGGTGCCGTTGACCGAGCCGAGGTCGACCAGGTTGACGTCCCAGCCGTCGAGCGCGACGCGCAGGTGGCGGCGCGAGACCGAGCCGTCGGGGCTGGTCACTTTGGCGGGCCTGGCCGTGCCGCCGGCCACCTCGGGCGCCCGGTCGGGGTCGCGGCCGAGCAGGTAGTCGCTCTCCAGCGGCAGCGCCATCCCGTCGTCGAGCAGCAGCACGCCGAGCGACGGGCGCGGCCCCTTGTACGGCACGGCGGTCCGCTGCACCAGCTCGATCCCGCAGACCGCGCAGTAGGGGGCGCGGGGGTCGTTGAAGTGGTCGTTCTTGCAGTCGACGCCGAACACGCCCGGCCGGTCGTCGCCGTGCTCGGGAGGCGCCTCGCGCTGCTCGGGAGGCGACGGGAACGGGTGGTCGGGCCCGGTGCCGCCCTGCGGCCGGTCGTCGAAGAGCGGCGGCCGCTCGTCATACGGCGGCGGGCCCTGGTCGAACGGCGAGTGGCCCTGGTCGAACGGCGTCGGGCCGTGGTCGTACGGCGTCGGGCCGTGCTCGAACGGCGTCGGGCCGTGCTCGAACGGCGTCGGCCCGGGCCCCATGTGCGGCATCGGGGCCGAGGCCGGCCCGGGACCGTGTCCGGGGCCGTGGCCGATGGGCGGCAGCGGCTCGGACGGCGGGCCCTGCGGCTCGGGCGCGGGGTGCGGCACCTGCGGGCCCGAGGGGGCGCCCTGCATGGGGTAGGGCGGCGGCTGCTGGACGGGGACGTGCTCGTGGACCGGCTGGGGCGCGGGGCCCGGCTGCGCGTGCTGCTCCTGCCGGGGCGGCAGCATGCCGGGCTCGATGTGAAAGGCGGTGGAGGGCAGCTCGGCGGTCATCGGCCGGGCCTGGACGCCGCCGCTCTCGGCGAAGTCGCACTGGACGCCGCCGCCGACCACGACGCCGCCGTCGAGGCGGACCGCCGGGTGCGCCTGGCCGGCGTCGGGCAGGCGCAGTTCCACCCGCTGCAGCGGGCCGTGCACGAGCCGGTCGGTCCAGGTGAGCGAGTCGCTGCCGGCCAGGCGGGTCTCGCCGTCGCCGGAGGTGACGGTCGCCGAGGCCGATCCGCTGACCAGCACGGCCACGCCGCCCTGCGCGGGCCCCGCCACCGCGCAGGAGGCCGGCTCACCGGTCATGGTCCTGGCGAGGACCTGGGCCGCGCGCCGGGCCAGGGCCCTGCCGTCGCCGCCGGAGGCCGCGGTCTCGCGCAGCGCCTCGAGCAGGTCGCCGCCGGCCGCCTCCGCCCCGTCGCACACCAGCAACAGTCCGCCCATGCGGGCGACCAGTCCGCTGCCCGGAAGCGGTCGCACCACCCCGTAGCCCTGCTCAGCCACAGAACTCTCCCTCCCCGGAAACGCCGGCGGGTCTTGTGAGCCCGCGCCGACCCCGTCCGCCACCAGCCATACGCTTACCCAGACGAGGAGGAACAGTATCGGTCCGCGGTCCTCGCCTCGAACCCGCCTGCGGCATGTGAGCCAATGCGTGCGTCCCTGGGGTGCGACAACTACCTGATCAATTACCCATGAGCGTAGTCGCGGCGCGCTGCGAAGACGAGTAGGACAAACCGCTCAGCGTCAGACTCCGCTGAAGACGCGGTTGACGTCCGCGGTCGACAGCACCCCGTAGATCTCGCCGCCGCGCTCGACGAGCAGGTACTCGCCGGAGGGGTGTTCGCGCATCGCGTCGATGAGCGCCTCGCCCGTCAGGTCGGCCGACAGCACCAGGGAGGGCTCAAGCGCGCGGGACATGGACCCGGCGGTGACCCACGGCCTGCGGTGCTCGGGAGTGGCCTCGACGGCCGACTCGTGGACGAGCGCCACCGGCCGGCCCTCGTGGTCGACCACCACCATCGCTCCGGCCCGCGCCTCGCCGGCCCGGCGCAGCGCCTCGGACAGCGGCGTCTCGGCGGTCACGCCGACCGCCCTGCGTGCCAGCGCCCTGGCGTTGACCCTGGGGATGCGGGCGCGGACCTTGGCCACCCGCAGCGACTGGGAGGCGCCCATCCAGATGAAGGCGGCCAGCACCACCGACCACAGGAGCTGGCGCTCGTCGACCGGCTGGCCGCTCATCATCGCCAGCGCGAACGGCGCCACGATGATGACCACCGCCAGGATGCGGCCCGCCCACGCGGCCACGATGGTGGCCGAGCTGGGGCTGCTGGTCAGCTTCCACACACCGGCGCGCAGCATCCGGCCGCCGTCGAGGGGCAGGCCGGGCAGCAGGTTGAAGACGCCGACGATCAGGTTGGCCACCCAGAGCTGCAGGATCAGCACCTGGGGGATGCCACCGCCGGTGACCAGGAACAGGTCGGCGAGCAGGCCGCCACCGGCCAGCGACAGCGACAGCAGCGGGCCGGCCGCGGCGACGAGGAACTCCCGGCCGGGCGTCTGCGGCTCCTTCTCGATCTCCGAGACGCCGCCGAGAAGGTAGAGGGTGATCTTGCGGACCGGCAGGCCGTACATCTTGGCGACCACGCAGTGGGCCAGCTCGTGCAGCAGCACCGACAGGTAGAGCAGCACGGCGAAGACGAACGCCACGGCGTAGGCGACGGTGGCGCTCAGCTCGGGCAGCATGCCGCGGACGACGTCGCCGAACATCCAGGTGATGAACGCCGCGACGATGAACCAGGTCCACGAGACATAGACCGGGATGCCGAACGGCCTGCCCATCCGGATGCCGGAGAATTCCTGGCGTGGACTCTCGGCGCTCACTCACCACTCCTTACCTGTCCCCGAAGGGGCCGACTGCCTTGATGCTACGCGGCGGCACGGGCGATCCTGTTTTCCGAGGGCCATTCTGTCGCCCCCTTGACCTACGGTGAGGGACATGACGTTGACCGAACCCGTGATCATCGGAGCCCTTTCCCCCTCCCGGGCGGGCGACTTCATGACCTGTCCCCTGCTCTACCGCTTCCGGGTGATCGACCGGCTGCCGGAGAAGCCGTCGCAGGCGGCGGTGCGCGGCACGGTGGTGCACGCGGTCCTGGAGCGGCTCTACGACCTGCCCGCGCCGCGGCGCTCGGTCGCGGCCGCGCTGGAGTTGCTGGAGCCACAGTGGGAGCGGCTGCTGGCCGAGGAGCCCGCCTTCGGGGAGATGTTCGCCGACGACGCCGAGCAGGTGACGTGGCTGGGGCAGGCGCGGGCGATGCTGGAACGTTACTTCACCTTGGAGGACCCGACCCGGCTGGAGCCCGCCGAGCGGGAGCTCTACGTCGAGGCGGTGCTGGCCGGCGGGCTGATGCTGCGCGGCTACATCGACCGGCTGGACGTGGCGCCGACGGGCGAGGTCCGGGTGGTCGACTACAAGACCGGCAGCGCGCCGGGGCCCGACTTCGAGGCCAAGGCGCTGTTCCAGATGAAGTTCTACGCGCTGGTGCTGTGGCGGCTGCGCGGTAGCATCCCGCGGCTGCTGCAGCTCGTCTACCTGGGCGGGGGCGGCGAGGTGCTGCGGTACGCGCCCGACGAGGCCGACCTGGTGGCCACCGAGCGCAAGGTGCAGGCGCTGTGGACGGCGATCGAGCGGGCGCTGGAGTCGGGCGAGTGGCGGTCCAGGCCGTCGCGGCTGTGCGACTGGTGCGACCACAAGGAGCTGTGCCCGGAGTTCGGCGGCACTCCCCCGCCGGTGCCGGCGCGGCAGCCCGGGGACACGGTGCGGAGCCGCCGGAGAAGCGCGACGGACGAGCTCTAATCCTCCCAAGGGAGGAGGCTTCCCGCTCTCACCTGGTCTTACATTGAAGCGGTGCGCACCAACCGAGCCCTGTTCTACGACGTGCTGCTGGCCGCGTCCCTGGCCGTCGTCTCGGTGGCGCTGTTCCTCAGCTCCGACCCGGCGCCGTTCATGACCGACCTGGGCCCGCCCCCGGGCACCCTGCGCGCCCCCGACGCGGGGGGCGCCGCGCTGGTCGCGCTCTGCTGGGTGCCGGTCGCCTTCCGCCGGCGCAGGCCGCTGGCCATGCTGTGCGCGGCCCAGGTGCCGGACGTGCTGATGTCGGGGCTCGGCTACGGCGCGAACCTGAGCGGCCTGGCCGGCCTGATCCTGCTCTACAGCGTCGCCGCGCACCGCGGGCTGGCGGTGGCGCTCGGCGCGTTCGCCGTCGTGGCCGCCGGGTACGCGGTGGGCACCGCGCTGGCGCCGCTGTCGCCGTCGTGGGAGGACCACTTCGTGGTGCTGGTGGTGGCGTTCACCGTCTGGGGCACCGGCCGGACGCTGCGGCTGCGCCGCGCCTACCTGGAAGAGCTCAAGGACCGGGCCAGCCGCCTGGAGCGCGCCAGGGAGGCCGACACCCGGGCGGCCAGGGCCGAGGAACGTTCCCGGATCGCCCGCGAGCTGCACGACGTGGTCGCCCACCACGTGAGCGTGATGACCGTGCAGGCCGCCGCCGCGCGCAAGGTGCTCGACTCCGACCCGGCCGTGGCGAGCGAGGCGCTGACCGCGATCGAGACGACCGGGCGGCTGGCGATGAACGAGATGCGCAACATCGTCGGCGTGCTGCGCACCGACGCCCCCTCCCGTCCGGCCGAGTTGGGACCGCAGCCGGGGCTCGGCGACCTGCCCGCGCTGGTGGAGCAGATGCGCGAGGCGGGCCTGGCCGTCCAGCTGTGGATCGAGGGCGAGCGGGGCCAGCTCGCGCCGGGGCTGGACCTGGCCGCGTACCGGCTGGTTCAGGAAGGGCTGACCAACACCCTGCGGCACGCGGGCCCGGGGGCGCGCGCGTGGGTGCGGGTGCACCACGAGGTGCGCGAGCTACGCGTGCAGGTGGAGGACGACGGCCGGGGGCCTGGCCCGGCGTCCGAGCGGACCGGCCACGGTCTGGTGGGCATTCGCGAACGTGTCTCCCTCTATGGTGGAATTCTGAGCATCGGTCCACGAACTGGGGGCGGATTCGAGGTGCGGGCGACGTTCCCGCTGAGGACGCTCCGCGGCGGGGCGGCGGACAAGGAAGCGGCGATCCGGATGGACGGGCGATGACGATCAGGGTGCTGCTGGTGGACGACCAGCCGCTGCTGCGCACGGGGTTCCGCCTGATCCTGGAGGCCGAGCCGGACATCACGGTCGTGGGCCAGGCCGGCGACGGGACCGGCGCGCAGGAGCAGTCGCGGGCGCTGCTGCCGGACGTGGTGCTGATGGACATCCGCATGCCGGGCGTCGACGGCATCGAGGCGACCCGCAGGATCGTGCGCGACGCGGCGGCCGGCGCGCACGTGCCCAAGGTGCTGGTGCTGACCACGTTCGACCTCGACGAGTACATCGTGGAGGCGCTGCGCTCGGGCGCGTCCGGGTTCCTGCTGAAGGACGTGCCGCCGGACGAGCTGGTGCAGGCGATCAGGGTGGTGGCGGCGGGCGACGCGATCGTGGCGCCCAGCGTGACCCGGCGGCTGCTGGACCGGTTCTCGGCCAAGCTGCCGTCGGCCTACCAGCAGACCACTCCGGCGCGGCTCGACCGGCTGACCGAGCGGGAGCTGGAGGTGCTGAAGCTGATCGCCAAGGGGATGTCGAACGCGGAGATCGCCGCCAAGCTGGTGGTGAGCGAGACCACGGTCAAGACGCATGTGGGCAACGTCCTCACCAAGCTCGGCCTGCGCGACCGCGTCCAGGCGGTCGTCCTGGCCTACGAGACGGGCCTGATCACACCGGGCGCGCTGTCCTGAGGTTCCGCCTTCCGTTGGGTGCCCGGCCGCGTGCGCTCGGGGAGCGTGGCCCTGGACGGGCGCCCGCCACGTGCGGAGGGTGGCGGGCGGGAGGGCTTGCCGTACAGGGAGGCTCTAGGCGGCTGGGGGGTTCTCCGGGAAGTGGCAGGCGACCTTGTGGTTGCCTGCCATGTCCTGCAGCGGGGGTTCGACGGTCTTGCAGATGTCCTGGGCCTTCCAGCAGCGGGTGTGGAAGCGGCACGCGGGCGGCGGGTTCAGCGGGCTCGGCACGTCGCCGGTGAGCCGGATGCGTTCGCGGTCCCTGCGCACCTTCGGGTCCGGCACGGGTACGGCCGACAGCAGCGCGTTGGTGTACGGATGCATCGGCGAGCTGTACAGCGACTTGCGGTCGGCGATCTCGACGATCTTGCCGAGGTACATGACCGCGACCCGGTCGCTGATGTGCCGCACCACCGACAGGTCGTGCGCGATCACCACGTAGGTGAGGTCGAGCTCGTTCTGCAGGTCCTCCAGCAGGTTGACGACCTGCGCCTGGATCGACACGTCGAGCGCCGACACCGGCTCGTCGGCGATGATCAGCTTCGGCTTGAGCGCGAGCGTGCGGGCGATGCCGATGCGCTGGCGCTGGCCGCCGGAGAACTCGTGCGGGTAGCGGTTGTAGTGCTCGGGGTTCAGCCCGACCAGCTCCAGGATGTCCTGGACGGCCTTCTTGGTCCCGTGCTCGGTCTGCACGCCCTGGATCCGGAACGGCGCGCCGACGATGGTGCCGACGGTGTGCCGGGGGTTCAGCGAGGAGTACGGGTCCTGGAAGATCATCTGCATGTCGCGGCGCAGCGGCCTGAGCCTGCCCTGCGACATGTGGGTGATGTCCTGCCCCTGGAACTCGACCTTGCCGCGGGTGGGCTCCAGCAGCCTGGTGACCAGCCGGCCGGTGGTGGACTTGCCGCAGCCCGACTCGCCGACCAGGCCGAGCGTCTCGCCCTTGAACACGTCGAAGCTGATCCCGTCGACCGCCTTCACGGCGGCGACCTGCCGCTTGAGCAGGCCCTTGGTCACCGGGAAGTGCTTCTCCAGGTTCTGCACGGACAGCAGCGGCTCGTTGCGGTTCTCGGTCACTGGCTCTCCAGCACTGGCTTGATCTCGTTCTCCCACAGGGCGCGCCGCTCGTCCTTGCTCATGTGGCACCGCACCAGGTGGCCGCCTTCGGTCTGGGTCAGCTCGGGCACCCCGGACCTGGACTTGCCGTCCGTGCGCTCCTCGTAGGGGCAGCGGGGGTGGAAGGCGCAGCCGGGCGGCACGTTGATCAGCGAGGGGGGTGAGCCCTTGATCGGCAGCAGCCGCTCGCTGACCTCCCGGTCCAGGCGTGGCATGGAGCCCAGCAGGCCCCAGGTGTAGGGGTGCTCGGGGCGGTAGAAGACGTCCTCGGCGGTGCCGTACTCGACGCACTTGCCGCCGTACATGACCAGGATGTCGTCGGACAGCTCGGCCACCACGCCCAGGTCGTGGGTGATGATGATCAGCGCGGAGTCGAACTCGCGCTGCAGGTCGCGCATCAGGTCGAGGATCTGCGCCTGGACGGTCACGTCGAGGGCGGTGGTCGGCTCGTCGGCGATGAGCAGCTCGGGGTCGCAGGACAGCGCCATGGCGATCATCGCGCGCTGCCGCATGCCGCCGGAGAACTCGTGCGGGTAGGCGTCGACGCGCCGGGTCGGCTCGGGGATGCCGACGCGGCCGAGCATGTCGATCGCGTGCTTGCGGGCGACCTTCTTCGACACGTCGTGGTGGATCCGGTACGCCTCGATGATCTGGGCGCCGACCGTGTAGAAGGGGTGCATGGCCGACAGCGGATCCTGGAAGATCATCGCCATCTTCTTGCCGCGCAGCGTGCGCACGTGCTCGGGCGAGGCCGTGACGAGTTCCTCGCCGTCGAGCCAGATCTCGCCGGAGATCTTCGCGCCGCCGCCCTTGTGCAGCCCGAGGATGCCGAGGCTGGTGACGCTCTTGCCGGAGCCGGACTCGCCGACGATGCCGAGGGTCTTGCCCCGGTCCAGCGAGAACGACAGCCCGTCGACGGATTTGACCAGGCCGTCGTCGGTGGGGAAGTGGATGCGCAGGTCGCGCACGTCCAGGTGCGCCTGGGTCATGAGAGCCTCACCCTCGGGTCGACGACCGCGTACAGCAGGTCCACGAGCAGGTTGGCCACCACGACGAAGGCCGCCGCGAACAGGGTCACGCCCAGCACCTTGGGCAGGTCGTTGTTGGTGATGGCGTCGACGGCGTACTTGCCGAGGCCGTTGAGGGAGTAGGTGCTCTCCGTCAGGACGGCGCCGCCCAGCAGCAGGCCGAAGTCGAGGCCGAAGATGGTGACGATGGGGGTGAGCGCGGCCCGCAGTCCGTGCCGGACCACCACGGTGCGTTCGGGCAGTCCCTTGGCGCGCGCGGTGCGGATGTAGTCCTCGTTCATCGCCTCCAGCATGCCCGCCCTGGTCAGGCGCGCGTATCCGGCGGCGAACAGGAAGGCCAGGGTGATCCACGGCAGCAGCAGACTGTAGGCCCACTGCAGCGGATCGACCGTGAGATCGACGTAGGTGCCGCCCGGGACGGTCCAGCCCAGGTTGTAGCTGAAGAAGACCAGGGAGATCATGCCGGTGAAGAAGATCGGCAGTGACACGCCGGCCAGGGCGATGCCCATGGCGCTCCGGTCGAAGAAGCTGCCGCGTTTCAGCGCGGACAGCACGCCGGTGGACACACCGGCGATCACCCAGATGACGGCGGCTCCCACGGCCAGCGAGAGCGTCACCCGGGACCGGTCGAGCAGGTCGGGCCAGACGGGCTGCTGGGTGATGAAGGAGTAGCCGAAGCAGGGGGCCGGGCACTTCTCGACGCTCGTGCCCGTGTCGTACTCCGACCCGACCACGACGCCCTTGATGAAGCGGCCGTACTGCACGGCGAGCGGGTCGTTGAAGCCCAGGCGCTGGGCCATGAGCTGGATCGTTTCCTGGCTCGCGGTACGGCCGACATAGCGGCTGGCGAACGCCTCCGGTGTCGCTCCGGCGATCCGGGGCACCAGAAAGAAGATCGCGAAAGTGACCACGCTCACGACGAGGAGCATGAGTACCGCGCCGATCACGCGCCTGATGATGTAAGTGATCACAGTGCCCGGCCGGGGTGGCCGCCCCAGGCTGTGCCGGGGGCGGCCACCGTTGCCTTCACCTGCCTATCTGTTGTCGCCGCTGGCTCTACTGCTGGACGCCGAGGGCGACGTAGTCGTACATCTGCTGGGAGTCGCTGATGAACGCGTTCGTCACGCCCTTGCCCCTCATCAGGAGCGACTTGGCGTACACACCGGGCAGCGTGACGGCCTGGTCCATGATCAGCTGGTCGATCTGCGCCCACATCTCGGTGCGCTTGGCCTCGTCGGCCTCGCCCTTGATGCTGTCGATCAGCTTGTCGACCTCGGGCATCTTGATGCTGAGGTTGTAGTTGCCGGCCTCACGGATGGTCCGGGAGTCGACGATGGCCTGCAGGTAGCCGAAGGTCTCGGGGTAGTCCGAGCCCCAGCCGTTGATCGCCAGGCCGATGTTGTTCTCCTTGACGTAGGCCGGACGGCCCGCGTACAGCTGGAAGTAGTCGCCCTGGGGGAACGGCTTCAGCGTCAGCTTGATGCCGACCTTGCCCAGCGACTGCTGCAGAGCCTCGGCGGCAGCCTTCTCGGCCGGGCGCTCGGCGCGGTAGGAGATGTTGGTCTCGAAGCCGTTCGGCTGGCCGCAGGCGGTCAGCGCGGCCTTGGCCTTGGCCTCGTCGCCCTTGCTGCCCGGGGTCTCGTAGGTGGAGATCTTCTTGTAGCCGGCCAGCATGGGCGGGATCATGCCGGTCGCGATCTCGCCACCGGACAGCTCGCCGCCGTAGGCCTGCTGCAGGCCGGTCCGGTCGGCCGCCCACTGGATGGCCTTGCGGCAGTCGACGTTGTCGAGCGGCTTCACGTCCGGGATGACCGAGGTGTACCACAGGCGCTGCAGCGACGGGTTGTCCGCGCGCGCCTTGAGCGCCGGGTCGGGCAGCACACGGCTCAGCGCGGCGGTCTGCATGCCGGTGCCGGCCACGGCGACGTGCAGGTCACCGGAGATGATCCGGTTGTCGATGTCGTCGGCGTTGACGTTGAGCGCGACCTCGTAGCCGTCGGGCAGCGCGGGCCGGTTCGGGTCCAGGGCCGCGTCCCAGTTCGGGTTGCGCTTGAGCGTGAAGCTCTTGCCGATCTCGTTCTTGTCGAACATGTACGGGCCCGTCGAGATGACGTGCTCCTGGTACTTGCTACCGGTGTCCTTGTCCTTGGGCACCGGCATCGTCATCGGCATCTGCACGATGTAGTCGAAGGAGCCGAAGGCCTGCTTCAGGTGGAAGACGATCGTCTGGTCGTCCGGCGTGGTGATCGCCGAGCTGATGTCGGCGTCCTTGCTCTCGTAGGCGCCCTTGTAGTCCTTGGGCCAGTCGAGCAGCTCGTTGAGGTAGCTCGGGCCGGACGGGTGGACCTTCTTGTCGAAGGAGCGCGCCACGGCGTAGGCGACGTCCTTGGAGGTCACCTCGGTGCCGTCCTCGTACTTCACGCCCTTGCGCAGCTTGTAGGTCCAGGTCTTGCCGCCGTCGGTGGTCTCACCGAGGCTCTCGGCCAGGTCGGGGACCAGCGTGTTGCCGTCCTTGCCGGGGGCCGGCTTGAACATCAGCAGCGCCCGGCCGTACAGGCGGATGAAGTTGAAGGAGTAGCCGTAGTACGTGTTGCCGGGGTCGAGGCTGTCCCAGGTGCCGTTGTTGGCGAGCTTGAGGATGCCGCCCTTCTTGTCGGAAGGGTTCCAGATCTTGTCGATGCTGGCGTTGAACTCGTCCTTGGCCGCCGCGCCCGCGGACGCGGCACCGGTCTGGCCCGGGGTGGGCGCGGCCCCGCCGCCGCCACAGGCCGCCAGGCCCAGGGCGAGAACGGTGCCCAGCGCCGCCGTCGCCAGTATGGATCTTCTACTCATTACTTCTACCCCTTTGTTGGGTGTTGAGCTGGGGGTTCACTGAGGTCATGAAGGTCAGCGGCTGCGCGGGTCGATCGCGTCGCGGAGACCGTCACCGAACAGGTTGAAGGCCAGCACGGTGACGAAGATCGCCAGTCCGGGCACGATCGTGAAGTGCGGAATCGTGTAGAAGCGCACCGCGTCGGCGAGCATGCCGCCCCACGTCGGGGTCGGCGGCTTGACGCCGACGCCCAGGAAGGACAGCGCCGCCTCGAACAGGATGTTCGAGGGGATGAGCAGGGTGGCGTAGATCAGGATCGGCGCCATCAGGTTCGGCAGGAGTTCCCTGAAGATGATGTACGGGCCTCTGGCGCCGAGGCTGCGCGCGGCGTCGACGAACTCCCGCTCGCGCAGGGAGAGCGTCTGGCCGCGGACGATCCGGCCGATGTAGGGCCAGTTGAAGAAGCCGATGATGAACACCAGCAGGGCGATGCGCAGCGCGTCGCCCGACAGGCCGAACGCCTTGTCCGGCACCACGCCCGCCAGCGCGATCGCGAAGACCAGCAGCGGGAAGGCCAGGAAGACGTCCATGGTGCGGCCGATGACGGTGTCGGCCCAGCCGCCGAAGAATCCGGCCATGACGCCCATGATCGTGCCGATGACCACCGACAGCAGGGTGGCCAGGAAGGCGATCAGCAGCGAGATGCGGGCGCCGTACACCACGCGGCTGAACAGGTCGCGGCCGTTGAGCGGCTCGACCCCGAACAGGAACTCGGTGCTCATACCGCCGTACGCGCCCTTCGGGGCGAGGGTGGCGGGGTCGATCTGGTCCTGGTTGAAGTCGAGCGGCGGGTGGCCGAACATGGCGACGATCACCGGGGCGAACACCGCGACCAGGATGAGGAAGACGACGATGAAGGCGCCGCCCATCGCGACCTTGTCGCGCTTGAGCCGCATCCACGCGATCTGTCCCAGCGACCGGCCCACGATCGCCTTGCCGCTCGCCCCTTCGAGCACTGCCTCCGGCGCGGCCTCGCCAGCCGAGCCGGATACATCGAGCGGTGCGGTCATGCGCCCTCCTCCGCCGACCGCAAGACCGGGGTGCGGTGCTCGCGCATGCCCGGTGCGAGCATGTTCACAGCCCCCTGGATCGCGGACGACGTCGTCCCTTGGGCGGAACCGCCTGCCGGGGTCCCGTCCTTGCCTGTGCAGGCCGCATGTCGCGGCCCCAGGAGGCAGGATCTATGGGCTGAGCTGCGCTGACTAGTCCCTCAGACCGCTATGTGGCTCAACTGTGATTCACGCGAAACGGATTCGTATCGATCTTGAAGCGAATGTCTACGAGCCGTTCCGGTTGAGTCTCGGAACCGTGACATCTTCAGCTGATGCCGCGCCGCTTGAGAATGTCCTCGATGTCGCCGAAGTCATCGTCCTTCGCCGCGGGCTTGGCCTGAGCGGCCACCGCCGGCTTCGGACGCGCCTTGCCCGCCTCCTTCGCGGGGGCCTGCTTGGCCGGGGACCCGCCCGCCAGCTTCCTGGATCGCATCACCCCGGAGACCACGAACAGGACGGCCGACAGCCCCGCCACGGCCACACCCGCCCAGACCAGCGGGTTCAGCACCAGATTCGTGACGAACCCGACCGCGGTCGCGCCGATCGTCCACAGGGCGCCGATCGCCCCCGTCAGGTAGGCGGCGGTGGGCAGCAGCGACCACGCCGCCAGCCTCAGCCCCGACGCCACTCCCCTGCGCCTCATCGCCAGGAAGCTGAACACCAGCCCCACCGCGGTCACCCCGGCGCACAGCGGCAACCACGCGATCTGCTCGAAGCCCATAACGGCCGCCCCTCATCGTCGCTTACCCTCCCATCCTGGCACGCGATCTTCCACCCGCCCCTCCTCCGAAAGAAGGGCCCCACCCTTAGGGGTCGCTTCCCTTTCTTCCTTCTCGTACGGCACAGGGGCGGTGGCGGGTCAGAGGAGGTCGCGCAGGTCCTGGGTGGTGACGGCGGTGAGGGAGGGGACGATCAGGCGGCCGGGGGCGGGATCGATGGGGAGGAGGCTGGGGACCGCCACCACCGCGCAGCCCGCCGCCGTGCCCGCGGCGACGCCGTTGGGCGAGTCCTCCAGCACCACGCAGCGCACAGGTTCGACACCGAGCCGGCGGGCTGCGGTCAGGTACGGCTCGGGGTCGGGCTTGGTGCGCGTCACGTCGTCGGCGGTGACGATCGTGTCGAAGCGCTCGCGCCCGACGAAGGCGAGCACCGCCTCGGCGATCTCCTTCAGCGAGGAGGTGACCAGCCCCACCGGCACCTCCTCAGCGCGCAGGTCCTCCAGGAGTTCCAGGGCGCCGGGCATGACCTTCACCCCGCCGGCCAGGCGGGCGACCATGCCGTCGATCATCCACTCGCGCAGCAGGGCGGGCGCGACCGAGGAGCCGGAGACGGCCAGCATGTAGTCGACCGTACGCTCCATCGAGCCGCCGACCAGGTGCGTCTGGTGCTCAGGCGTCCAGACTCCGCCCAGTCTGGCCATCACGTCGGTCTCGATCTCCAGCCACACCTTCTCGGTGTCGACCAGCAAGCCGTCCATGTCGAAGAAGACCGCGTCCATGTTCCCCCCGCCGCCAAGAACCTTGTCCGCAAACCCTACGCGGTCTCTCCCGACCAGCCACACACCCCCACCCCACCATGCCCGAACCCTGACACCCGCCCCACCAGCACCACACGCCAGACCGATGTCAGCCCGGTCAGACGTTGAAGTACTTCGCCTCGGGGTGGTGGGTGATCAGGGCGGAGGTGGCCTGCTCGGGGTGGAGCTGGAACTCCTCCGACAGTGTGACGCCGATCCGCTCGGGGGCGAGCAGCTCGAAGAGCTGCACCTGGTCCTCGAGGTTGGGGCAGGCGGGGTAGCCGAAGGAGTAGCGGCAGCCCTGGATGTTCACCTTGAGCATGTCGTCGAGGGACTCCTCGCCGCCGATGCCGAGCTCGGAGCGGACCCTGGCGTGCCAGTACTCGGCCAGCGCCTCGGTGAGCTGGACCGACAGGCCGTGCAGCTCCAGGTAGTCGCGGTAGGCGTCCTTGGCGAACAGCTCGGCCGTCGCCTCGGAGATCTTGCCGCCCATGGTGGCGATCTGGAAGCCGACCACGTCGACCTCGCCGGAGTCCTTGCCGCGGAAGAAGTCCGACAGGCACAGGTGGCGGTCGCGGCGCTGGCGCGGGAAGGTGAAGCGAGTGCGCTCGTCGCCGGCCTCGTCGAGGATGATCAGGTTGTCGCCGTCGGCCACGCACGGGAAGTAGCCGTAGACGACGGCCGCCTCCAGCAGCCCTTCGGTCTGCATGCGCTCCAGCCACATGCGCAGCCGCGGCCGCCCCTCGGTCTCGACGAGCTCCTCGTAGGAGGGGCCGTCGCCGCCGCGGGCGGCCTTGAGCCCCCACTGCCCCATGAAGGTGGCCCGCTCGTCGAGGAAGGAGGCGTACTCGGCCAGCGAGATGCCCTTGACGATGCGGTCGCCGAGGAAGGGCGCCTTCGGCAGCGGGTTGTCGGCGGCCACGTCGGAGCGGGCGGGCAGTTCCTCGACGGGGGTGCGCTGCAGGACGGCGCCCGTCTTGACCCGGCGCTCGCGCAGCGGCGGGAGCGTGGCCCCGGCGACGCCGCGCTTGACCGCCATGAAGGAGTCCATCAGGCGCAGGCCCTCGAAGGCGTCGCGGGCGTAGCGGACCTCGCCGGTGAACAGCTCGGCCAGGTCCTGCTCGACGTAGGCGCGGGTGAGCGCGGCGCCGCCCAGCAGGACGGGGAACCTCTGGGAGATGCCCCGGGAGTTCATCTCCTCCAGGTTCTCCTTCATGATGACCGTCGACTTCACCAGCAGCCCGGACATGCCGATGACGTCGGCCCTGTTCTCCTCGGCCGCTTCGAGGATCGCCGAGACGGGCTGCTTGATGCCCAGGTTGACGACCTCGTAGCCGTTGTTGGACAGGATGATGTCGACGAGGTTCTTGCCGATGTCGTGCACGTCGCCCTTGACGGTGGCGAGCACGATGCGGCCCTTGTTCTCGCCCTCGACCCGGTCCATGTGCGGTTCGAGGTAGGCGACGGCGGTCTTCATGACCTCGGCGGACTGCAGCACGAACGGCAGCTGCATCTGGCCGGAGCCGAACAGCTCGCCCACCGTCTTCATGCCGTCGAGCAGCACGTCGTTGATGATCTCGAGGGCGGGGCGCTGGGCGAGGCCCTCCTCCAGGTCCGCCTCCAGGCCCTTCTTCTCGCCGTCGATGATGCGGTGCTTGAGCCGCTCCCACAGCGGCATCGCGGCGAGCTCCTCGGCCTTGCTCGCCCGCAGCGCGGCCACGTCGACGCCCTCGAACAGGTCGATGAAGCGCTGCAGCGGGTCGTAGCCCTCGCGGCGGCGGTCGTAGACCATGTCGAGGGCGACCTGGCGCTGCTCGTCGGGGATGCGCGACATGGGCAGGATCTTGGAGGCGTGCACGATGGCCGAGTCGAGGCCGGCGTTGACGCACTCGTTGAGGAAGACGGAGTTGAGCACGATGCGGGCGGCGGGGCTGATGCCGAAGGAGATGTTCGACAGGCCGAGCGTGGTCTGCACGGCAGGGTAGCGGCGCTTGAGCTCGCGGATGCCCTCGATGGTCTCCAGGCCGTCGCGGCGGCTCTCCTCCATGCCGGTGGCGATGGTGAAGGTGAGGCAGTCGACGATGACGTCCTCGACGCGCATGCCCCAGTTGGCGGTGAGCTCGTCGATGGTCTCGCCGGCGATGCGGACCTTCTCGGCGGCGGTGCGGGCCTGGCCGTTCTCGTCGATGCACATGACGACGACCGCGGCGCCGTGCTCGCGCACCGCCGTCATGGTCTTGTGGAAGCGCGAGTCGGGGCCGCGGCCGTCCTCGAAGTTGACCGAGTTGACCACCGCGCGCCCGCCGAGCATCTCCAGGCCGGCCCTGAGCACCTCGGACTCGGTCGAGTCGAGCATGATCGGCAGGGTGGAGGCGGTGGCGAGGCGGAAGGCCAGCTCCTTCATGTCGGCCACGCCGTCGCGGCCGACGTAGTCGACGCACAGGTCGAGCATGTGGGCGCCGTCCCGGGCCTGGTCGCGGGCGGTCTCGACGCAGTCGTCCCAGCGGCCTTCGAGCATCGCCTCGCGGAAGGCCCTGGAGCCGTTGGTGTTGCAGCGCTCGCCGATGGCCAGGTAGGAGGTGTCCTGGCGGAAGGGGACGGTCTGGTAGAGGGAGGCGGCGCCCGGCTCGGGGTGCGGGCGGCGGGCGGCGGGCTCCTTGCCGCGCACCCGCTCGACGACCTGGGCGAGGTGCTCGGGGGTGGTGCCGCAGCAGCCGCCGACCAGGGCCAGGCCGTAGTCGCGGGTGAAGTTCTCGTGCGCGTCGGACAGCTCGCCGGGGCTGAGCGGGTAGTAGGCGCCGTCGGAGGTCAGCACGGGCAGGCCCGCGTTGGGCATGCAGGACAGCTTGAGGCGGCTGTGGCGGGCGAGGTAGCGCAGGTGCTCGCTCATCTCGGCCGGGCCGGTGGCGCAGTTGAGCCCGATGACGTCGACGCCGAGCGGCTCGATGGCGGTGAGGGCGGCGCCGATCTCGGAGCCGAGCAGCATGGCGCCGTTGGTCTCGATGGTGACCTGGGCGATGATCGGCACGTCGCGGCCCGCGTCCTCGATGGCCCGCTTGGCGCCGATGACGGCGGCCTTGACCTGGAGCAGGTCCTGGCTGGTCTCGATGATCAGCGCGTCGGCGCCACCGGCGATCAGCCCGGCGGCGTTGTCGCGGAAGGCGTCGCGCAGGGTGGCGAACGACAGGTGGCCGAGGGTCGGCAGTTTGGTGCCCGGCCCCATCGAGCCGAGCACGAAACGGGGGTGCTCCGGGGTGGACCAGTGGTCGGCCCGCTCGCGGGCGATCCTGGCGCCCGCCTCGGAGTACTCGAACACGCGGGCGCCGATGTCGTACTCGCCGAGAGCGGAGAGGTTGGCCCCGAAGGTGTTGGTCTCCACGCAGTCGACGCCCACCGCGAAGTAGGCGTCGTGCACGCCGCGCACGATGTCGGGGCGGGTGACGTTGAGCACCTCGTTGCAGCCCTCGTGACCCTCGAAGTCGTCGAGGGTGGGGTCGTAGGACTGCAGCATCGTTCCCATGGCCCCGTCGGCGACCATCACGCGCTGGGACAGGACCTCACGGAACGATGGGGAGTTGTTCATGCCGCCAATCTTATCGGGCTCGGCGGGACCGCCATTCTGCCGGGCGGGCGAGGTTGATCGCCGATACTCAGTAACGCGAGCCCCCCCTCTACACATAGGCTTAGCGGCAGGACAGTGAGAGGAGGCGGCGCGTGATCGAGCTCGAAGGGCTCCCTGAGCTCGTCGATCCGGTGCTCATCGCCGCGTTCGAAGGGTGGAACGACGCCGGCGAGGCGTCCAGCGGCGTGATCTCCCATCTCGAGAGCGCGTGGAAGGCCGAGCCTCTGGTCGCCATGGACCCGGAGGACTACTACGACTTCCAGGTCACGCGACCTGTCGTGGAGATGGGCGACGGGCTGACCCGCTCGATCGTCTGGCCGACGACGAGACTGTCCGTGGCGCGTCCGCCCGGCACCGAGCGCGACGTGGTGCTGCTGCGCGGCATCGAGCCGAACATGCGCTGGCGCTCGTTCTGCGACGAGATCGTCGGCGTCTGCCACGAGTTGGGCATCGAGCTGGCGCTGATGCTCGGCGCGCTGCTCAACGACTCTCCGCACACGCGCCCGGTGCCGATCGTGGGCGCCGCGACCGACGACGGCCTCGCCCGCTCCATCAACCTGGAGCTGACCCGGTACGAGGGCCCGACGGGCATCGTGGGCGTCCTGCAGGACGCGTTCGGCACGGCGGGCCTGAAGGCGGTCTCGCTGTGGGCGTCGGTGCCGCACTACGTCGCCCAGGCGCCCAACCCGAAGGCCACGCTGGCGCTGCTGCGCCGGATCGAGGACGTGCTCGACATCCCGATGCCGCTAGGCGACCTGGTCGAGGAGGCGCGCGCCTGGGAGACCGGCGTGGACGAGCTGGCCTCGCAGGACAGCGAGGTGGCCGAGTACGTCAAGGAGCTCGAGGAGCGCAAGGACGCGGCCGAGCTTCCCGAGGCGTCCGGCGACGCGATCGCGGCGGAGTTCGAGCGCTATCTGCGCCGCCGTGACGGCGAAACTGACAGCTAAAATTCAGGTTTCTCCGATACCCACATTTAACTGGGTTTTCGAGTAATAATCGGTGCCTCGCGCGTTTCACCTGTATCGCACCAGGTTGGAACGCCAACCGGCAACGATTGAATAACCATGAGAAACACGGCTGTGTAACTTCCGCGAATTCCACCCCTGCCACGTTGAACCTACCCCTGTGACTGCGCACGTAAGGGCAACCATGGCGACATTCCCGCTGGATAAGCACGTGGACCCGTACCAGAGAAGCCAGGAGACCCGGCGACGCGTTCTGGAGATGGCGTTGTCGATGCGAGAGGACCGCACCGGGGGGCCGGTCGACCACTTTCTCGCACTCCTCCAGGACCGGCTTCCGCTCTGGCTGCGGATCCTGCACGATCTGCCGCACCTCATCGGAAAGGGGCGCGTCAGCGACAACCTGGTACCGATCGCGCGGGCGGGCATCGACTACTACGGGGAGATCCAGTCGGCGGCGCTGCCCGCCTTCTCCTCCGCGTCGGTCACCGTCCGCTTCCGCGACGCGGCACGCGCCAAGGGCCTCGGCCCCATGTCGGAGATAATCCCGCTGTCGGAGTATCTGCGGGCCGAGCAGGCCCTCGGCCGGGTGGCGGCGTCCGTGGACGCCGTGGCCAGCGCCAGGCTGCTGCTGGCCGGGTGTTTCCGGCACGCCTACAACGAGATGTTCGCCGGGGAGGACGACGGCCCGTCCCGGGCGGCGAGCGCCGAGGAGATCGTCCGCGCGCTGCGTCTCGAACCGGTGGCGTCGGATCTCTGAGCCTCGTCGAACCGGGCCCAGATCAGCGCGGCCACCTCCCCGGCCGCGCCGATCGGCTCGCTGACCGTCCCCGCGCCGCTGCCTGCGAGCAGCCGGTGAAAGTGCCCGGGAGCCAGCGGATAGGAGGCGACCACGATTCGCGGCCCCTCCCGGGCGGTGCGGGCGGTGGCGCCAGCGACGCGGGCGAGCAGCGGGTGCGGGCCGAGCGGCCTGGCGAGGACCGTGCCGGAGGGCCGCCGCGACACCCGTGCGGGCGTCGGTCCCAGGCGTCACAGGAAGGTGGTGCGGTCGCAGGCCAGGCGGTAGCCGCGTTTGACGACCGTCTCCACGATGCCGGCCGGGCCGAGGGTGCGGCGCAGGCGGGTGACGGCCATCTCGACCGCGTGTTCGGCCGAGTCCCGGGTCGTTCCTCCGGGCAGCACGGTGCGCAGCTCCGAACGGGGCACGACATGGCCGGGTTTGTCGGCCAGGCGTTTCAGGATCGCCATCGGCGCCGGCGGCAGGGGTTTCAGCGCCCCGTCGACCGCCACCGCGTGGCCGCGGATCTCCAGGTCGTGGCCGCCGGCGACCAGGCGGGTGACCCGGCGTTCGGGCAGGTGCCTGGCCAGCATGCGGGCCAGTGCCCCGAGGCGGGAGCGTTCGGGCTGGACGGTCGGCACGCCGCGGGCCATCAGCGGTTGCGCGGTGACGGGGCCGACGCACGCGGCCACGACGGAGTCGCCGAAGGCGGCGAGCAGGGCGTCCTCCTGGCCGTCGGCGCGGGCGGAGTTCAGCATCGCGAGTACGGCGGGCGCGCTGGTGAAGGCGACGGCGTCGACGGCGCCCGAGACGGCCTGGCTGACCAGCCGCCGCAGCGGCGAACTGTCGCGGTAGGGCAGCCATCGGTAAACGGGCACCTCGATCACCTCGGCGCCCGCCGCGCGCAACTCGGCCACGAACCCGTCCAGCGGCCCGCCGTGCAGCTGTACGGCGACGCGCCGCCCGCGCAGATCCTGGGCGAGAAGGTGCCGCTTGACCTCCTCGCACGACTCCGTGGCCGGCGTCCAGTGGTCGTTGAGACCGGCCGCGCGCACGGCACCCCTGGCTTTGGGTCCGCGGGTGAGCAGGCGGGCTCTGGTGAGGTGCTCGGCCAGCTCGTCAGACAGGCCCCAGCCTTCGGCGGCGGCCATCCAGCCGCGAAAGCCGTCCCCGGTGGTGACGACCACGTCGTCGAGGGGCCCGGCGAGGCTCCGGCGGGTGGCGGCCAGCAGGCCGGTGTCCTCGGCGAGCGGCACGAGCCTGATCGCGGGCGCGCTGACCACCCGGGCTCCGCGCCGCTCCAGCAGCGCGCGGAACTCCTCGTGCCGCCTGGTCGCGGTGACCCCGATGGTGAATCCGGCCAGCGCGTCCACCGACGTCTCCAGTGCCCAGGGCCCTTCCTCGGCGGTGCCGGCAACCGTCATGTGTATCGCCTTTCCTCGTCAGGGGACCCGGTGACGGGTCCCACCTCCACCCACCCGTCGCGCACCCGGACCCGGTAGGCCGGGAGCGTCACCGCCTGATCGTCCAGGCAGAACCCGGTGACCAGGGAGAACACCTGCTTGTGCAGGGGTGAGGCGATCGTCGGCTGTAGGTGATGCCGGAGTAGTCGGCGGGCCCGCCCTCGTCGTCGGCGGGCGACGTGCGCCGAGCGCGGCGCGGAGACCACCGGGTTGGAGCCGAACACCAGCAGCGCGGCGGGCCCCTCGTCGATGCCGAGCGCGTCGAGCAGTTCGTACGCCGACCGTCCCGGCCCCGGCAGGTCGTCGGGGTCGACGCCCCAGACCCCGGCCACGTGGGCGCCGACGGCCGGGTCGTCGATCCTGCGGTACCCGGGGAGCTGGTCGGCCTTCTGCCCGTGCTCGCGGCCGCCCTGCCCGTGGCACCCCCGTCACCCGCTCCACCCGCTCGGGCCACCAGGCGGACACCGAGGTGCGCACCGCCTCGAACCCGCTCGTGCGGGCGGCCACGTACTCCTCGTCGACCAGCCCCTCGGCGACCACCAGGTGCAGCAGCCCCAACGCGAGCGCCAGATCGGTGCCGGGCGCGGGCCGCGCGTCGTCACAGGCGCGCGATCGGGAAGTGAGGTCATGCGATCGATCCTGCTTCTGGGTGATTTCACCGCTGGGTCCCACCTGTTACCTCTGTGCTACGAGCGGCCAACCGCGTCAGACGCGGGCGTGGGCCAGGCCCGGCAGCCGGGCCAGGCCGACGGTGCGGACGTAGCACGGCAGCGCGACCAGCCAGAAGAGCTGGTCGGTGCTGAAGTCGTAGGCCCCATCTGGGCGGCCACCACGCTCCACAGCATCCAGACGGTGAAGCCGAGATGCTCGGCCAGGATGGAGAAGGCCAGGTTCCGCCTGGCCACCGGCCTGCCTGCGCGCTGCCAGAAGGCGGGGTCGTCGGGACGCCAGTCGCGCCATGGTTCCTCCTACGTCGGTTGTGCGCCCGACGGTAGGGAGAGGCTGTTACGCACCATGACGATGTGTGACGGTGCACCGGTTACATCCCTTGCACCGCAGTAACGCGGCGGGCATCTGATTCACCCGGGAAACACGGAGTTAACGACGGTTGAGGGCCTGCCAGGGCGGGAATCCTCGGGATGTCGGCACATCGTTTCGGGGAGTTGCGTGTGGCCCAGTTCATCCGTGCGTTCGGAGATCCCCTGTTGCGCACGGTAGCCGAGCCTGTGACCGTCTTCGATCGGGAGCTACGCGATCTGGTCAAGTCCCTCACCCTCACCATGCGCGCGGGCGCGGGCCGCGCGGGTCTGGCCGCCCCGCAGATCGGGATACCGCGGCGGGTCGTCGTCTACGACTACGACGGCAAGGCCGGCCATCTGATCAACCCGCGTCTGGAGTTGTCGCCGCGCAGGATCACCGCCGACGAGGCGTGCCTGTCGGCACCCGGCCACTGGTGGCCACTGGAACGTTCCTACATGGTCACCGCCCGTGGCCGGAACATGCAGGGCAAGCCCGTGACGGTCCGCGCGCTGGGCGTGCTGGCCAGAGTGCTGCAGCACGAGGTCGACCATCTCGACGGCGTGCTGTTCGTCGACCATCTGCCCGAGGACGAGCGCGAGCGGTTCCTCGCCTCGCTGGAGGAGCAGGTCGTCAGCGGGAGCTAGTCAGCAGTTCCCCGCGCTCGGCGGGGTCGGTACCACCCCAGACGCCGTGCGCCTGGCGGGTGCGCAGCGCGTAGTCCAGGCAAGCGCCGCGCACCGGACATCGCCGGCAGACGGCCTTGGCCAGGTTTGCCTGGGCATGGCCGGGCCCTTCCGGCGAGATGGGGAAGAACAGCTCGGGATCCTCGTCCAGGCAGGCTGCCCTGCCGGTACGGCCGAGAAAGAACGTCGTCGTCATGGCGATCCAATGACCTGAGGAAGCGGTGAATGTGCACCGCTTACCCCCTCACCCGCGAGTCATGCGCCGTTCGCGGCAAAATCGCAGCTCGGCGCCCCGCTCCGTTTGAGAGCCGTTCGTCCAGGTAGCCAATGTCCTTGGCAGTGGAGGGAGCTGGTTCCATGAAGGTCGATCTGATCTCCGAACACGCGGATCCCCGGGCGGCGCTCGGCGGTGCCGACGCGGGCGGGCAGAACGTGCACGTCGCCGAGCTGGCCACCGCGCTCGCGGCACGCGGGCACGACGTCGTCGTCTACACCCGCCGCACCTCGCCCGCGCAGCCGCGCCGGGCGTTTCTCGCCCCCGGCGCGAGCGTCGAGTACGTCCGGGCGGGACCGGCCGCGCCGTTGCCCAAGGACACGCTGCTGCCGTACATGGCGGCCTTCGCCGAGGAGCTGGCGCGCTGCTGGTCGGCCAGGCCGCCCGACCTGGTGCACGCGCACTTCTGGATGAGCGGGCAGGCCGCGCTCGCGGCGGCGGGCGGGGATCTCCCGGTGCTGCAGACCTTCCATGCGCTCGGCACGGTGAAGCGCCGCTGGCAGGGCAGCGCCGACACCAGCCCGGCCTGCCGGGTGGCGGCCGAGCGGGAGATCGGCGAGCGGGTGGACGCGGTGGTGGCCACCTGCTCCGACGAGGTGCGCGAGCTGCGCGCGATGGGCGTGCCCGCCGAGCGGGTGGCAGTCGTGCCGTGCGGGGTCGACCTGGGGCTGTTCAGGCCGCGCCCGGCCGTCCGGCGCGGTCCCGGCACGCGGGTGCTGAGCATCGGCAGGCTGGTGCCGCGCAAGGGCGTCGACACGCTGGTCCGGGCGTTGCGCGAGGTCCCCGGCGCGGAGCTGGTGATCGCCGGCGGCGGCGCCGAGGACGACGAGGCGCACCGGCTGCGGGACCTGGCCGCGGCGTACGGCCTGGCCGGGCGGGTCCGCGTGATCGGCAGCGTGCCGCGCGGGCGGGTGCCCGAGCTGATGCGCTCGGCCGACGTGCTGGTCAGCGTGCCCTGGTACGAACCGTTCGGCATCGTGCCGCTGGAGGCGATGGCGTGCGGCGTCCCGGTGATCGCCTCCGGGGTGGGCGGGCACCTCGACACGGTGGCGGGCTGCGGCGTGCTGGTGCCGCCGCGCCGCCCGCAGGCGCTGGCCAGGGCGCTGCGCGAGGTGCTGGCCCATCCCGCCAGGCGCAGGTCGATGGGCCAGTCGGGCGCCGTCCGGGCCCGGCAGGGGTACGGCTGGCCGCGCGTCGCCGAGCTGACCGAGGCCGTGTACCTGAGCGTGCTCCGCGAACGCTCAGGCGTGGAGTCGCTTGAGCTGTTCGGCGGCGGGCCCCTGCAGGATCGATCCGTCCGGCACGGCGGCGAGCAGCCGCCCGCCGCCGGGTGACGGCGCGGCCCCGACCGAGGGCGCGCCGCCTACCGCCTACCGCCTGCCCGTCGCCGTGGCGTTGGGACGGGCGGCCGGTGTCACAGGGCGACGCCGAGCAGGGCGTCGGCCAGGTCCCGCACCAGCGCGGGGGCGGCCGGGTCGGAGCCGCCGTCGCGCAGCGCCCGGGCGGCCCACGCGTCCACGGCGGCCAGCGCGCCAGGCGCGTCGAGGTCGTCGGCCATCCGCTCGCGCACCTCGGCCAGCAGCCCCTCCGCGTCCGGGCCGGCGCCGAGCGCCACCGCCGAGCGCCACGTCTCCAGGCGCGCCTCGGCCGCCTGGAGCTGGTCCGCGGTGTACGCCCAGTCGGTGCGGTAGTGGTGGGCCAGCAGGATGAGCCGGATGGCCATCGGGTCGTGCCCGGCGCGCAGCTTGGAGACGAACACCAGGTTGCCCTTGGACTTCGACATCTTCTCGCCGTCGAGCGCGACCATGCCGGCGTGGGTGTAGAACTTGGCGAACGGCCACTCGCCGGTGGCCGCGTGGCCTTCGGAGGCGCCGCACTCGTGGTGCGGGAAGATCAGGTCGGTGCCGCCGCCCGCCACGTCGAAGCCGCCGCCCAGGTGGTCCAGGGCGATGGCCGTACACTCCACGTGCCAGCCGGGGCGCCCCGGGCCGAGCGGCGAGGGCCAGGAGGGCTCGCCCGGACGCTCGGCGCGCCACAGCAGCCAGTCGAGCGGGTCGCGCTTGCCGGGCCGCTCGGGGTCGCCGCCGCGCTCGCCGAACAGCGGCAGCATCTCCTCGCGGGAGAAACCGGAGACCTCGCCGAACTTGGGGGCGTCGGCGACGCTGAAGTAGACGTCGTCCTCGACGGTGTACGTGACGCCCTTGGCCGCGAGCCTCGACACCAGCGCCGCCACCTGGTCGACCACCTCGGTGACGCCGACGTAGTCGCGCGGCGGCAGGATGCGCAGCGCCTCCATGTCGGTGCGGAACAGCTCGATCTCGCGCTCGGCCAGCGCGCGCCAGCCCTGGCCGGTCTGCTCGGCCCGCTCCAGCAGCGGGTCGTCGACGTCGGTGGCGTTCTGCGTGTAGTGCACCTGGTGGCCGCCGTCCAGCCACACCCGCGACACCAGGTCGAAGGCCAGGTAGGTGTTGGCGTGGCCGAGGTGGGTGGCGTCATAGGGGGTGATTCCGCAGACGTACATGCGTGCGGTGGGCCCGGGGTCGGTGAGCCTCACCTGCCTGGCCGCGGTGTCGTACAACCGCAGGGGGACGCTGCTTCCGGGCAGGCTGGGCACATTCTGGGCAGACCACGATCGCATGCTTTGACCTTATCCGTGCGGGGAAACACCTCGATCAACGCGGGAGGTGCTCACGGAATTCCAGCCGGTGAGATCGCTGAAGTCGTAGCCGACGCCGTCCTCGCCCAGAGTGAGCAGGGTGGCCGAGAGGGTGGCGTAGACCCGGCCGTCGGGCAGCTCGTGCCTGATGACCAGCGCGTCGAGGTCGTCGGTGGGGTCGGCGGCCATCGGGGCGCGCCAGTCGATGGCGGCGTCGAACAGCGGGCGCAGCGCGGCCACCTTGGGGCTGGCCTCGTCCAGGCCGCTGTTGACGATCACGCTGGTGCCGTCGGGCAGCCGCGCGCTGGTGACCGCCTCGCCGTCCCAGGACCACAGCCAGGCCCCGGCGGGGCTGGCCAGGACCAGGTGGAAGGGGTCGTAGCGGGTCAGGTCCACGTCGGGCAGGCCGTCGGCGTCCAGGGCGAGCAGCGGCAGGTCGCCGCGGCTGGTCCTGGTGCTCTCGTCGGCGGGCCGTCCCCACCCGTTCAGCAGCGCGGCGGCGCGGCGGGTGACGGGGTCGACGGCCAGCCAGGTGCCGCCGGCTTCGAGGTCGCGACCGCCGATCACGCCCGGATGGTCCGGCCAGTACTCGCCGGGCCCCTGCCACGGCCGATCGGCGAACTCGTCGCGTACGCCGAGCAGGGTCAGGGGGTCCCCGGTCTTCACGATCACCGTGCACATGGGCCCAGGCTACGACAGGCCCCTAGATGGGCGGCCAGGGGATGGCGGGCCAGTCTTCGGAGGGGTAGGGGTGGACGCCGGTGTCGAGGAGGCGGCGCACCCGCATCCAGGTGGCCTCGACCTCGGCCAGGGTGAGCAGTTCGCGCAGGCGGCGGCCGAGGGAGCCCGACTCCAGGTCGCGTTCCAGCGCGGCCAGCACGCCGACCGCCTCGCGCTGCAGCGGCCTGCCGCGCCACTGCCACAGCACGGTGCGCAGCTTGTCCTCGGCGGAGAAGCAGACGCCGTGGTCCACGCCGTACACGTTGCCGTCGGGCATGGGCAGCAGGTGGCCGCCCTTGCGGTCGGCGTTGTTGACGACGGCGTCGTAGACCGCCATCCGGCGCAGGCCGGGGTGGCGGCTGCGCACCAGGTCCATCAGGTCGACGCTCTGGTCGGCGTCGATCCAGAGCTGGCACATGCCGGGCCCGAACGGCCCGTCGCGGTAGACGGTGGGCGGGACGATCTGCCAGCCGGTCGCCTTGGAGACCTCGAAGGCGGCCACCTCGCGCGCGGCCAGCGTGCCGTCGGGGAAGTCCCACAGCGGGCGCTCGCCGCGCACCGGCTTGTAGACGCAGGCCGCGCTCTGCCCGCCCAGCGTGACCGAGCAGTAGAGCGTCATGTTGGTCGCCTCGACCAGGCGGCCGGCGACCTCCAGCCGCCCCTCCCTGAGCAGCCGCAGCGCACCGTCGGAGTCCTGTCGTGCGGGGTGGAAGGGGCGGAACGCCGGCTCGCTCTCGGGCGCGCTCACGTGGCCTCCTCACCTCCGCGATAGCCGTTCAGACGGACGCAGATGTGCCCCTCGGGGTCGAGGGGCTGGCCGCACAGCGGGCAGGGCGGGCGGCCGGCGGCGACGAGGCGCAGCGCCCGCTGGGTGAACGCGCGGGCCATGCCCGCGCTGATGCGGACCCTGAGCATCGCCGGTTCGGGCGCGCCGAGGTCCTCCTCGTCGGTGATCTCCTGAGCCTCGATGACGACCTGGGCGGTGTCCTGGTCCCAGGCCAGTGCCATCGTGCCGACCCTGAACTCCTCGGTGACGGGCTGGTCGAGGGGGGCGTTGTCGGTGAGGTCGGCGGGCGCCATGGCGGGCACCTGGGCGGTGCCGCCGCTGCGGCGCAGCACGTCGTCGAGCAGCTCGTCGAGCTTGCCCGCGAGGGCGGCGACCTGAAGTTTCTCCAGCGCGACCGTGGTCAGTCTGCCCTCGGCCCGGGCCTGCAGATAGAAGACTCGTGCCCCCGGCTGCCCCATGGCACCGGCCACGAACCTCTCTGGTGGGTCGTAGTCGAAGACCGGCATAGCCCGACCTTACGTGGTCCCGGGTCCACCGCCGACGGCGGCATCGCTCCCGGTGGAGTTTTCTCCCCCGTCTTTCTCCTCCGAACCCTCCGCGAACCGCAATTCCCCCACATCGTTAAGCCTGAGAACAAAGGGACGCAACGGGGTATAACGAATCACGGTCAGGGACGCCGGATCGGCCGTTATCCGCTGAAACTGATCGAGGTGAAGCCCGAGAGCGTCGGCGACGACAGCCTTGATCACGTCACCGTGCGTACACGCCAGGTAGACAGCTTTCTCCCCTAGGCGATCATTCCACGCCCGTACGGCGGCGACCGCCCGGTGCTGCACGTCCGCCAGCGCCTCGCCGCCGGGGAAGACCGCCGCGCTGGGGTGCGACTGCACCACCCGCCACAGCGGCTCCTCGGCCAGTTCCTTGAGCGGGCGGCCGGTCCACTCGCCGTAGCCGCACTCGCCGAAGCGCTCGTCGGTCTCCACCGGCAGCCCCCTGCCGTCGGCGACCGCCTGGGCGGTCTCCTGGCAGCGGTCGAGCGGGCTGGACACGACGGCGTCGAGGCGCACCTGGGCGATCCGCTCGGCCAGCGCCTTGGCCTGGGCCCGCCCGGCCTCGCTGAGATGGACGCCGGGGGTCCACCCGGCGAGGACGGGACCGGTCAGGTCCGTCAGCCCGTGCCGGGCCAGGAGAAGAGTCGCCACCCCTACAGCCTATGGGCGGACACAGCGGGCGAAGCGCCCGCGACAGCGGGACGCAGGCACGAGACGCGCGCCGTGCCAGGCGGAGGCATCCCGGCGTTTCGGGGTGGCGGACGGTAATCTGGCCTGATCATGGAGCAGCGGTATGTCGGGCGGAGCGGCTTGTCGGTGTCCCGCCTCGGACTCGGCACGATGACCTGGGGGCGCGACACCGACGCCGAGGACGCGGCGGCCCAGCTGCGCACGTTCGCCGAGGCGGGCGGCAACCTGATCGACACGGCCGACGTCTACACCGGCGGCGACGCCGAGCGCCTGGTGGGGCGGCTCATCAGGGACACCATGCCGCGCTCCGAAGTGGTGATCTCCACCAAGGCCGTGCTCACCCCCGCAGGCCGCCGCCCGCGCGACGCCTCGCGCCGGCACCTGCTGGCCGCCGTCGACGCCTCGCTGGCCCGTCTCGGGCTCGACTACGTCGATCTGTGGCAGTTGCACACCTATGACGTGGAGGTGCCGCTGGAGGAGACGCTCGCGGCGCTGGACGCCATCGTCACCTCGGGGCGGGCCGTCTACGCGGGCGTGTGCGACTACAGCGGATGGCAGCTCGCCGCCGCGGCCGCCGCGCAGCGGACGGTTCCAGGCCGGGTTCCGGTGGTCGCCGCCCAGGTGGAGTACTCCCTGCTGGCCCGCGACCCCGAGCGCGAGGTGCTGCCAGCCGCCGCGCACGTGGGGGCGGGCGTGCTGGCCTGGTCGCCGCTCGGCCGGGGGGTGCTGACCGGGAAGTACCGCACCGGCATCCCCTCCGACTCCCGGGCCGCCACGCCACACTTCGCCGAGTTCGTCCGGCCGTACCTCGACGAGCGGTCCAGGCGGGTGGTGGAGTCGGTGACCACGGCGGCCGAAGGGCTCGGGGTCTCTCCCCTGTCGGTGGCGCTGTCGTGGGTGCGCGACCAGCCGGGGATCTCCTCGGCGATCGTCGGCGCGCGCACGCACGCGCAACTCGGGGCCATCCTGCTGTCGGAGGACCTGGTGCTGCCGAGGGAGATCCGCGAGGCCCTCGACGACGTCTCCTCCACCGAATGAGAGTCCACTTCGCGTATCACTAGTCGATACCGAATCGCAACTTTCTCTGGAAAAACGGCTCACCTGCAGAAAGCTGTCCTCTGGTGAACCACGCAAGAGGGGGAGAGATGAGGACTGGGCGCCGGAGATCCGTGGTCTCGATTGGTGTCCTGGCGCTGGCGCTGACGGCGGTCCCGATGGGCGCGGGCGCCGCGACGGCGCAGGCGCGTGACTGCGAGCGGGGCGGCGGCGCGCTGTCCGGCGTGACCGACGGCCTGTGCGATCTGGTCGACGAGGTGGGCGATGCGGTCGACGACCTGACCGGCGACTCCCTCGCACCCGTCACCGACCGGCTCGGAAAAGGCGCCGACACCGTGCTCGGCACGGTCGGCGAGGCGGGGCCGACCTCGAAGCCGGTCGCCCCGCCCCGCGGTGACGATGACGCCGGGGAGGAGTCCGCCGGGCCGCCGGGCGAGGGCCTGGTGTCCGAGACGCTGGACGAGGCCTGCCTGACCGTGCCGGCCTGCGACGAGGACGACGAGGACGACGATCGCGACGGCTTCGATGATCTCGGCGAGCCGGACGATCCCCCCGAGACCGCGCCCGCGGACGCCAGGCGGCCCAAGCCGACGCCGACGCCTTCGGCGAGCCCGACGCCGCGCGAACGCGACCAGGACACCGCGGTCGCGCCCACGCAGGGCCCCCTCCCGCCCGACCAGCAGCCACAGCTCATCGACACCCCCGACCCGGTGGTCGCCGACCCCGGCAAGGCCGACGCCGACCAGGTCAGGGTGGAGCCGATGTGGCCGGGGTCGTTCGCCGACGAGCTGTCCGGCAAGTGGCCGGGCCACCAGGTGGTACGGCCGAGCGCGCCCGCCGGGGACGTGCTCGGCACCACGCTGACCGCCATCCTGCTCGCCTCGGCGGTGCTCGCCGCGCGGGTGGTGCAGCGGCGGCGCGGCCGCGAGCAGGGGGCGGGCTCCATCCCGTTCGAGCCGGTCCGCGTCGGCAACAGCCGCCACCGGCTGGCCTGAGCACGGCGAAGGGGCGCCGGCCGGCGGCCGGCGCCCCTCCTCGGACGTGCGGTCAGGCGCCGATCGCGTGCACGCCGCCGTCGACGTGCACGATCTCGCCGGTGGTCGCGGGGAACCAGTCCGACAGCAGCGCCACGCAGGCCTTGGCGGCGGGCTCGGTGTCGCCCAGGTCCCAGCCGAGCGGGGCCTTGTCCGGCCAGCTCTCCTCGAACTCCTTGAAGCCGGGGATCGACTTGGCCGCCATCGTGCGCAGCGGCCCGGCCGCGACCAGGTTGACGCGGATGCCCTGCTTGCCGAGGTCGCGGGCCAGGTAGCGGTTGCAGGACTCCAGGCCGGCCTTGGCCACGCCCATCCAGTCGTAGACGGGCCAGGCCTTGGTGGCGTCGAAGTCGAGGCCGACGACCGAGCCGCCCTCCTTCATCAGCGGCAGGCAGGCGACCGCCAGCGACTTGTAGGAGTAGGTGGAGGTGTGCACGGCGGTGGCGACGTCCTCCCACGAGGTGTTGAGGAAGTTGCCGCCGAGCGCGCTCTGCGGGGCGAAGCCGATGGCGTGCACGACGCCGTCGAGGCCGTCGAGGTGCTCGCTCACCCGGTCGGCCAGCGAGTCGAGCTGCGCGGTGTCGGTGACGTCGAGCTCGATCACCGGCGGCGGCTCGGGCAGCCGCTTGGCGATGCGCTCGACCAGGCTCAGCCGCCCGTAGCCGGTGAGCACGACGCGCGCGCCCTGCTCCTGGGCCAGCCGGGCGACGGCGAAGGCGATGGAGGCGTCGGTGAGGACGCCGGTGATCAGCAGGCGCTTGCCTTCGAGGATGCCCATCAGTGTCCCATTCCCAATCCGCCGTCGACGGGGATCACGGCCCCGGTGATGTAGGAGGCGTCGTCGCTCGCCAGGAAGCGGACGACCCGCGCGACCTCGCCGGGCTTGGCCTGGCGGCCCAGCGGGATGTTCTTGACGATCGCGTCGGTGTCGATCTCGGCCGTCATGTCGGTCTCGACGAAGCCGGGGGCGACGATGTTGACGGTGATGCCGCGGGAGCCGTACTCCCTGGCCATGGAGCGGCCGAAGCCGATCAGGCCGGCCTTGGAGGCGGCGTAGTTGGTCTGGCCGGCGGAGCCGAGCATGGCGACGACCGAGGAGACCAGGATGACGCGGCCGCGCTTGAGCTTCATCATCGGCCTGATGGCGCGCTTGGCCACCCGGTAGGCGCCGGTGAGGTTGGCGTCCAGGACGTCGGTGAAGGTCTCCTCCTTCATCATCGCCAGCAGCGTGTCCTTGGTGATGCCGGCGTTGGCCACCAGCACCTCGACGGGCCCGTGCTCGGCCTCCACCTTGTCGAAGGCGGCCTCGACGTCGGCCATGCTGGTCACGTCGCAGCGGACGCCGAACAGTCCCTCTGGCGGCTCCCCCGATCGGTAGGTGACGGCGACGGCGTCGCCGGCCGCGGCGAGTTCTCGGGCGATCGCGAGGCCGATGCCGCGATTGCCTCCCGTGACGAGTACAGAGCGTGCCATGGGACCTGACGCTATCTCCTACCGGCGGGTATGCACTTGTCCGGGAGGCACAAGATCACAGGGCTAGGATCGTTGACATGCGCCAGATCGATCCCGATTTCCTCGCCCTGCCGCTCAGGCGGCTGGCCGACGCCGCACTCCAGCGAGCCCGCGACCTGGGCGCCGAGCACGCCGACTTCCGGCTCGAGCGGGTCCGCGCGGAGACGCTGAGCCTTTACGACGCCCGGCTCGAGGGCGCCGTGGACGCCGACGACCTCGGCTATGCCGTACGCGTCATCAAGAACGGGACGTGGGGTTTCGCCGCGGGCCTGCATCTGACCGCCGAGGCCGCGGCCGAGGTGGCCGAGCAGGCGGTGCGCGTGGCGGAGGTCAGCGCCCCGATCAACAGGGAGCCCATCGCGCTGGCCCCCGAGCCCGTGCACGCCGACGTCACCTGGGTCTCCTCCTACGAGATCGACCCGTTCGACGTCACGCAGAAGGAGAAGGTCGCACTGCTGGCCGACTGGTCGGCGGGCCTGCTGAAGGGCGCCGACCACGTCTCGGCCCGGCTGCTTCAGGTCAAGGAGCAGAAGTTCTACGCCGACACCGCGGGCACCGTCACCACCCAGCAGCGGGTGCGGGTGCATCCCGAGCTCAACGCGATGAAGGCGGGCGGGAGCGGCTTCGACGACATGTCGACGATCGCCCCGCCGGTCGGCCGCGGCTACGAGTACCTCACGGGCACCGGCTGGGACTTCCCGGCCGAGCTGGCCCAGCTCCCCGAGCTGCTGGCGGAGAAACTGGCCGCGCCCGGCGTCGAGGCGGGCGACTACGACCTGGTGATCCACCCGTCCAACCTGTGGCTGACCATTCACGAGTCGATCGGCCACGCCACCGAGCTGGACCGGGCGCTGGGCTACGAGGCGGCCTACGCGGGCACCAGCTTCGCCACCTTCGACCAGCTCGGCTCCCTGGTGTACGGCTCGCCGGCGATGAACGTGGTCGGCGACCGGACCGTCGAGCACGGCCTGTCCACGATCGGCTTCGACGACGAGGGCGTGGCCACCCGCGAGTTCGACATCGTCAAGGACGGCCTGCTGGTCGGCTACCAGCTCGACCGCCGGATGGCGCTGCTGAAGGGGCTGGGCGACTCCAACGGCTGCGCCTTCGCCGACTCCCCCGGCCACATGCCGATCCAGCGGATGGCGAACGTCTCGCTCAGGCCGGCCGAGGGCGGCCCCTCCACGGAGGAGCTGATCGGGAACGTCGAGCGGGGGCTGTACATCGTCGGCGACAAGAGCTGGTCGATCGACATGCAGCGATACAACTTCCAGTTCACCGGACAGCGAGCCTTTAAGATCGAAAACGGTCAGATTTCAGGGCAAGTCCGCGATTTCGCCTATCAGGCGACGACCACTGACTTCTGGGGGTCCATGGAGGCGGTCGGCGGCCCGCAGACCTATGTGCTGGGCGGGGCCTTCAACTGCGGCAAGGGACAGCCTGGCCAGGTCGCCCCGGTCAGCCACGGCTGCCCCTCCGCGCTGTTCCGCGGCGTCCGGATTCTCAACACCGTTCAGGAAGGTGGAAAGTGAGCGAGCGAACCTCTAGGCGGGCGAGGAGTCCCAGATGAATCCACAGGAGATGGTCGAGAGAGCGCTGGAGCTCTCCCAGGCCGACGACTGCGTCGTCATCGTGGACGAGGGCTCGACCGCGAACCTTCGCTTCGCGGGCAACACCCTGACGACCAACGGCGTGGCGCGCTCCTCGCAGCTCACCGTGATCTCGATCGTGGGCCCGGGGGTGGGCGTCGTCTCACGCGCCTCCGTACGCCCCGAGCAGCTCTCCGGCGTGGTCGCCGCCGCCGACGCGGCGGCGCGCGACGCCCAGCCGGCCGAGGACGCCCAGCCGCTCGTCGAGGGCACGGGTTCGGCCGGCAACTGGGCCGACCCGGTCCTGCCCACCTCGATCGGGGTCTTCGGCGACTTCGCGCCCGCACTGGGCGAGACGTTCGCCGCCGCCGAGGCGGGCGGCAGGAGGCTGTACGGCTTCGCCGAGCACACCCTGACCTCCACCTTCGTCGGCAACAGCAGGGGCCTGCGGCTGCGTCACGACCAGCCGACCGGCCGCCTGGAGCTGAACGCCAAGTCCGTCGACCTCAAGCGCTCGGCCTGGACGGGCGTGGCCACCCGCGACTTCACCGACGTGGACGTGGCCGCCCTCGACGCCTCACTGGCCCAGCGCCTGGAGTGGGCCAAGACGCGGATCGACCTCCCGGCCGGCCGCTACGAGACGCTGCTGCCGCCGAGCGCGGTGGCCGACCTGATGATCTACATGTACTGGTCGGCGGGTGCCAGGGACGCCCTCGACGGGCGCACGGTCTTCTCCAAGCCGGGCGGCGGCACCCGGGTGGGCGAGCGCCTGGCCGAACTGCCGGTCACGCTGTCCAGCGATCCGGCGGCGGCGGGCATCGAGTGCGCGCCGTTCGCCATCGCGCACACCTCGGGCAGGGAGAGCTCGGTGTTCGACAACGGCCTGCCGCTGGCGGCCACCGAGTGGATCTCCGGCGGCGAGCTGTCGGCGCTGCTGCAGACCCGCCACTCGGCGGGGCTGAGCGGGCTGGCCGTCACCCCGGGCGTGGACAACCTGATCATGCGGGGGCCCGAGGGCGGCCGGTCGCTGGAGGAGATGATCGCCTCAACCGAGCGGGGCCTGCTGCTCACCTGCCTGTGGTACATCCGGCAGGTGGACCCGCAGACGCTGCTGCTGACCGGGCTGACCAGGGACGGCGTGTACCTGGTGGAGAACGGCGAGGTGGTCGGCGAGGTGAACAACTTCCGGTTCAACGAGAGCCCGGTCGACCTGCTGGGCCGGCTGACCGAGGTGGGGGCGAGCGAGCAGACGCTGCCGCGCGAGTGGAACGACTACTTCACCCGCACGATCATGCCCGCCGTCCGGGTGCCCGACTTCAACATGTCGACGGTCAGCCAGGCGAGCTGACGTTCAGGGCCAGGGGGTGCACGCGCTGCCACCTCTTGGCCGTGACCAGCTTGGCGGTGCCCTGGTCGAGGTCGTAGACGACCGACCAGCGGGTGTGCCCCTGGGCCACCCGCTGGAGCAGGTCGAGACCGTCGGCGCGGGTGCCGACGCCGTCGTCGAGCACGCGGTAGCGGGTGTCCTGGCGGCGCTCGGCCCGGGTGGTGCCGGTCATGGTGATGTTGGTCAGCTTGGCGTCCTCGATGACGTTGAGCTTGCCGTCGCCGTACTCCACCACGACCGATCGGCCGCTCTTGTCGCCGATGAGGTAGTGGACCTGCGGCCCGTCGTCGAAGGCGACGTCGTACTCGCGCATCAGCGCGACCGCCTCGTCGACCGTGGCCGCCTTGTCGAGCAGGATGCGGATGATCCGGACGCTGCCCACCGCGGTCTTGCCGGGCCGTTTGCCGGGGACCTTGGCGTCGGGCTGCGCGGCGAGGCCGACCGCCAGGCCCTTCTCGTTCATCCCGTCGAACGGGGCGAGCACCGCGTGCGCCAGCCGCCTGCGGTCGCCCGCGTCGGCCAGGTTCGGCGAGCCCTGGCGGCCCAGCAGGTAGAACAGGTCGACCACGGACAGCGAGGCGTAGCCGTCGGGCGGGTCGGCGCGCACCACCATCGCCGGGTTGGGGTCCCAGTCGAAGTTGCGGCCGAACTCGGCTCCGCGCAGGTACAGCGAGCAGGCCCAGCCCTTGACCTTCCTGGCCAGTTCCTCCTCGGCCAGCACCGCCTCGCGGTCGTAGCCGCCGTGGAAGGTCATCTCGTACATCGGCAGGTCGTCGAGCTGCCGCAGGCTCGCGGTGGTGCGGGCGATCTCCTCGCCGCTCTGCCGCAGCACCGGCGCGGCGGCCGGCGGCGCCGCCGCGGGCGCGGCCTTCGGTGCCGCCTCGCGCGCGCAGCCGGCCGCCGCGGCGAGCGCTAACACGGCCAACACCGCGGCGGTACGGCAGTGCCTGATCCCCATCGTGCGGTGTCCCCTTCGCCGATCACTCCTTGCTCGGAGTGTCCCGCTCGCTGGGGCAGATGTCACGCCTCCTACGGAATCGTGACAAGGCTCGTCAGGCGTCCTCCAGCCGGAAGCCCACCTTCATCCCGACCTGGTAGTGGGCGACCTCGCCGCCCTCGATGTGGCCGCGGACCTCCGTGACCTCGAACCAGTCGAGGTGCCGCAGGGTCTGCGACGCCCTGCGGATGCCGTTGCGGATGGCGTGGTCGAGGCTCTCCCCCGAAGTCCCGACTATCTCCGTCACCCGATACGTTCGATCTGACATAGCACGACCTCCTTACTCGAAAGCCATGATCGCATGACCGCCCTCGCCCGCCACCGCGCCCGGCGCGCCGCTTCCCTCCGAGGTCTACCGTGGGAGGGGTGAGGGGTTGGCGCAGGAAGCAGGTCGTCCATCAGGTGACCGATGCCCAGCGCTCGCTGAGCGAGGACATCGGGCGCAGGGAGAAGCGCTACCTCATCCAGATGGGCATCCGCACGATCTGCCTGATCCTGGCGGTCGTGGTGCCCGTGCCGTGGCCGTACCGGCTGCTGTTCATCGCCGGGGCGATCTTTTTGCCGTACATAGCGGTTATCGGGGCCAATGAGAGGGGGTCGGATGTCCCGCCTCCTACCTTTCAGAGCCCTGCGGCTAACCAAAACGAGATACCGCATCACCGACGCGAGATCGGGTCGTGACTAAGTCTTGACGCATCCCACGGGTTGTAGGTGTACGCTTTAGCCAAGCGCTCCGGTCCCCCGTCGGAGTGCTGGTGCCGGCGTTCCGGGCCCCCGTCGGAACGCCGATGAAGCGACGCCGGGTGGTTTGCCCCCGTAACCACCCGGCGTCGCCCCTTTTCGGGGGTTTTTTTGTGTTCACATTTCGGATAGGGCCGCTTTCCCGAAATCGTTTACAGTTCGCTGTCCTGACTCACAGCAAATCCTCAGCCTTGACAGGAACGTTCACCTGTCACCCCACCCGCAGGTCAGGTGGGCCTCTCCCACTCGCGGGCTCGTGCGGTCAGGCGGGCCACCGCGTCCTGCGGAGCGGTGCCCGCGCCCTGGGCGAGGCCGAGCAGGTAGGCGGTGAGCGGCGCGGCGGGCCGGGCCACGCCGTGCGCCACCTCCTTGGTGAGGTCCAGGATCAGGTCCCGGTCCACGGTGGCGGGGTCGAGGCCGAGTTCCTCGCAGGCGAGGGCGGTCCACTCGTTGAGCACGTTCATCCGGGTTCTCCTTGTCGGGCCTGGCGTAGATCGTCCATTGTGTCGCAGTCGAACCAGGGCTCGCCGGGCAGCGCCAGCCGTACCGGCTCCAGTGGCGCGAGCACCCCGCGCAGCGAGCGGCCCGCGTAGCCGGCGAGCGCCGCACGCAGTGCCGCGGTCCGCCACACCCCGGCCAGCCACTGCGCCTGCCCGGAGTCGTCGACGAGTACGGCTCCCGCCGCGCTTCCTCCTCGCACGGGCGCGTCCTCTCCCGCTGCCGCCCGGAGGAGGGCGGCGACGTGCTCGGGCCTGAGGAACGGGAGGTCGCCCGCGAGGAGGGCGACGTAGGGGGCCGTGACCTCGGCGAGCCCCGCGCGCAGGGCGGGGACGGGTCCGCCGCCGGGCGGGTCCTCGCGGGTGGTGATCGCCCCGGGCAGGTTCCTGGGCGGGCCCACCACGACCAGCCGCGCCGCCTGGGGCACCGCGGCGGCCACCAGTTCGACCAGCGGCTTGCCGCGTACCTGGAGGCCGGGTTTGTCCCGCCCGCCCAGGCGGCGGGCCTCTCCCCCGGCGAGGATGATCGCGTCGTACTCCACGCCCACCATCCTGCCCCGCCGGGGGCGCGGGGCTCCGCCCGGGGCAGGCACTGGCCGTCCCAGGCCCTACGGGAATCCTCCCCGGTGAAACGTGTTGAACCTGTAGTGATCGGTACACGGCTGTCGGTTCTGGATCGCTCGCTCGTCCGGCAGGGGCACGACCCCGGGCAGGCGCTGCGCGACACGGTCGCCTTCGCCAGGGAGGCGGAGGCGCTCGGCTACCACCGGTTCTGGGTGTCGGAGCACCACGCGGTGCCCGGGGTGGCGGGGTCGGCGCCGACCGTGCTGGCCGCCGCCGTCGCCGCGGCCACCTCGCGGATCAGGGTCGGCACCGGCGGGGTGATGCTGCCCAACCACCGGCCGCTGGTCGTCGCCGAACAGTTCGGGGTGCTGGAGTCGCTGTATCCGGGGCGGATCGACATGGGGCTCGGCCGTTCGGTCGGGTTCACCGGCGGCATCAGGCGGGCGCTCGGGCAGGACAGGAGCGCCGCCGACGGGTTCGGCGAGCAACTGGAGGAGCTGCTCGGGTTCTTCTCGGGGCAGCGGCGCTACCCCGGGGTGCACGCGATGCCCGCGGAGGGGTTGCGGGTGCCGGTGTTCGTCCTGGCGATGGGGGCGGGGGCGGACATCGCGGCCGAGCACGGACTGCCGCTGGTCATCGGGGGCAAGGCCGAGGCCGCCGGACGTTACCGGGAGAGGTTCCGGCCGTCGGAGTGGGCGGCGGAGCCGTACGTGATCGTCGCGGCCACGGTCGCGGTCGGCGAGGACGCCCGTGAGCTGCTGCTGCCCGAGGCGTGGGCGACCGCGTACTCGCGCACGCACGGCGTCTTCCCGCCGCTGCGGCCGCCGCGGGAGATCGCCGGGGCGGCGATGAGCGACCGTGAGCGGGGGTATCTGGAGGAGGCGCTGCGCGGCCAGATCCACGGCACCGAGGACGAGGTGGCGGCGGAGCTGGGCGCGCTGGTGAAGCGGACCGGCGCTCAGGAGGTGCTGGTCACGATGAACACCTACGACCTGGAGCGCCGGCTCGACTCCTACAAGAAGCTGATCAGCCTCCGATAGCCGACATCGGCCGGGACGGCTGCAGGAACGACGGGTCGTCGATGCCGTGCCCGGCCCGCTTGCCGCGCACGGCGGCGATCCAGCGCTCGGCCAGCTCGTCGTCGGTGGCGCCGGCCCTGAGGGCGCTCTTGAGGTCGGACTCCTCGGTCGCGAACAGGCAGTTGCGGATCTGGCCGTCGGCGGTGAGGCGCACCCGGTCGCAGGCGGCGCAGAACGGGCGGGTCACCGAGCCGATCACGCCCACCCTGGCGGGCCCGCCGTCGACCAGGTACCGCTCGGCCGGGGCGCTGCCGCGCTCCTCCAGGTCGTCGGGCGTCAGGTCGAACTCGGGCTCCAGCATCGCCAGGATCTCGTCGGCGGTGACCATGTTCTCGCGCTTCCAGCCGTGCTGGGCGTCGAGGGGCATCTGCTCGATGAAGCGCAGCTCGTAGCCCCGGTCGAGGCAGAAGCGCAGCAGCGGCACCGCCTCGGTCTCGTTGACGCCGCGCATCAGCACCGTGTTGACCTTCACCGGGCGCAGTCCGGCCCGGTCGGCGGCCTCCAGCCCGGCGATCACGTCGGCGAACCGGTCGCGGTGGGCCAGCCGCTTGAACGTCTCGGGGTCGAGGGTGTCGAGGGAGACGTTGACCCGGTCGAGCCCGGCGCCGGCCAGCGACTCGGCCAGCTTGGCCAGGCCGATGCCGTTGGTGGTCAGATACACCTGGGGTCTCGGCGCCAGGGCGGTGGTGCGGGCGACGATGTCGACCAGCTCGCGGCGTAGCAGCGGCTCGCCGCCGGTGTAGCGGACCTCGGTGATGCCCAGGCGTTCGACGCCGAGGCGCACCAGGCGGACGATCTCGTCGGCGGTCAGCAGTTGGGCGCTGGGCATCCAGTCGAGCCCCTCGGGCGGCATGCAGTAGCTGCACCGCAGGTTGCACTTGTCGGTGAGGGACACCCGAAGATCGGTTGCCACCCGGCCGAAAGAGTCCTTCAGCATCGGGCGTCACCTCCTTGCCTATCCGGGGGATATCGGTCCCAGCCTATGTCAGGGCACCGACAACGCCGCTCACCGCATGTTCGCCCTGTTCCTGGGCGCCGTCGGCGACCGGCCGAGCGAGGAGGACCTGCTGCTGCTGCGGATGCTCAAGGCCGGGGTCGAGGCGTCCGCCAGAGGATGGCTCTGACCTGCGGCGCCGCCGATCCCGAAGTCGCCCGCGCGATAAAATAGGTGGGATTTCCCTTCCGGTCAGGACAAACTGATCATTGACCAGCGAGGAGAATCACCATGCCGAACCAGCCCGCACCGAACCTGCTGTCGTGGGCCAGCGAGATCGACGAAGGCGCGATCACGCAGGCCGCGCGCGCCGCCCGCCTGCCGTTCGTCTCCGGCCACGTCGCTCTCATGCCGGACGCGCACGTGGGCATCGGTGCGACGGTCGGCTCGGTGATCCCCACGGAGGGCGCGATCATCCCCGCCGCCGTGGGCGTCGACATCGGCTGCGGCATGGTCGCGACCGAGACCTCGCTCACCGCCGCCGACCTGCCCGACACCCTGGCCGCGCTGATGCCGATGGTGGAGCGCCGCATTCCGGCCGGTGTCGGCAAGGGTCACACCGACCCGGCCATGGACCGCGCGCTGAGCGAGCTCGGCCGCCCGCACACCGACCTGACCCCCCGGCAGGAGAAGAAGGTGTCCGACCAGTTCGGCACCCTCGGCTCCGGCAACCACTTCGTCGAGGTCTGCCTGGACGAGCGCGACCGGGTCTGGACGGTGCTGCACTCGGGTTCGCGCGGCATCGGCAACCAGCTCGCCACGATGCACATCGCCGACGCCAAGAAGCTGATGAGGAAGCAGGCCATCGGCCTGGAGGACCCGGACCTGGCCTACCTGGTGCAGAGCACCGCGGAGTTCACCGCGTACATCGAGGACATGCTGTGGGCTCAGCGGTACGCGATGGCCTCGCGCGCCCGGATGGACAAGGTCCTGGTCAACGCCCTGTTCCGGGTGGCGGGGAAGGGCGTCCGGATCCGCACGATCAACTGCCACCACAACTTCACCCAGCGGGAGACCCACTACGGCAAGGACCTGTGGATCACCCGCAAGGGGGCCATCAAGGCCGACCGGGGTGACGAGGGAGTGATCCCGGGCTCGATGGGGACGCGTTCGTACATCGTGCGCGGCCAGGGGAACCCGGAGTCGTACAACTCCTGCTCGCACGGGGCGGGGCGCCGGATGTCGCGGACCAAGGCCAAGCGTGAGCTGTCGGTCGCGTCGCTGACCGAGGCGATGCGCGGGCGCACCTGGAACGCGGACCGGGCGGCGGCTCTGGTGGACGAGCACCCGGACGCCTACAAGTCGATCGACCAGGTGATGGACGACCAGAAGGACCTGGTCACCATCCAGCACACGCTGCGCCAAGTGTTCAATTACAAGGGTTGATCGCCTTTTATTCGGGAGTCGTCCGGGTTCATCATGAACTGTGAGCTTCGACGTCTCCCGTGTGCGCGCCTTCTACCCTGCCCTCTCCGACGAGTACGCCTGGCTTGACGCGGCCGCGGGCACCCAGGTGCCGCAGACCGTGATCGACGCGATCGCCGGGGCCTACCGGGCCGGGATCGGCAACGCCCACGGCGCCTTCCCGGCCAGCGCCCGCTCCGACGCCATCGTGGCCGGGGCCCGGCGCGCGGTCGCCGACCTGGTCGGCGGCGTGCCGGAGGGCGTCGTCCTGGGCCCGAACATGACCACCCTGACGTACCGCTTCGCCACCGCGTTCGCGCGCGGCTGGCGGCCCGGCGACCAGATCGTGCTCTCCCGCCTGGACCACGACGCGAACGTCCGCCCCTGGGTGCAGGCCGCCGGGCGGGCGGGCGTGGAGGTGCGCTGGGCCGACGTCGAGCTGCCCTCCGGCGAGCTGCCGGCCGCGCAGTACGAGAAGCTGGTCACCGGGCGCACGCGGCTGGTGGCCGTGACCGCCGCCAGCAACGTGCTGGGCACCATGCCGGACGTGGCGCGCATCTCGGCGATCGCGCACGCGGCGGGGGCGCTGACCTACGTCGACGGCGTGCACGCCACCCCGCACCTGCCCGTCGACGTGGCCGAACTCGGCGCCGACCTGTACGCCACCAGCGCCTACAAGTGGAGCGGCCCGCACATCGGCGCCGTCGTCGCCGCCCCCGACCTGCTGGCGCGCCTGGTGCCGGACAAGCTGGCCTCCGCACCGGAGGAGGCGCCCGAGCGCTTCGAGACGGGCACGCTGCCCTTCGCCGACCTGGCGGGGGTGAGCGCCGCCGTCGACCACCTGGCCGGGCTGGACCCGGAGGCGCGGGGATCGCGCCGCGCGCGGGTGCTGGCCTCGATGGCGGCGGTGCGCGACCACGAGCAGGCCGAGCTGTCGCATCTGCTGAAGGGGCTGGCCGCACTGCCGTCGGTGCGCCTGATCGGCTCGCCGCGCCGCCGTACGGCCACGGCCTACTTCACCGTCGAGGGCCGTACCCCGCGCGAGGTGGCCGAGCACCTGGCGGCCAGGCGGATCAACGTGTGGGACGGCCACTGCTACGCCTGGGAGCTGACGGCCGCGCTGGGCATCAGGGACAGCGGCTCGGCCGTACGGGCGGGGCTGGTCCACTACAACGACCGGTCGGAGGTCGAGCGGCTGCTGGCCGCGCTGGAGGAGCTGTGAGACTGCGAACGCCCGGCCTTCTCGAGGCCGGGCGTCCGTTGGGACCTCTAGTGGTGGTAGCCGCCGCGGTAGACCTTCACCCAGTCCGTGGCCTCGGCGCCGCCGAGGTAGCGCGAGCCTTCGAAGACCGCGCGCCAGGTGCCGGAGGTGTAGGCCTTGGCCTCGGTGTAGAAGTGGCCGCCACGGTCGGTCTTGACCGTGTCGACGTGCTCCCACCGGTTGGAACGGTCGGACTTGAACAGGATGACGATGTTCTTCCAGCCGAGCCGCTGCCAGCTCGCGCTCTTGCACCAGCCGGACTGGTGGGCGACCACGTAGCCGTCGATGAAGTCCTCGTCACACCGGACCGACAGCCTGCCGCCCAGCGAAAGGCTACGGCCCGCGCGGATCGGCTCGGGGCCCGCGTCGAACTCCAGTCGGGTGTAGCCGCTGTCGTAGTTGCTCCCGCGGTCGTCGCCGCGCTCGAAACCACCGTCTCCGGGATCCGCCATCGCCGGAGCGGCGGTCGCGAGCACCGAGACGCCGAGCGCGGCAGCCGCCACGCCGGCGGCGATACGTCGCTTCATCTGGATCTTCCTCTCCCCGTTGCTTAGACGCCTTCCGAGCAGAGTGCGCCTACGGCAATGACGCCCAAAAGGGAGGAAAAGTTGCCGCAAAGTAGATCACAGTTCGGCAACAGCATATTGACTTAGGGGTATTTGTCCCAGTATTAGGTGATTTTCTGGATAGGGGCGTACTTGCCGGTGCCCTCGAAGCGGACGCGCCAGGTGCCGTGCGCCCGTCCGGGTACCGTGCGGGTGAAGCGTCCGGTGGCCGTCGTCGTCACGGTGGCCGCCTTCGTCCAGTCGCCGCCCTCGCGCCGGTGCTCGATCTCCAGGCGCTGGCCCGCGAAGGGCGCGTAGTCGGTGTAGCCGCGCGGGTCGACCCGGGTCAGCGTTCCCTGCAGGCGTACCCCCCGCTTGCCTTGCACCCGCTCCGCCTCCACCGAGCGGAGTCTGGTCTGATGCTTGAGCTCGAACGTCTGGTACTCCGTCACCACCTGCCCGTGTTCGTCCTTCGCGGTCGCGGTGATCGTCCACGCTCCCGCGGGGTAGAACCGATTCAGTCCGCGGGCGGGCAGGAACCGCCAGGTCTCCCACTCGTCCGCCAGCCTCATGGCCCCCATGGCCGCCAGGGCGTCCATCGCGGCGGCCTCTTCCCGGGACGGCAGGGGAGGCCACCTCAGCAGGGGGCGCGGTGCGGGAGCGCCGGCCATCCCCTCGCCCAGGAGAGCGGCCGCGTCCCCGCTCCGGGGCGCCACCTCCGGCACCGTGCCGCCCTCGTTCCCCGGCATCTGGCCGCCTTCCGGCTCCCCTACCTCAGGCGGCGTGACACCTTCCGGTTCCCGCACTTCCGGCGGCTTGACGCCTTCGGGTTCCCGCACTTCCGGCGGCGCGACGCCTCCGGGTTTCCGTACGGCCGGTGGCTTGACACCTGCGGGTTTCCGTACGACCGGCCGCGGCTTCCGTACGACCGGTGGCTTGACGCCCGCCGGTTCCCTGACGTCCGGCGCCCCCGAGTTCGCCGGGTCCTGCGCGTCCTCCCCGGCCCCCGCCGCCCCCGTGTCCGCCGCCCCCGTGTCCGCCGGCTCCTGGTCGGGCGCGTCCGGAACAAGGGGTACCGGCCCGAAGGGGTCACCCCCCTGGACCGGCCCGGTGTGCCGGGGCCACGAGCCGATGACGGGCTGCGGCGGCGCCCCCGGCTCGACCTTGATGGTGACGCCGTCCTTGCCCTCCGCGCCCCGGGCCACGACGTCGATCACCAGCTTCACCGCCCCGTCGGGGCCGACCACCGGGCTGCCCGGCCGTACCGTGATCTGCCTGATCTCGAGATCGGATGCGATGGCGGGCGGCGCCGCGACCAGTCCAGGTACGCCGAGCGCCCCCGCCACCATCGATGCGAGTAGAACTGCCTTGGTCATGATCAAGACGGTAGAAAGCATCCGGTAATGGCCGGGGTCGTGACACACGCCCCGGTTGGCAAAAGGCTCAGCCGGTGTACAGCCCCTCGATCACCTCGGCGTACTTGGCGTGGATGACCCTCCGCTTGAGCTTGAGGCTGGGCGTGAGCTCCTCGGTCTCCGGCGTCCACTCCCCCGGCAGCAGCGCCCACCGCTTGACCTGCTGCACCCTGGCCAGCCTGTCGTTGGCCGCCTGCACGGCCGCCTCGACGGCCTTGAGCACCTCGGGGTGTTCGACCAGCTCGACCGGCGAGGTGCAGGCGATGCCCTGCGCCTGCGCCCACCCGGGCGCGGCCTCGCCGTCGAGGGTGAGGATGGCCACGGGGAAGGGCCGGTTGTCGCCGTAGGCGAGCGCCTGGCCGATGAGCGGGTGCTCCTTGAGGTGGTTCTCGATGGCGGCCGGGGAGATGTTCTCGCCGCCCGCGGTGATGATGAGCTCCTTCTTGCGGTCGACGACACGGACGAAGCCGTCGTCGTCGATGGAGCCGATGTCGCCGGTGTGCAGCCAGCCCTCCTCATCGACCAGTTCGGCGGTGGCGTCGGGGCGGGAGACGTAGCCCGAGGTGTTGAGCGGGCTGCGGGTGAGGATCTCGCCGTCCTCGGCGATGCGCACCTCGACGCCGGGTTCGGGCCTGCCGACGGTGCCGAGCTTGTAGCTGGCCGGGCTGTTGCCGGTGAAGGCGCCGGTGGTCTCGGTCATGCCGTACACGTCGATGACCTTCAGGCCGAGGCCGGCGAAGAAGCGCTGGACGTCGTCGGGCAGGGGGGCGGCGCCGGTGATGGTCCACTGCGCCTGGTCGAAGCCGATCATGGATCTGACGATGGACAGCAGGGCCGCGTCGGCGGTGTCGTAGGCGGCCTGGATCTGCGGGGTGAGGGTGCCGCCGTGCTGGCACGCCTCGATGTAGGCGCGGCCGGCGGCCATCGCCCTGCGGACGTTGTCCTGCTGCTCCTCGGGCTGTGTGGCGAGGACGGCCTGCAGTTTGGCCATCATCTTCTCGTAGACGCGCGGCACCCCGAAGAACATCATCGGCCGCACCTGGCCGAGCGTGGCCCCCAGGTTGGCCAGGTCGGTGCAGAAGTGCACGTGCGAGACCTTGACCAGTGGCAGGTAGAGGCTGAGGACGCGCTCGGCGATGTGCGCGTAGGTGAGGTAGGAGACCTGGGTGCCGCGCTCGGGCAGCGAGGTGAGCCGGTCGGTGGACTCGACCTCGTAGAAGACGTTCGTGTGGGTCAGCGGGACGCCCTTGGGCATGCCGGTGGTGCCGGAGGTGTAGAGGACGGTGAGCACGTCGCCGGGGGTGACCGCGCGCCAGCGCTCCTCGATCTCCCCGGGCGCCTCGGCCAGCCTGGCGCGGCCGAGTTTGAGGAAGTCGGCCCAGCTCAGGAAGCGGTCACCGGCCGGCGCGCCGTCCAGCACGATGATCTTGCGCAGGTCGGGGAGCCGGTCGAGGACGGGATCCCAGCGGGACAGGTCGGCGGCCCCGCCGACCACGGCGTACCTGGCGCCCACGTTGTCGGCCACGAAGGCGACCTGGTCGGGGGCGAAGGTGGAGTAGACCGAGCAGGGGACGCCGCCGGCGTGCACGGCGCCGAGGTCGGCCAGCACGTGCTCGCTACGGTTGATCATCATCAGCGCGACCGCCTCGCCGGGCGCCAGGCCGAGCGCGGCGAATCCGGCCGCGATCTCCAGCACCCGCCGCCTGGCCTCGGCGTAGGTCAGCGTGCTCCAGCCGCCCTCGACGGGATCGGAGTACGCGGGCGCGTCCGGATGGCGCTCGGCGGTCAGCCTGAGCATCTCGCAGACGGTCATCCCGGCGATCTGCCCCTCGATCTCGGCCCGAACCTCAAGGACATCGGCCATAGCACGCGCCTCCAGTCAGTGCTCACTTGCACGGGTGGCCTGCATCGCACCACATCGCCGCAAGGCTCGACAAGACCCGGATATGGAACGTTTCGCGCTGGTCACGTAGAGTGCTGGATCACATGCACACTGTGTCGTCGGGGGGCGTCATGAGCACGGATGAGAAGACCTTCTTCGGCCATCCACGTGGTCTGTCCACGCTCTTCGGCACCGAGATGTGGGAGCGTTTCAGCTTCTACGGCCTGCGCGCCATCCTGGTGCTCTTCCTGACCGCGCCCCCGGTGCGCAACGGCCTCGGCCTGGACGAGACGACCGCCGTGCCGATCGTGTCGCTGTACGGCGGGCTGGTCTACCTGACCTCGCTGCCGGGCGGCTGGATCGCCGACCGGCTCCTGGGCGCCCGCCGTACGGTGTTCTGGGGCGGGTTCATCATCATGCTCGGCCACATCTCGATGGCGATCCCCGTCGAGTCGCCCGCCACGATCTGGCTCGGCCTGATCCTCATCATCTGCGGCACCGGCCTGCTCAAGCCGAACATCTCGGCCATGGTCGGCTACCTGTACCGCGAGCAGGACGACGCCCGCCGCGACTCGGGCTTCTCGCTGTTCTACATGGGCATCAACCTCGGCGCGCTGATCGGCATCTTCGTCACGCCGTGGCTGGCCGGGGACTCGCGCTGGCACCTGGGCTTCGGCGCGGCGGCGGTCGGCATGGCGCTCGGCCTGATCATGTACGTCGCGCGCAAGCGGTCGCTGGAGGGCGCGGGCGAGCGGGTGCCGCACCCGCTCACCCCGGCCGAGCGGGCCAAGGTGACCAAGCTGGTCGTGGCGGCGATCGTGATCGCGGCGGCCCTGGTGGCGATCTGGGTGGCCTCTGGCACCTTCACCGTGGGCACCGTGCCGACGGTGGTCACGATCCTCAGCGTCGTCGTGGTCGTCCTGTACTTCCTCTACATCATGCGCGGCGCGCACGACATCACCCCGGCCGAGCGGGTGGGCATGCGGGCCTACATCTGGCTCTTCGTGGCCGCGGCCATCTTCTGGATGATCTTCCAGCAGGCGGCGGGCGCGCTGACCGTGTTCGCCGAGACCAAGACCGATCTCACCGTGTTCGGGGTGGAGATCCCCGCGGGCATGACGCAGAACTTCAACGCGCTCTTCGTGATCATCCTGGCCCCGGTGTTCGCCGAGATCTGGCTGAAGGCGGGCAACCGGATCAGCAGCCCGCTGAAGTTCTCCTTCGCGCTGCTGATGGCGGGCCTGAGCTTCGTGGTGATGTGGCTGCTGAACGGCGTCGCCGCGGACGGCACCAAGGTCGCGCTGCTCTGGCTCGGGCTGGTCTACCTCATGCAGACGATCGGCGAGCTCTGCCTGAGCCCGGTCGGCCTGTCGGTCACCGCCAAGCTGGCCCCGGCCTCGCTCAAGGGCCAGATGATGGGCATCTGGTTCCTGGCCCCGGCGGTCGGCGACCCGATCGGCGGCCAGGCCTACCGCTTCCTGGTGCCCGCGGTCGGCGAGGGCGGCTTCTTCCTCACCCTCGGCCTGCTGGCGGTGGTGGCCGCCGCCGTGCTGTTCGCCTTCGTCGGGAAGCTGAAGAGGCTGATGGGAGAGCACGACAGCGCCCTGCCCTAAGATCTCGCCGTGTCCGAACTGCTCGATCTCGCCGGCATCTTCGTCTTCGCCCTCTCGGGCGCCCTCATGGGCGTCCGCAAACGCCTGGACGTGATCGGCATGGCGGTGCTCGCCGGGATGACCGCGCTGGGCGGCGGTGTCGTGCGCGACCTGATCCTCAACGTCCCGCCCGCGGCCTTCCAGAGCCTCGGCTACGTGGTGACGCCCCTGGTGGCCACGGTGGTGGTGTTCTTCTGGCATCCGCACGTGGCCAGGGTGATGCCGGCCATCCTGATCCTGGACGCGGCCGGGCTCGGCCTGTTCTGCGCGGTCGGCACCGAGAAGGCGCTGCTCTACGGCCTCACCCCGCTGCACGCCGTCCTGCTCGGCGTCACCACCGCCGTCGGCGGCGGCATGCTGCGCGACATCATGGCGGGCGAGATCCCGACCCTGCTCTACGACCGCCAGCTCTACGCCGTGCCCGCCCTGCTCGGCTCGATCGCGATGGCCGCGCTGTACGCCCTGGACCTGCACGGCTGGCCGGCCACCCTCGCCTCCGCCGTCCTGGCCTTCGGCCTGCGCATCCTGGCCATGCGGTACGGCTGGCGCGCCCCGCTGGCCCGCGGCGTCACACCGACGGAATGAGCGAGTCGGCCGGCCGCGCCCCGAACGCGCCGAGCCGCCTGGCCCTGGCGATCCTCTCCACCCCTTCGGCCAGCACCTGCGGCGGCTGCGTGTACGGCAGCCGCAGGTAACCCTCCAGCGTGCCGCCCACGCCGAACCACGGGCCCGGCGCCAGCCGTACCCCGTGGCAGGCGGCGGCCTCCGCCAGGGGCGTGGCGCCGCCTCCGGCCAGCCGGATCCACAGCGTGCCGCCGCCGCGCGGCACCGTGAAGCTCCACTCGGGCAGGTGCTCGCGCAGGGCGCCCACCAGCGTGTCGCGGGCGGCGCGCAGGCTGCGGCGGCGCTCGGCCCTGGTCTCCTCCAGCCGGTCGAACAGCCTGGCCACGACGAGCTGCTCCAGGACGGGGCTGGCGATGTCGACGGCGGCCCGGTGCACGGCCAGGCGGCGGGCGAGCGCGGCGGTGGTGCGCACCCAGCCGATGCGCAACCCGCCCCACCACAGCTTGGAGGCCGAGCCGATGGTGATGACCCGGCTGTCGGTGTCGAAGGCGGCCATCGCGCTGGTCTGCGGCACCTCGTCCAGCGCCAGCTCCGACCAGGTCTCGTCGATGAGCAGGGTGGTGTCGGAGCGCCTGGCCGCGCCGACGATCGCGGCGCGGGTGGCGTCGTCCATCAGCGCGCCGGTCGGGTTGTGGAAGTCGGGCATCAGGTAGGCCAGCCTGGCCGCGGACTGGCGCATGGCGGAGGCGAACAGGTCGACCTGCCAGCCGCCGTCGCCGATGCCGACGGGCACGATCCTGGCGCCGCGCAGCCGGGCCGCGTCGATGGCGTGCGGGTAGGTGGGCGACTCCAGCAGCACCGGGTCGCCCTGGCCGACCAGCAGCGCCATGACGAGCTGCATGGCGTGCTGCGAGCCGGTGGTGACGATGATCTGCTCGGGCCTGGTGGCCAGGCCCCGCTCGGTGTAGCGGGCGGCGATCCGCTCGCGCAGCATGGGCAGGCCCATCGGGTCGTAGCCCATGCCCATGCCGAACCGGGGCAGGTCGGCGACGGCCTGCTTCATGGCCTCCTGCAGCGCGCTCGGCGCGGCCGGCGCGGCGCAGTGCAACTGCAGCAGCCCGTCGTCGTCGACCGACAGCCACGGATTGTCGGACAGGGACGGGTCGGGCAGGCTGGTCCAGCTTCCCGAGCCCTGGCGGCTGCCGAGGTAGCCCTCTTCCCGCAGCAGGTCGTAGGCGGCGGTCACGGTGGTACGGCTGGCGCCCAGGGTGGTGGCCAGGTGGCGTTCGGCGGGCATCCGCGCCCGCACCGGCAGGCTGCCGTCACTGATCAGCGCGCGCACGCCCGCGGCCAGCGCCCGGTAGTAGGGCTTGGCCGACCGGTCGACGTCGAGCAACCTGGCGAGCTGTACCGCACTAATCTGCATAAGGCCACTTTTCACGATTGGCCCTGGTTATGCAAGCCATTGGCCTGGCACGATATGGCCATTATGAGTGAAACAACCGTCCAGTCCCTGGGATCCATACCGTCCCGCCTCGTGCGCCTGTACGGCGGCCTGGCCCTCTACGGCACCGGCATCGGCCTGCAGGTGGAGTCGGGGCTCGGCAACGACCCGTGGGACGTCTTCCACGAGGGCCTGGCCATCCGGACCGGCTGGACCATCGGCGCCTGGATCATCGGCGTCGGCGCGCTGGTGATGCTGCTCTGGATCCCGCTGCGGCAGAAGCCGGGCATCGGCACCATCAGCAACGTCGTCTTCCTCGGCCTGTTCGCCGACGCCGCCATGTTCCTGCTGCCCACCCCGACGCACTGGGCGGCGAGCTGGGCCTACCTGCTGCTCGCCGTCCCCTCCATCGCCCTGGCCACCCTGCTGTACATCGGCGCGGGCATGGGCCCGGGCCCGCGCGACGGCATCATGACCGGCCTGATCAGGCTCGGCCTGTCGGTACGGCTGGCCCGCTTCCTCATCGAGATCACCGTCCTGGTGATCGGCTGGCTGCTCGGCGGCACGGTCGGCGTGGGCACCCTGCTCTTCGCGCTGGCGATCGGCCCGCTCACCCAGTTCTTCGCCAAAAGGTTCCCGCTGCCGACGACCTAGTAGCGTCAAAGCATGCGGATCGAGGATTACGCCCTCATCGGGGACATGCAGTCAGCCGCCCTCGTAGGCCGGGACGGGTCGATCGACTGGCTCTGCCTGCCACGGTTCGACTCACCCGCGTGCTTCGCGTCGCTGCTCGGCAGCGAGCGCAACGGTCACTGGTGGCTCGGCCCGACCGGCCGGCAGGCGGCCACCAGGCGCCGCTACCGGGGCGAGTCGCTGATCCTGGAGAGCGAGTGGGAGACGCCGACGGGCACCGTCCGCGTGATCGACTTCATGCCGCCCCGCGACGTCAACCCCGATGTGGTGCGCATCGTCGAGGGCGTCTCCGGGACCGTCGAGATGTCCACGACGCTGCGCATCCGCTTCGACTACGGCCGGATCGTGCCCTGGGTGCGCCGGACGGACGGCCACCTGCAGGCGGTCGGCGGTCCCGACTCGGTGTGGCTGCACTCCCCCGTCCCGCTCAAGGGCGGCGACTACGCCCACCGGGCCACCTTCCACGTCAAGGAGGGCGAGCGGCTGCCGTTCGTCTTCACCTGGCATCCCTCGCACGAGCCGATGCCCCGGCAGATCGCCTGCGAGGACCAGCTCCGGGAGACCGAGGAGATGTGGTCGGAGTGGGTGGACCAGTGCACCTACAAGGGCCCGTGGCGGGAGGCGGTGGTCCGCTCGCTGATCACGCTCAAGGCGCTGACCTACGCCCCCACCGGCGGCATCGTGGCCGCGCCGACGACCTCCATCCCCGAGGACATCGGCGGCGTACGCAACTGGGACTACCGCTTCTGCTGGCTGCGCGACGCCACGATGACCCTCGACGCCCTGATCGGGGCCGGCTACCTGCAGGAGGCCGCCGACTGGCGGGCCTGGCTGCTGCGCGCCATCGCGGGCCGCCCGCAGGACCTGCAGATCATGTACGGCGTCGCCGGCGAACGCCGCCTGCCCGAGCTCAAACTCGACTGGCTGGCCGGCTACGAGGACTCCCGACCGGTCAGGATCGGCAACGAGGCGGTCAACCAGCTCCAGCTCGACGTCTACGGCGAGGTGCTGAACTGCCTCTACGTCTCGCGCACCTCCGGGCTGAGCCCCGACGACCGGGCCTGGGCGATCCAGCGCGAGCTGCTGGACTACGTGGAGGCGCACTGGGACGAGCCCGACGAGGGCCTGTGGGAGGTACGCGGGCCGCGCCGGCACTTCACCCACTCCAAGGTGATGTGCTGGGTGGCGATGGACCGGGCGATCCGGCAGGTGGAGAACTTCGGCAGGAGCGGCCCGGTCGAGCGCTGGAAGGCGCTGCGCGACCGGATCCACGCCGAGATCTGCGACAAGGGCTTCGACACCGAACGCAACACCTTCACCCAGTCCTACGGCTCGGTCGAGCTCGACGCGGCGCTGCTGCTGATTCCGCTGGTCGGCTTCCTGCCCGTGGACGACCCCCGGGTGACCGGCACGGTGCGGGCCATCGAGCTGGAGCTGATGTCGGACGGTTTCGTGCTGCGCTACCCGGTGGCCGAGGACAACGACGTGGACGGCCTGCCGGGCGCCGAGGGGGCGTTCCTGGCCTGCAGCTTCTGGCTGGTCGAGGTCATGGCCAAGCAGGGCCGCCACGACGAGGCGTGCACGCTGTTCGACCGGCTGCTGACGCTGCGCAACGACGTCGGGCTGCTGGCCGAGGAGTACGACCCGCGCTACGAGCGGCTGGTGGGCAACTTCCCGCAGGCCTTCAGCCATGTGCCCCTGGTGCACGCGGCCAGGGCGCTGTCGTGACTCACATCGTGTTGACGATCAGCCCGATGTGGGTGAAGTAGTTCAGCGCGCCGAAGAGCATGAAGGCCAGACCGGCCAGTCCCCAGCAGACGCCGACGATCTTCACCGTGGGCCCGCCCTTGGCGCGCAGGGCGAACGGGAACACCACCGCGCCGACTCCGACCAGGACGTACAGCCCGGAGATGAAGGTGGCCTCCAGCAGCGGATAGTCGGCGAAGGCGCCGGAGATCGGCTCCTGCGGCGGCGCGGCGAACAGCGTGTAGGTCCAGCCGGCCGCGGCGATGCCGAAGCAGGCCAGGCCCATGGCGAAGACGAACAGCGAGAGCGGCGCCGCCAGCCGGGACACCAGCGTGATCCGGTCCGGCGCGCCGGACAGCTCGCCGCCGCGCCGCCACAGGTACCAGGCGGCGGCCAGCAGCAGCAGGCCGAAGGCCAGGCTGGGCTCGCCGAAGATGATGTTGTCGAAGGGGAAGCCCTGTCCGGCCAGCGGCCAGGTGAGCGTCATGTGCAGGCCGGTGGTGACCAGGATCACGCCGAGCACGCCGAAGGCCAGCGCCCAGCCCTCGTAGTGCTCGGCGTGCTCGCCGCGCAGCAGCCTTTGGCCCAGCACCACGACCAGGATCAGCCCGACGCCCGCGGCGACCGCCATGATCGTGTTGTAGGTGGGCATCTTCGTCCAGTCGATCTTCAGCTCGGGCGGCGCCGCCGCCCATGCCATCAGATAGTCCCCCACAAGGGATGATTACCCACAGTGATCACATGGAAACGAAGAGTCAGGCGGCCAGCCGGGCCAGCACCTTCGCGAACTCCGAGGGCGGCGCGACCACCAGCCGCGTCTGACCGCCCTGCAGCACGATGTCGGCCTTGATCAGGGTGAGCCTGCCCTCATGCCACCAGTACACCTGGGAACTCGGGCCACCGGCCCGCTCGGCGTGCACGCGCAGCCGTTCGATGGCGCGCACCACGCCGATCCCGTCGACCGGGTGCACGATGAGGCTCCCGGGGTCGGGCAGCACGACCAGCACGCCGTCCTCGGGCACGGGCACGTAGTCGGCCAGCCAGCGCAGGTGCGAGGCCGCCGCGCGGCTGCCGCCCGACAGCAGCCACACCCGGGTGCCCGCCAGGTCCACGTGCTGCACGGTCAGCCGCTCGTCGTCGCGGACGTTGGCGAGCGCCAGGTCCAGCGCCTGCCCCGAGGGGATGGGCCAGCAGCCGGCCTCCTCGGGCCGCACCTCCCGGCCGCCCGCGGTGAGCAGCTCCACCAGGTCGCCGTTCAGGTGGCGGCCGACCACCCTGGTGAGGTCGTCGACGTCGTCGACCGACTCCACGCGGGTCCGCAGCAGCGGCTTGACCTGGTCCAGGTCGCAGACGTCGATGGGGCCGCCGGCGTCGGCGACGACCCGCGCCAGGTGCTCGGAGACCAGCATCGGCCAGTCCTCGCGGGAGCGGCGGCCGATCTCGCGACGCAGCCCGGTCAGCCTCACCACGATCGGCCCGGCCTGCGGCGCGGCGCCCGGCAGGGCGCCCAGCGTGAGCGAGCCGCCGTCGGCGGCGAAGGCGCAGGCGAAGCCGAGGGAGTCGGCGACCAGGGCCAGCAGGGAGTCGAGATCGACGTCCTCGACCGATCGCACCTGACCTCGCCGGGAGGGCTCCCGGTCACGCCTGAACAGTTTCACGCGCCGCGTCCCCTCTGTCGGTTTCCTCCCTATGCGTCTCCTACGATGCCTGCTCACTGTCGCGGAACCGACCAGCCAGCGAGCACGATTCGGTATCGATAACACCAAGCGCCCCAAGCCACACACTCATCTGGGGCGATCCGTGGCCAACTGCCAGCCCGGCCAGCGTCGGAACCCCCAGCGGGACGAGCCGCTCGGTCAGCACCGGGAGCGGGTCGCCGCAGTTCACCCACGACCCGAGCACCAGCCCGCGCACCCCCTCGAAGGCCCCCGACTGCAGCAACTGCGTCAGCATCCGGTCGATCCGGTACGGCACCTCGCCGATCTCCTCCAGCAGCGCGATCTTCCCGGCGAAGGAGGGCTGGTACCGGGTGCCGCAGAGCGAGGCGAGCAGCGACAGGTTGCCGCCGGTCAGCTCCCCCTCCGCCCTGCCCGGCACCAGCACGCGGTCACCGGCGACCGGCTCCGGCTCCGGCTCCCCGAACAGGGCGGCCCGCAGAGCGCTCCAGGTCACCGGCTCGGGGCCGCCCTCGCCGCCGATCAGCTGACCGGCGGGCATCGGGCCGTGCAGCGTCGCCACGCCCAGCTCGGCGGCGAACACCTGGTGCAGGGCGGTGATGTCGCTGGAGCCGATCAGCGTCTTGGGGCCCGCGGCGCGCATGGCGGCCCAGTCGAGCAGGCCGAGCAGCCTGGCGGCGCCGTACCCGCCCCTGGCGCAGAAGACCGCGGTGACGGCCGGGTCGCACCAGGCGGCTTGCAGGTCGGCGGCCCTGGCGGCGTCGGGGCCCGCCAGGAAGCCGTCGTGCTCCAGCGCGTGCTGACCGATGACGACCTTGAGGCCCAGCCCTTCGAGCAGCCTCACGCCGCGTTCGAGCAGGGGCGCCTTGAGCGGGCCCGAGGGGGCCACGACGGCGACGGTGTCTCCGGCCCTGAGCCTGGCGGGGCGGGTGGTCATCGATCAGCTCCCATGGCGATTCGATCAGGTCCGAAAACGGTGTCACACTTACCTGTCGTATGCGACCTCCGCCTCACATCCTCGTGGTCAACGGCATCAAGGTCCGCCGTCCGGTGTTCCTGCTCGGTGCCCCGCACTCCGGCGCGGACCTGCTCGCCCGTGCCCTGAAACGCTCCCCCGGCTTCCACGTCACGATGGGGCGCTCCGGCATGGCCCACGTCGTGTACGCCTTCGCCCGCAAACCGTCGATCGGCTCGGGGCACGGCGCGACCAGGGTCATCAGGGACGCGCTCGCCGAGTCGTGGCAGGTGCTGCCCGGCGTGTGCGGGCAGTGCCCGCCGACCTGCCAGGAGGCGGGCGGCGTCACCGGCGTGGGGCCGTGCGTGGCCACCAGCACGGTCACCCGGTTCGGCGACGCCAGCCCCGACCTGATCTACAGCGCCCAGGCACTGCTGCGCGCCTTCCCCGACGCCAGGTTCGTGCAGCTCATCCGCGACGGCCGGGACGTCACCACCGACATGCTCGCCGATCCGGCCTGCCTGGCCTGGTTCAAGCCGGGCATGTTGGCGGAGGACACCGAGTTCCCCAACCCGTTCCTCGGCGTCAACCGCGAGGAGCACCGCGAGCGCTGGAAGGGCATGACGACGGCGGGCAAGTGCGCGCTGCGCTGGCGCGGCGCGGTGCGCCTGAGCGCCACCCTGCGCCAGGAACTGCCCCCCGAGCAGCTCCTCACCCTGCGCTACGAGGAGCTGGCCCAGAAACCGGCCGAGACGATCGGCACGCTCTCCGGCTTCCTGGAGACCCGCGTCTCCAAGGTCGCGCTGTACGGCCCGCGGGTGCCCGAGGTGGGCACCTGGCGGCTGCGGCTGCGCCCCATCGACCTGGTGATGGTGGAGCGGGTCGCCAAGGAGGAGCTCACTCGGCTGGGCTACCTGAAGTGAACTGGGTGCGGTAGAGCTCGGCGTACAGGCCGCCGCGGGCCAGCAGGTCCTCGTGCCTGCCGCGCTCGGCGATCCGGCCGTCCTGCACGACGAGGATCTCGTCGGCCTCCCTGATCGTCGACAGCCGGTGGGCGATGACCAGGGAGGTGCGCCCGGCCAGCGCCGTCTTCAGCGCCTGCTGCACGGCCGCCTCGGACTCCGAGTCCAGGTGCGCGGTGGCCTCGTCCAGCACGACCACGCGCGGGGCCTTCAGCAGCAGCCTGGCCAGCGCCAGCCGCTGCTTCTCGCCGCCCGACAGGCGGTAGCCGCGGTCGCCCACGACCGTCTCCAGCCGCTCGGGCAGCGCCTCGATCAGCTCGGCGATCTGCGCGGCCCGCAGGGCGTCCCAGATCTCCTCCTCGCTCGCCTCGGGCCGGGCGTAGCGCAGGTTCGCGCCGACGGTGTCGTGGAAGAGGTGGGCGTCCTGCATGACCACGCCGACGGTGTCGCGAAGCGAGGCGAGCGTGGCCTCGCGCACGTCGAGCCCGCTGATCCGCACCGTGCCCGTGCCGACGTCGTAGAGCCGGGAGACCAGCGAGGTGATCGTCGTCTTTCCCGCGCCCGACGGGCCGACCAGCGCGACCAGCCGGCCGGGCGCGGCGGTGAAGCTCACGCCCTTCAGCACCGGCTGCGAGGGCCCGGTGTCCTGGCGGGCCACCGACTCCAGCGAGGCCAGCGACACCTCCTCGGCCGACGGGTAGCCGAAGTGCACGTCGTCGAACTCGATCGAGACCGGCCCGTCGGGCACCGGGACCGCGCCCGGCCGCTCGGCGACCATCGGCTTGAGGTCGAGCACCTCGAAGACCCGGTCGAAGCTGACCAGCGCGGTCATCACGTCGACGTGCACGTTGGACAGGCTGGTCAGCGGGCCGTAGAGGCGCATCAGCAGGGCGGCGAGGGCGACCAGGGTGCCGAGCTCGAAGACGTTCTGCACGGCCAGCACGCCGCCGACGCCGTACACCAGGGCGGTGGCCAGGGCGGCGACCAGGCCGAGCGCGACCCGGAAGACCGTGCCGTACATGGCCACCGTCACGCCCACGTCGCGCACCCTGGAGGCCCGCCTGCCGAACAGCTCGGCCTCCTCGTCGGGCCTGCCGTACAGTTTGGCGACCATCGCGCCGGCGACGTTGAAGCGCTCGGTCATCACCGAGCTCATCTCCGCGTCCAGTTGCATCTGCTCGCGGGTGAAGGCGGACATGCGCCTGCCCACCCACTTGGCGGGCACGATGAAGATCGGCAGCAGGACCAGGGCGACCAGCGTCACCTGCCAGGACAGCACCAGCATCGCGCCGAGCACCAGGACGAGACTGATCACGTTGGAGACGACGGACGACAGCGTCGTGGTGAGCGCCCGCTGCGCGCCGATGACGTCGGTGTTGAGCCGGGAGACCAGGGCGCCGGTCTGCGCCCGCATGAAGAAGGCGACCGGCATGCGCTGCACGTGGTCGAAGACCTCGGTGCGCAGGTTGTAGATCAGTCCTTCGCCGATGCGCGCGGAGAACCAGCGCTGCACCAGCGTGAGCCCCGCGTCCAGCGCGGCCAGCACGGCGATGGTCACCGCCAGGCCGATCACCACGTCGGTCCGCTTGGGCAGGATGCCGTCGTCGATGATGGCCTTCATCAGCAGCGGATTGGCGACCACGACGACCGCGCCCAGCACGACGAGCACCAGGAACGCGGTGATCTGCCGCGAGTACGGCCTGGCGTAACGGGCGATGCGCCGGACCGTGCCCGGCGTGAGCCGCTGCCCGAGGACCGACTCGTCGCGGCGCAGCGAGCGCATCACCTGGGGGCCGAAGCCCCCTCCCATCATCGCCATGGCCTTCCCTTCTCCTCCGACCAGAGCACCGGAGGGGCCCGGGAGATTCCCTCAGCCGAACAGCGCGGCGACCCGGCGGGCCTGCTCGACGCGTTCGGCCGCGCACTGCTCCTCCAGGGTGCGCTCCCGCGCGCCCCGAAGCAGTCTCTTGGTGGCCGTCGCCGCGTCCCGGTTGACCGCGAGCAGCGCCTCGGCCTTCTCCCGTACGGCCCGCGCCAGCTCGCCCCTCGCCACGACCTGCTCGGCCAGCCCCAGCCGGTAGGCCTCCTGCGCCTCCACCACCCGCGCCGTGAGGCAGATGTCGATCGCCTTGGCCGTCCCCACCAGGTCGACCAGGGGCTTGGTCCCCGTCAGATCGGGCACGAGCCCGAGCGCGGGCTCCTTCATGCAGAACTTGACATCATCGGCCACGATCCGCAGATCACAGGCGAGCGCCAGTTGGAATCCGGCGCCGATCGCGTGACCGTGGACGGCCGCGATGGAGACGATCTCCGGTCTGCGCAACCACAGAAATCCCTGCTGGGCCTGCTCGACCGTGTCCTCGAACGAGGCGTTCTCGAGTTGTGCCGCCGAGCTGAACGAGCCCTGTCCGGGCACCCCCTCGGGCGTGAACATCCGCAGGTCGATCCCTGCCGAGAAGGACGGTCCCTCACCTGTCAACACCACGATGCGCACCTGCTCCGGCAGGTTGTCGCCGATGCGGGCCAAGGCCGACCAGGTCGCGAACGTCTGAGCGTTGCGTTTTTCCGGCCGGTCCAGCGTGATCGTGGCGATCTCACCGTCCACCTCGTAGCGCAGGCCTGCCTCCGCGAGTTCCTTCGCGAAGACCTCCTCCGCACTCCCCCCAAGCACCGCGTCCGCCATGCGCCCTCTCCCAGGTCCGTCGCTGGTCCGTCGCGCCCGAGCCTACCCAGTCCCCAGAACAGGGTTCTAGTGAGGTCCGGACGCGACGGCGAGCTGACTTGGGACGAGCGGCTGCGGTCGCGCGTTCCGAGGCGGCCTCAGCGCTTGGACTTGCCCCGGGTGGCTCCGCCGCGCCCGCGCAGAGTCACGCCGGACTCGCTGAGGATGCGGTGGATGAACCCGTACGACCGGCCGGTCGAAGCCGCCAGGGCGCGGATGCTTTCACCCGCGGCGTAGCGCTTCTTGAGATCGCCGGCCAGTTTTTCACGGTCGGCCCCGGTCACCCGGGTGCCTTTCTTCAGAGTCTCGGCCACGAGTACCTCCTGTAGTGCCAGACTTCCGCAGCGTTACTCCGCCATGATCAGTCATTTCAGCGGGATCGGCTACCTACTCCAGGGGAAAAGATCCCTACCCGCTCAAATTAAGATCAGGCAAGTGCCACAAGATCGGAAAATTCCTCGCTCCATGCGTCTTCAGTTCCGTCAGGCAGCAAGATCACCCTATCGGGTCGCAGCGCCTCAACGGCACCCTCATCGTGCGTGACCAGTACGATTGCCCCAGAATAGGACCTAAGGGCCGAAAGTACATGTTCTCGACTCGCCGGATCCAGGTTGTTGGTGGGCTCGTCGAGGAGCAGGACGTTGGCGCTGGAGAGCACCAGCAAGGCCAGCGCGAGGCGGGTCTTCTCGCCTCCGGACAGCACCCCGGCGGGCTTGTCGGAGTCGTCGCCGGTGAACAGGAACGAGCCGAGCACCTTGCGCAGCTCGGTGTCGGTGAACTCGCCGCCCGCCGAGCGCATGTTCTCCAGCAGCGTGCGGTCGCCGTCGAGGGTCTCGTGCTCCTGGGCGTAGTAGCCGACCTTCAGGCCGTGGCCGGGCTTGATCGCGCCGGTGTCGGGCGTCTCGATGCCCGCCAGCAGGCGCAGCAGCGTGGTCTTGCCCGCGCCGTTGAGGCCCAGGATGACCACCCGGTGGCCGCGGTCGATGGCCACGTCCACGTCGGTGAAGATCTCCAGCGAGCCGTACGACTTCGACAGGCCCTCGGCCATCAGCGGCGTCCTGCCGCACGGCAGCGGGTCGGGGAAGCGCAGCTTGGCGACCTTGTCGGCCTTGCGCTCCTCCTCGGTGCCGGACAGCAGGCGCTGCGCGCGGCGGGCCATGTCCTGGGCGGCCTTGGCCTTGGTCGCCTTGGCGCGCATCTTGTCGGCCTGCGCCATCAGCGCGCCGGCCTGCTTCTCGGCGTTGGCCCGCTCGCGCTTGCGCCGCTTCTCGTCGGTCTCCCGCTGGGCCAGGTACGTCTTCCAGCCCATGTTGTAGGCGTCGACCACGCAGCGGTTCGCGTCGAGATGCAGGACCTTGTTGACCGTGGCTTCAAGAAGCGAGACATCGTGGCTGATGATCACCAAGCCACCTTGATGAGATCGCAAAAAATCACGAAGCCAGCCGATTGAGTCCGCATCTAGGTGGTTTGTCGGCTCGTCGAGGAGGAGAGTCTCCGCTCCGCTGAAAAGAATGCGCGCCAGCTCCACCCTTCTGCGCTGACCGCCGGACAGTGTCTCCAGCGGCTGCTTGAGCACCCGGTCCGGCAGGCCCAGGCTGGAGGCGATCGAGGCCGCCTCCGCCTCGGCCGAGTAGCCGCCGAGCACGTGCATCTGGTCCTCGAGCCTGCCGTACTGCCGGACCGCCTTGTCGCGCACCCGCTGGTCGTCGGCGGACATACCGATCTCGGCCAGGCGCAGCTTGCGCAGGACCTCGTCGAGGCCGCGCGCGGACAGGATGCGGTCGCGGGCGAGCACCTGCAGGTCGCCCGTGCGCGGGTCCTGCGGGAGGTAGCCGACGCTGCCGGAGGCGGTCACGCTGCCCCCGGCGGGGGACCCCTCGCCGGCCAGCACCTTGGTCAGCGTCGTCTTGCCCGCGCCGTTGCGGCCGACCAGGCCGATCTTGTCGCCGGGGTTGACCCGGAAGGAGGCGCTTTCGATGAGCAGCCGCGAGCCCGCGCGCAGCTCGATGTCACTGGCGATGATCATGGTTGTAGGGACACTCCCGAGCTAGGAAACGACGAAGGGGGCAGGGGGAAGACGGCATGCGAGGCCGGTCAATCGGGAGTGTGCATAGGGATCAGTGTACGGCTCCGCCCAGCACCTCTCCTCTGGTTAACAACCTCGCGCACCAGTCCCTTCCTGCGTCGGAAGGGATTGCGGACATCGGGGACGGCGAGGCCGGAGCGCTCAGGCGGGGTCGGTGACGCGGACACGGACGGCGCGGAAGGCGGCGGGGGTCTCGCGCAGGACGGCGAGTCTGGGGTCGGGGACGGTCAGGAAGGGCTCGGCCTCCAGGGCGAAGAGGGGCGCCAGGCGGCGGTCGGCGCGCAGGGCGTCGACCGCCCTGTGGTCGCCGCCGAACACCACCGCGTCTAGCCGGTCGAGATGCGGGCCGAGCACCCGGGCCGCGGTCTCTCCCGCGGCGTCGTAGGCCTGGCCCGCCTGGTTCTGCCTGCGCCTGGCGAAGCGCTGCTGCGACCAGCCGCCCGCCGCGCTGCGCCCCTGCACCAGCCGCGACCCCACCTTGGAGACGACCAGGTCGCCACCGTGGAAGACCCCGGCCGCGTACCCGCCCATGCGCACCAGCACCACCCCGACAGACCGCCGCGCCAGCGCGTGCTCCACCAGCGCCTCGAAGAGCGCCTCTCCGCCGCCCGGGGGCGGGTCCGCGGCCAGTGGCGGGAACGGGACGTGCAGCTCGGCCCGGCCTCCGTCCCGGGCCGTCAGGAGCACCACTCCCCTGTCGCCCGTGACCTCGAAGGGGCCGTGCCGTCCGGCGAAGCCGTCGGCCCAGCGCCGCAACCGCTCCGGGGGCACGGTGACCCACCGCCCCCCGCCCTTCGCCGGTCGTCCGCCCATGCGGGAAGACTATCGACCCCGTCCTCCAGGCAACATCCAGCGAAATGTCGGTGAACTTCGCCTCGTGAGGCTTCTGCGACTGACCTGATCACGGCCATCATCTGTACGTGTCTCCCCTGCTGACCGCCTCAGCCACGACTCCGATCGTCGATCTGGACACCGGGGGCGTGATAGCGCTCCACCTGGCCCCTGACGTTCCGGGCGCGCTCCAGGCCGCCGGTCACGAGGCCCACCTGCCTCTCGTCCTGGACCTGTCCATCCACGCGGTGATCGGCGGCTCGGGGGCGCTGGCACCACTGCACGAGGCCGTGCGCCGCTCGGGCCGGCGCCCGCGGGAGGTCATCCTGCTGGTGCTCGGCTCGTGCGCGCCCGCCGACCGCCGGGCGCTGCTGGTCGGCCTGGACGGCCTGCGCGCCATCGGGTACCTGCTGGCCTTCGGCGGCCTGGAATCGGGCGACCTGCCGCTGGCGCTGGTCGCGGGCGCCTCGCCGTACCTGCTCGTGCTCGCGCCCGAGCCCGAGCAGGAGGCCGCCGCGCGCGACCCCCGGCGCGCGGCGGTGGGCAGGGCGCTGGTGGCGCTGGCGCGCGGGATCGGCGCGCACGTGCTCGCCCAGGGCGTCACGCGCGAGGAGCAGCTCTCCGCCGTCAGAGACCGGGGGGTACGGCTGGCGCAGGGCCCGCTGCTCGTCCCCGGCCCCGACGGCCGCATCCACGTGCCGCTGACGGTCCCGGAGCCCTCACCGGCGACGATGATGCTCGGCCCGCGCGTGCAGGAACTGCTGCTGCCCGCGGTGACGCTGCCCGCCGAGGCGAACTCCGAGGACGTGGTGGAGGCGTTCGGCGGCGAGCCGTCGATCAGCAGCGTGATCCTGGTCGACGAGTACCAGCGGCCGAAGGGCAGCCTGGATCGCAGCAGGTTCCTGCTGTCGTTCGCCGGGCGCTACGGCCACGCGCTGCACGGCGGCAAGCCCGCCCTGCGCCTCGCCGACCCTCCCCGCACGGTGCCCAAGACCACCCCCGCGATCGCCGCCATGCAGGTCGCGGGCATGGACACGGCCCGCGCCTACGACGACCTGGTCGTCACCGACGAGCTCAACCGGTGCCTGGGCATCGTCCGCGTCTCGGAACTGATGCGCCAGGTCGTGCGCGGCTGAGCCCGCCTCCCGCACGATCGGTCGTAGGGGGAGCCCGCCCGTCGCGTCCTTCCTTCCGTGCGGTAACGACTCGGACGCGCGCCTGTGCGGAGCGGGCCGCGCGAGGTAGGAAGGAGGTCATGACGGGGCTGGAGAGAAGGACGCTGCTCGGCGCAGGATTGCTGGCCGGGGCGGGCGCGGCGCTGGCGGGGTGCACGGCGGGCACACCCGCGCCGAAGCCGCCCGCGTTCGACCCGGGCGACTGGGCCTCGGTGCGCGCCCAGTTCGCCCTCGACCCGTCGGTGGCCCACTTCGAGGCGTTCATGCTGGCCTCGCATCCCGCTCCGGTGCGCGCGGCCGTACAGCGGCACCGGGACGGGCTGGACGCCAGCCCCGAGTACCACCCGGACGGCGCAGTGGACGCCGATGCCAACGTCCGCCGGGCGGCGGCCCGCTTCCTCGGCGCGAGCGGCGAGCAGATCGCGCTCACCGACAGCACCACCATGGGTCTCGGCCTGCTGTACTCCGGCCTCGGGCTGCTGCCGGGCCAGGACGTGCTGACCACCGAGCACGACTTCCTGGCCACCCACGAGAGCCTGCGCCTGCTCGGCGCGCGGACGGGGGCGAAGGTGCGCCGCGTCGCCCTGTACGACGACCCGGCGAAGGCCTCGCAGGACGAGATCGTCGGCAGGCTCGCCAAGGCGGTCGGGCCGCGCACCCGAGTCGTCGCGATCACCTGGGTGCACTCCAGCACCGGCGTGCGCCTGCCGGTCCGCGCCATCGCCGACGCGCTCGCCGAGGCCAACCGGGGCCGCGCCGAGCGGGACCGGGCGCTGCTGTGCGTCGACGGCGTGCACGGCTTCGGCGCGATCGCCGACGGCGTCGACGACCTCGGCTGCGACTTCCTGGCCACCGGCACGCACAAGTGGCTGTTCGGCCCCCGCGGCACCGGCATCCTGTACGGCAGGACGCTGAACGACCTGTCCCCCACGATCCCGAGCTTCAGCGGCGCCGCCTTCGACGCCTGGTTCACCGGCACCGCGCCCTCCGCCTCCGGCGGGCAGCTCGTCACGCCGGGCGGTTACAAGGCCTTCGAGCACCGGTGGGCGGTGACCGAGGCGTTCGCCTTCATGGAGGCCATCGGCCCCGAGCGCGTCCAGGAACGCGCCCAGGAGCTCGCGACCAGGCTCAAGCGGGGCCTGGCCGCGATCCCCGGCGTGCGGGTGCACACCCCGGCCGATCCGGCGCTCTCGGCGGGGCTGGTGTGCTGCTCGATCGACGGCCTGCCACCGGCCGAGGCCGTGCGCAGGCTGCGCGCCGAGCACGCGCTGGCGGCGAGCACGACCCCCTACCGGGAGTCGTACCTGCGCTTCGGCACCAGCATGGTCGTCACCCCCGAGCAGGTGGACCAGGCCGTCAAGGCGGTCGCCGCGCTCGTCTAGAGGCGGCAGGCGTAGATGTCGGTGACCAGGATGGCCCGCGCGCCGATCTCCCAGAGCTGGTCCATCACCTGCTGGTGGCCCTTGCGCGGCACCATGGTCCGCACCGCCACCCAGCCCTCGCGGTGCAGCGGCGAGATCGTCGGCCCCTCCATGCCGGGCGTGATCGCGCTGGCCTGCTCGATCTGCTCGGCCCGGATGTCGTAGTCCATCATCACGTAGTCGCGGGCGTGCAGCACGCCCTGAAGCCGCCTGACGAGCTGCTCGACGCCGGGCGTCTCGGGCGCGCCCTCACGGGTGATGAGCACGGCCTCCGAGCGCATGATGGGCTCGCCGAACACCTCCAGCCCGACGTTGCGCAGCGTCGTGCCGGTCTCCACCACGTCCGCGACCGCGTCGGCGACCCCCAGGTGGATGGCGGTCTCGACGGCGCCGTCGAGCTTGATCACCCGGGCGTCCACGCCGCTCTCGGACAGGTACTTGCCGAGCAGCCCCGCGTAGGAGGTGGCGATGCGCAGCCCGTCGAGATCCTGCACCGACCTCATCGACCCGGCCTTGGTGGCCAGGCGGAAGGTGGAGCCGCCGAAGCCCAGCGGCAGGATCTCCTGCACGGGCGCGCCGGAGTCGATGAGCATGTCGCGGCCGGTGATCCCGGCGTCGAGGGTGCCCTCGCCGACGTACACGGCGATGTCGCGGGGGCGCAGGAAGAACAGCTCGCAGGAGTTCTCCTGGTCGAAGACGACCAGCTCCTTGCTGTCCTTGCGAGACCGGTAGCCGGCCTCCTTGAGCATGATCTGGGCGGCCTCGTTGAGCACGCCCTTGTTGGGTACGGCCAGACGCAGCATGTCTGTCATCCTCGGCAGGTCGAGTCGGTTGCGGACGAGGTCGGGGCGCCGCGGCGCCCTACAGATGCTTGTAGACCTCGTCCAGCTCGATGCCCCGGGCGATCATGAGCACCTGAACGTGGTAGAGCAACTGGGAGATCTCCTCGGCGGCTCTGTCCTTCGTCTCGTGCTCGGCGGCCATCCAGCTCTCGGCGGCCTCCTCGACGACCTTCTTGCCGATGGCATGGACACCGGCGTCCAGCGCGGCCACGGTGCCCGACCCCTCGGGCCGGGTGCGCGCCTTCTCGGACAGCTCGGCGAACAGCTCTTCGAAGGTCTTCATGATCTCTCTCGACGGTCGGCTGGTGTGCCCGTACAGCCTAGTGCGCCCGGCCGGGCGGACGCGCCGCGGTCCGCCCCGCGAGACGACGGACGCCCGCCGTACCTGTGACAGGTACGGCGGGCGTCACGAAGCGTCACCGCGGGATCCGGCCGGGTCAGCGGCCGAAGCGGCGCGCGGCGTTGCCGCGGTCGGAGCGGAAGCCGCCGTTGCCGCGGTCCTCGGAGCGGTAGCCGCCGGTACGGCCGGCGGCGGGGGCGCCGCCGCGGTCGGCCGAGAACGGACGGCCACGGTCGCCGCCACGGTCGTCGGTGCGCGCGCCGCCACGGTAACCGCCACGGTCGGCCGAGAACGGACGCCCGCGGTCACCGTCGGCGCGGACGCCGCCGCGGTCGTCGGGACGGTAGCCGCCGCGGTCGTCGGAGCGGTAGCCGCCGCCGCGGTTGTCACCGCCGCGGTCGTCGCCACGGGGCGCGCGGTCCTCGCCGGAGCGGGGAGCCCTGTCGTCGCCGCGGTTGTCGTTACCGCGGAAACCCCGGTTGTCGTTGCCGCGGAAGCCGCCCTCGGAGCGGTGCCCGCCGCCCGTGCGCGGGGCACGGTCGCCGAAGGTGCGGGGCTCGGCCGAGCCGCCGCCGTCGTGGCGGCGCGGGCGACGGTCGTCGCCCTCGAACTCGCGGCGCGGACGGCGGGGACGACGGTCGGCGCCGCCGTGGCCGCCACCGTCACGGCGCGGGCGCAGCGGCTTGCGGGCGTCGGGCTCCCAGACCGGGATCGACTCGCCGCTGGGCAACCTGGCCCCGGTCACCTCGGCGAGGCGGGGGTGCCCCGGGGTGGCCTTGAGGCGGAACGGGTTGATGCCGGCCCGGCGGGTGAGGGAGTCGGTGGAGCGGCGCTCGTTCGGCAGGACGAGGGTCACCACGGTGCCCTTCTCGCCCGCGCGAGCGGTACGGCCGCCCCGGTGCAGGTAGCTCTTGTGGTCCTGCGGCGGGTCGACGTGCAGCACCAGGCTGATGTTGTCGACGTGGATGCCGCGGGCGGCCACGTCGGTGCACACCAGCACGTCGACCTGGCCCTCCTTGAACTCGGCCAGGATGCGGGTGCGCTGGTTCTGCCGCTTGCCGCCGTGCAGTCCGCCGGACTTCACGCCGACCCGGGCGAGCTGCTTGCACAGCCGGTCGACGCCGTGCTGGGTGCGCACGAAGATGATCGTCCGGCCTTCGCGGTTGGCGATCTCGGCGGTGACGTCGAACTTGTCGTCGCGGGTCACCTGCATCACGTGGTGCTCCATCGTGTCGACCGGGGAGGTCGCGGGGGCGATGGAGTGCGTGATCGGGTTCTTCAGGAAGCGCCTGACCAGCTTGTCCACGTCACCGTCGAGGGTGGCGGAGAACAGCAGCCGCTGCCCGTCGGCGGGGGTCTGCGCGAGCAGCTCCGTGACGACGGGGAAGAAGCCGAGGTCGCACATGTGGTCGGCCTCGTCCAGGACCGCCACCTCGATCTCCTCCAGCGAGCACTCACCCTGGCGGATGAGGTCGCCGAGGCGGCCGGGGGTGGCGATGATCAGGTCGACGCCGCGGCGCAGCGCCTCGACCTGCTTGCCCATGGACATGCCGCCGACGACGACCTTCATCCGCAGGGACAGGCCGCGGCCGAGCGGCTCCAGGGCGTCGTGGACCTGGAGCGCGAGCTCGCGGGTCGGCACGAGGATGACGGCGCGGGGGCGGCGCGGGGCGGGCCGGCGGCCGGCGATGCGCGCCATCGTGGGCAGGCCGAAGGCGAGGGTCTTGCCGGAGCCGGTCTGGCCACGGCCGAGCACGTCGTGTCCCGCGAGCACGTCGGGGATCGTCGCGCTCTGGATCGGGAACGGGCTGTCGATGCCCATCCGCGTCAGGCCGGTGATGAGGGGCTTGGGCAGGCCGAGGAGTTCGAACTCCGACGGTCCCGCGGGCGCCTCCACGGTCTGCGCGGCGGTTTCGGGCATAACAGCGTCAAGCATGGTCACGAAGGTCGTGCCTTTCAGTCGAAGTGGCGCGTCACTTCTGCGAAAAGGACGAGCCGGGACGTACGGCGATGCCGTACTCATGGCGATCCGGGGGCGGCCCTGGGGTGGGCGACCACGGAGTGGGAGGGGAGAGCCCCGTTGTTGGTCATGGGGCTCTCATCACGCACACCCACTGCCGGCCGCAGGCGGCTAGACGCACGTCGGTGCGCCAGGTGCACATGTTGCCAACGCGCGGGAAGACACGAAGTATTCCCCCGACCGGCCCGGACTTTCCGAACCTTGGCACGCTGAAGCGGCTGACACTTTGGGTATCAGCCGGAACAGCAAAGATCAGACGTTGAAGCCTAGCATACGAAGTTGGTCACGACCGTCATCGGTGATCTTGTCGGGACCCCACGGCGGCAGCCAGACCCAGTTGATCTTAACATCGGAGACCATGCCGTCGAGCGCCGAGTGCGCCTGATCCTCGATGACGTCGGTCAGCGGGCAGGCCGCGCTGGTCAGCGTCATGTCGATGGTCGCGACCGGACGGTCGGCCCCCTCGGCGGGGTCGAGGTGGAGGCCGTAGATCAGGCCCAGGTCGACGACGTTGATGCCGAGCTCGGGGTCGACGACGTCCCTGAGCGCCTCCATGACCTCGTCGTGGGTGATATCACCGTCGAACCCCGTCGGGGTCTCCACCGGCTTGCTCATGACGATGCACTCCTCACAACAGCGTCCTTGTAGGCCATCCAGGACAGCAACGCGCACTTGACCCTGGCGGGGAACTTGGCCACGCCCGCGAACGCCACAGCGTCACCGAGCACGTCCTCATCGGCCTCCACCTTGCCCCGGCCCTGCATGAGCCGGGTGAACTCGTCCACGACCGCGAGGGACTCCGTCACCGTCGAGCCGGTGGCCAGCTCGTGCAGCACGGAGGCCGCGGCCTGGCTGATCGAACAGCCCTGCCCGTCGTAGGAGACGTCCTCGACCTTACCGCCGTCGCCGAGTTTGACCCGGAGCGTGATCTCGTCGCCGCAGGTCGGGTTCACGTGATGAACCTCACTGTCGTACGGCTCGCGCAGCCCCCGGCCCTGCGGGTGCTTGTAGTGCTCCAGGATCAGCTCCTGGTACATCGACTCGGCGATCATGGTTAGGCGAACACCTTCTGGACGTGATGGAGGCCGCGCACCAGGGCGTCGATCTCGCCCGTGGTGTTGTACAGGTAGAACGACGCCCGCGTGGTCGCGGGTATTCCGAACCTCAGGTGCAGCGGGCGCGCGCAGTGATGCCCGACGCGGACGGCGACGCCGAACTGGTCGTCGAGGATCTGGCCCACGTCGTGCGGGTGGATGCCCTCCAGCGTGAACGACACCGTGCCGCCGCGCTGGTCGAGGTCGCCGGGCCCGATGACGCGCAGGCCCTTGAGGTCGCGCAGCGCATTCAGCGCGTAGGCCGTCAGCTCGCGCTCGTGCGCCTCGACGACGTCCATGCCGATCGCGGTCAGGTAGTCGGCCGCCGCGCCGAGCCCGATGGCCTCGACGATCGGCGGCGTGCCCGCCTCGAACTTGTGCGGCACCGGCGCGTAGGTCGAGTGGTCCATCCAGACCGCCTCGATCATCTCGCCGCCGCCGAGGAACGGCGGCATGGCGTCGAGCAGTTCGGCCCGGCCCCACAGCACGCCGATGCCCGAGGGCCCGACCATCTTGTGGCCGGTGAAGGCGACGAAGTCGGCGCCCAGCTCGGCCAGGTTCACCGGGTGGTGCGGCACGGACTGGGAGGCGTCCAGCATCAGCAGCGCGCCGACCTCGCGCACCCTGGCCAGCACGGCGGCGACCGGGTTGACGGTGCCGAGCACGTTGGACTGGTGCGCGATGGAGACGATCTTCGTCCGCTCGGTGACGAGCCGGTCGAGGTCCGTCAGGTCCAGGCGGCCCTCGTCGGTGACGGGGAACCACTTCAGCGTGGCGCCGGTGCGCTGCACGAGCATCTGCCACGGCACGATGTTGGAGTGGTGCTCCATCTCGGAGATGACGACCTCGTCACCGGGTCCGAGGGTGAACCTGGGGTCCTCGTTGGTGCGGTTGCCGAAGGAGTAGGCGACGAGGTTGAGCGCCTCGGAGGCGTTCTTGGTGAAGATCACCTCGTCGCGCGACGGGGCGCCGACGAACGCCGCGATCTTGTCGCGGGCGTTCTCGTAGGCCTCGGTCGACTCGCTGCCGAGCACGTGCATCGCGCGCCCGACGTTGCCGTAGTGCATCGCCAGGTGCTCGCGCATGGTCTCGACGACCTGTGTGGGCTTCTGCGAGGAGTTCCCGGAGTCGAGGTAGACCAGGGGCCTGCCGCCGGGCAGCTCGCGGGACAGGACCGGGAAGTCCTTCCTGATCCTGTCCACGTCAAAGCTGCTGGTCATGCAGACGCCTTGGTGTACTGCTCGTAGCCCTCGGCTTCGAGCTTGTCGGCCAGCTCGGGTCCACCCTCCTCGACGATCCTGCCGGCGGCGAAGACGTGCACGAAGTCCGGCTTCACGTAGCGCAGGATGCGGGTGTAGTGGGTGATGAGCAGCACGCCGGTCTCGCCGGAGTCGCGGAAGCGGTTGATGCCCTCCGACACCACGCGCAGCGCGTCGACGTCGAGGCCGGAGTCGGTCTCGTCGAGCACGGCGATCTTCGGCTTGAGCAGCTCGAGCTGGAGGATCTCGTGGCGCTTCTTCTCGCCGCCGGAGAAGCCCTCGTTGAGGTTGCGGGTGGCGAAGGAGGAGTCGATGGACAGCGCGTCCATGCCGCTCTTCAGGTCCTTGGCGAACTGGCGGAGCTTGGGGGCCTCGCCGTTGACCGCGGTGACCGCCGAGCGCAGGAAGTTGGACACCGAGACGCCGGGCACCTCGACGGGGTACTGCATGGCCAGGAACAGGCCTGCGCGGGCCCGCTCGTCGACCGTCAGGTCCAGCAGGTCGACACCGTCGAGCAGCACCTGGCCGCCGGTGATGGTGTACTTCGGGTGACCGGCGATCGCGTAGGCGAGCGTGGACTTGCCCGAGCCGTTGGGGCCCATGATGGCGTGGGTCTCACCGGACTTCACGGTCAGGTTGACGCCGCGCAGGATTTCCTTGTCCTCGACGGCGACCTGCAGGTCACGGATCTCAAGGGTGGACACGTTATGACTCCTTCGAGAGCGAGACGAGGACGTCGTCGCCGTCGATCTTTACTCGGTAGACGTTCACGGGCTTGTTGGCGGGCGGGCCTGTCGGCTTGCCGGAGCGCACGTCGAAGCACGAGCCGTGCAGCCAGCACTCCAGGGTGCCGTCGTAGACCTCGCCCTCGCTGAGCTTCACCTCGGCGTGGGAGCAGACGTCGTGCAGGGCGAAGACCTCCGCGCCCCTGCGTACCAGGGCGACGGGCGTCTCGCCGACCTCGACGCCGATGACACCCTCGTCGGGGATGTCCTCGACCTTGCAGACCTTCTCGAAACTCATCGCGCGAGCTCCGCCTCCAGCGCGTTCATCACGCGCTCCCGGATCTCCGCGACCTCGATCTTCTCGATGAGCTGACCGAGGAAGCCCCTGATGACCAGGCGGCGGGCCTCGTCGAAGGGGATGCCGCGGGCCTGGAGGTAGAACAGGTGCTCGTCGTCCAGCCGGCCCGAGGTGGACGCGTGGCCCGCCCCCGCGACCTCGCCGGTGAGGATCTCCAGGTTCGGCACCGAGTCGGCGCGGGCGCCGTCGGTGAGGATCAGGTTGCGGTTGAGCTCGTAGGTGTCGGTGCCCTCGGCCTCGACCCTGATGATCACATCGCCGATCCAGACCGCGTGCGCCTCCTGGCCCTGCAGCGCGCCGCGGTAGTCCACGTTGCTCTTGCAGTTGGGCTGGGAGTGGTCGACCAGCAGGCGATGCTCCAGGTGCTGGCCCGCGTCCACGAAGTAGACGCCCGACAGGTCGGCGTCGCCGCCGGGGCCGGTGTAGGAGACGCTGGGCGACAGGCGCACCACGTCGCCGCCGAAGGTGAGCACGAAGCTCCGGAACGTGGCGTCCTTGGCGAGCTGCGCGTGGTGGTGCGAGACGTGCACCGCGTCGCCGGCCCAGTCCTGCAGGCTGACGACCTTCAGCGTGGCGCCGTCGCCGACGACGAACTCGATGTTGTCGGCGTAGACCGCGCTGCCGTGGTGCTCGAGGACGACCACGGCCTCGGCCATGGGCTCGACCACGACCACGGTGTGGCCGTAGGTGGCGCCGTCCACGCCGCCGCCGCGCACCTCGACGCGGATGGGCTCGGCGGGCACCGCCTCCTGGGGCACGGTGATGACCAGCGCCTTCTCGAAGGCGTTGTAGGCCTGCGCGCTGACCCGGTCGGCGGGCACGTAGGCGCGGCCGATCCGGGCGTCCTCGCGGCCGACCCACTCGGCGGTGACGCCGACCGGGGTGTGCGCCTGGGTCAGTACCTGCCCGGTGACCTCGGCCTTGCCGCTGTGCAGGCCCCGCAGGCGGGAGAGCGGCGTGAAGCGCCACGCCTCCTCGCGCCCGCCCGGGACCTCGAAGTCGTCCAGGTCGTAGGACGCCTTCTCGTGCAGGGTCGACAGGGGCTTCTCGTTCAGGCCCATCAGCCGACGGCTCCTTCCATCTGCAGCTCGATCAGGCGGTTCAGCTCGAGGGCGTACTCCATGGGCAGCTCACGGGCGATCGGCTCGACGAAGCCGCGCACGATCATCGCCATCGCCTCGTCCTCGCCGAGCCCACGGCTCATGAGGTAGAAGAGCTGGTCCTCGCTGACCTTGGAGACCGTGGCCTCGTGCCCCATCGACACGTCGTCCTCGCGGACGTCGACGTAGGGGTAGGTGTCGGAGCGGCTGATCTGGTCGACGAGCAGCGCGTCGCACTTGACCGTGCTGGCCGAGCCGTGCGCGCCCTCCTCGATCTGCACCAGGCCGCGGTAGGAGGTGCGGCCGCCGCCGCGGGCCACCGACTTGGAGATCACCGTGGAGCTGGTGTGCGGCGCCAGGTGCACCATCTTGGAGCCGGCGTCCTGGTGCTGGCCCTCGCCCGCGAACGCGACGCTCAGCGTCTCGCCCTTGGCGTGCTCGCCCATCAGGTAGACGGCCGGGTACTTCATCGTGACCTTGGAGCCGATGTTGCCGTCGATCCACTCCATGGTCGCGCCCTCGTACGCCACGGCGCGCTTGGTGACCAGGTTGTAGACGTTGTTCGACCAGTTCTGGATGGTCGTGTACCGGCAGCGGGCGTTCTTCTTCACGATGATCTCGACGACCGCGGAGTGCAGCGAGTCGCTGGAGTAGATCGGCGCGGTGCAGCCCTCGACGTAGTGGACGTAGCTGTTCTCGTCCACGATGATCAGGGTCCGCTCGAACTGGCCCATGTTCTCGGTGTTGATCCGGAAGTAGGCCTGCAGCGGGATCTCGACCTCGATGTTCGGCGGCACGTAGATGAACGAGCCACCGGACCACACGCTGGTGTTGAGCGCGGCGAACTTGTTGTCGCCGACCGGGATGACCGAGCCGAAGTACTCCTTGAAGAGTTCCTCGTGCTCCTTCAGGCCCGTGTCGGTGTCGACGAAGATGACGCCCTTCTCCTCGAGGTCCTCACGGATCTTGTGGTAGACGACCTCGGACTCGTACTGGGCGGCGACGCCGGCGATGAGGCGCTGCTTCTCCGCCTCGGGGATGCCGAGCTTGTCGTAGGTGTTCTTGATGTCGTCGGGCAGCTCGTCCCAGGAAGCGGCCTGCTTCTCGGTCGAGCGCACGAAGTACTTGATGTTGTCGAAGTCGATGCCGGTAAGGTCGGAGCCCCAGGTGGGCAGCGGCTTCTTACCGAACAGACGGAGGCCCTTCAGGCGAAGGTCGAGCATCCACTCCGGCTCGTTCTTGAGCGCGGAGATGTTGCGGACGACCTCCTCGGACAGGCCTCGCTTGGCCACGGCGCCCGCGGCGTCCGAGTCGGCCCAGCCGAACTTGTAATTCCCGAGGCCTTCCAGCTCCGGGCGGTCGGTGACAGTCACCTTCCGGTCTCCTTGCTTTTGTCTTTATGTACGGCTTCACCCAACGCGTGTGGGCTGACATGCGTCGTGCAGACCCCGTCGCCGTGGGCGATCGTGGCCAGGCGTTGCACCGGGGTGCCGAGCAGTTGCGCGAACGCCTCCGTCTCGGCCTCACACAGCTGCGGGAACTCCGCGGCCGCGTGCGCCACCGGGCAGTGGTGCTGGCAGAGCTGGTCTCCGCCGGACTTGGCCTTGCTGGCCGAGGCGGCGTAGCCCTCCGCCGACAGCGCCTGCGCCAGCACCTGCACGCGCTGGTCGGCCGGCACCGTGCGCATGACCTCCTCCATCCGCTGCATCAGGCCGCTGACCTGGGAGCGGGCGAACTCAGCCACCGCTTCTTCGCCCATGCGCTCGGCGAGAAAGCGCAGCGCGCTCCCTGCGAGGTCGTCATAGGCGTGCTCGAAGGCACTGCGCCCCGCGTCGGTGATGGCGAAGAGTTTCGCCGGACGCCCGCGTCCACGCTGTGCGCGTGACCGCGTCGTGCGGGGCTCTATCATCCCTTCGGTGAGCAGCGCGTCGAGGTGACGCCGGACGGCCGCGGGCGTGAGCCCGAGCCGCTCGCCGAGCGAGGCCGCCGTCACGGGGCCGTGCTCCAGGATGAGCCTGGCCACGCGCGCGCGGGTGCTCCGCTCGGCGCCATGCTCGATCCCGGTCACGTTTTTCACAACATCAGTGTGCCTTAATTCCTTCCCCGACCACAAACGGTTCGGCGGGCAGGTGGAATGCAATTTCTCACGCAGGTAAGCCTTACCTAACCCTGCGGAGAACGGTGAAGGCGAGGAACGCGGCGACGGTGAGTCCGAGCATGACCGCGGCCATCGGCACGGCCGTGCCGGACCCGGCCAGGCCGACCAGCGGCGCGCAGATCGCGCCGAGGGCGAACTGCATCACCCCGAGCAGGGCGGAGGCGCTGCCGGCGACCTGCTGCGGCTGACCGGCCAGGGCCAGCGCGCCGGTGCCGGGCAGGACCAGCCCGGCCCCGCACATCTGCACGAACAGCGCGGCGACGATCGCGAGTAGGCCCATCCCGGTCAGGGCCGCGGTCAGCAGCAGGCCCGCGCCGGCGAGGCTGACGAACAGGCCGACGATCACCAGGCGGGCCGGGTCGACCCGTCCGGCGAGCCGGCCGCCGATCTGGGCCGTGATCGTGAGGCCCAGCGCGTTCAGGCCGAAGACCAGGGAGAACTGCTGCGGCGTGGCGCCGTACACCTCCTGCAGGACGAACGGCGAGCCGGAGATGTAGGCGAACATGCCCGCGAAGCCGAGGCCGGCGGCCAGGGCCGAGGCCATGAACGAGCGGTCACGCAGGAGCTGCCAGAACGTTCTCACGGTGCGCCGGAGGCCGCCGCTCTCGCGCGCCTCCGGGGGCAGCGTCTCGCGGACGCCGGGGATCGCGATCACCAGCAGCGCCAGGCCGGCCAGGCTGAGCGCGACGAAGACGCCCCGCCAGGAGGTGAACTCCAGCAGTTGCGCGCCCGCGATCGGGGCGAGGATCGGCGCCAGGCCGCTGACCAGCATGAGCGTGGCGAAGATGCGGGCGATCGCGGCCCCGTCGTACAGGTCGCGGACCACGGCGCGGACGATGACCAGCGCGGCGCCGCCGAAGACGCCCTGCAGCAGGCGCAGCACCACCAGCGCGGCGACCGAGGGGGCGAAGGCGCAGAGCAGCGAGGCGATCATGTAGCCGCCGACGCCGACCAGCAGCGGCAGCCTGCGCCCGCGGGTGTCGCTGAGCGGCCCGGCCAGCACCTGGCCGACCGAGACGCCGATGAGACAGGCGGTCAGGGTGAGCTGGACCTGCGCGGGCCCGGTGGACATCTCCTGGGTGATGGCGGGCAGGGCCGGGAGGTACATGTCGATGGACAGCGGGCCGATGGCCGACAGCGCGCCGAGGATCAACAGGAGGAGACCGCGGCGGCGGCCCCCCTCGGCGACTACTACGGCCGGGGCGGCTTGAGCCACGGACATGCTTGAACCCCTCTCCCTCGCAGGCGTGGCCTACGAGGGCCGAGGGATCAAACCATCATTTGGTCATCCGAATTCCCGTAATAAGGCAAATTTCATGCCGTTTCCGCTTCGTTGAGTTGAATGATGGCGAACATCGCCCCCTGCGGGTCGATCAGGAAGGCGAGCGGGCCCATGGGCGAGTCCATCGGCGGCACGATCACCGTGGAGCCCAGTTTGACGGCCTTGTCCACCGTCGCCGGGGTGTCGGCCACCGCGAAGTACGTCGCCCAGTGCGAGGGCACCTCCGGCGGATACTGCGGCCCCATCTCGATCATCCCGGCGACCGGCCTCCCCTCGACCATCCAGGTCGTGTACGGCATCGGCGCGCTCGTCGTGTCGGTCTGGTGCGTCCAGCCGAACACGGCGGGGAAGAACCCCTTGGCCCCCTCGGTGTCGCGCGCGGCCAACTCGTTCCAGGTGAACGAAACCGGCTCGTTGACCAGCTCGGCACCCTGGTGCCGGTTCGCCTGCCAGGCGCAGAAGAACGCACCCTCGGGGCTCTGGAAGACCGCCATGCTCCCCTCGTCGAACACCCGCATGGGATCCATGATCACAGTGCCACCCGCGTCCTTGACCTTCCGGGCGGTGGCCTGGATGTCGTCGGTGGCGACGTAGACGTTCCAGACCGAGGGCATGCCCTCCATCTGGGCGGGCCCGAGACCCGCGACCTTCTTGCCCCCGAATTCGAACTGGCCGTAGCCGCCCGCCTCGGGGTTGTCGATCATATCGGCTTTCCATCCGAACAGTTCTCCGTAGAAACGGGCCGACGCCGGGACGTCGGTGCTCGACAGATCCACCCAGCACGGAACGCCGGGCTCGTATCCGCTTCGCTGCGACACGTCATCCTCCTTGGTGGCGTGGACCACATGTCACCCTTTCACTCCTGTCGGGTGCTGTCAGGGGACTTGGCGGGAACAACCCGAAGCCTTTACGCAGGTCAGCGACTCGCCCTGGCGGATTCGCTGCACGCCGGGCCCGCACGGCGAACCGCCGCGGCCAGTCCCTAAACTCGTGGCCATGGACACCCCAGCCGTCGAGGTCATCGATCTGGTCAAAAGGTACGGCGGCACCACCGCCGTCGACGGCCTCACCCTGACCGCCGCGCGCGGGGCGGTCACCGCGATCCTCGGCCCGAACGGCGCGGGCAAGACCTCCACCATCGAGATCTGCGAGGGCTTCCGCGACGCCGACGGCGGCACCGTGCGAGTGCTCGGGGCCGCCCCGGCCGAGCCGTCGCTGCGGGCCCGGGTCGGCGTGATGCTGCAGGCGGGCGGGGTGCCCCCGGCGATGCGCTGCGCCGAGTGGCTGCACCTGGTCTCCCGCTTCTACGCCAGCCCGCTCGACTGGCGGGCCCTGCTGGGGCGCCTGGGCCTGGACGGGCACGCGCGCACGCCGTACCGGCGGCTGTCGGGCGGGCAGCAGCAGCGGCTGTCGCTGGCGGCGGCCGTCGTCGGGCGGCCCGAGCTGGTCTTCCTGGACGAGCCGACCGCGGGCCTGGACCCACAGGCCCGGCACGCCTGCTGGGAGCTGGTCGCCGACCTGCGGGCGAGCGGCGTGTCCATCGTGCTCACCACCCACCACATGGACGAGGCCGAGCGGCTGGCCGACCATGTGGTCATCATCGACCGGGGCCGGGTGGTGTCGGAGGGCAGCCCCAGCACGCTGACCGGCGCCGAACGCCAGCTCCGCTTCCGGGCCAGGCCGGGGCTGGGGCTGGAGGAGCTGCTCAACGCGCTGCCGGCCGGGAGCGCGGCCAAGGAGTCCCCGGCGGGCCACTACATCATCGAGGGCCAGGTCGACCCCGGGCTGCTGGCGACGGTCACCTCGTGGTGCGCGGCCGAGGGCGTGACGGCCGACGACCTCAGCATCGAGCGCCGCACGCTGGAAGACGTCTTCCTCGAACTGACAGGACGCGAGCTGCGATGACCACCCTCGACCTCACCCCCGCGCCGGGGGCGGCGCCGTTCCCCCGCATGGTGCTCGCGCAGGCGGGCGCCGAGACGCGGGCGATCCTGCGCAACGGCGAGCAGCTCTTGCTGACGCTGATCATCCCGGTGCTGCTGCTGGTCGGCTTCTCCATGGCCCCGCTCATCGACGTGGGCGGCGGGCGGCGGATCGACTTCCTGGCGCCGGGGGTGCTGGCGCTGGCGATCATGTCGACGGCGTTCACCGGCCAGGCCATCGGCACGGGCTTCGAGCGCCGCTACGGCGTGCTGAAGCGGCTGGGCGCCACTCCCCTGTCGCGGGCCGGGCTCATGCTGGCCAAGACGCTGGCGGTGATCGCGGTGGAGCTGGTGCAGGTCGCGGTGATCGTCGCGGTGGCACTGGCGCTCGGCTGGCGGCCCGCCGGGACGTGGCCGGCGGCGATCCTGCTGATCCTGCTCGGCACCGCCGCCTTCAGCGGGCTCGGCCTGCTGATGGCCGGCACGCTGCGGGCCGAGGCGACGCTCGCGGCGGCCAACCTGGTGTACCTGGTGCTGCTGGGGTGCGGGGGCGTGATCTTCCCGCTGTCGGTCTTCCCCGACGGGGTGGAGCCGGTGCTCGCGGTGCTGCCGATCTCGGCGCTGGCCGGGGGGCTGCGCCAGGTGCTGACCGAGGGCGCGGCCCTGCCGCTGGCCGAGGCGGGCATCCTGGCGGCGTGGGCGGTCCTGTCGCTGGCCGCCGCGGCCCGCGCGTTCCGCTGGGAGTGACGGGAGCGGGGGCCGAACCTGTCGGTGGGCGTGAGTAGGCTCTGCCGAGCACTGCCCACCAGCTTCCCCTAGGAGTTCCTTGTGACCGCCGACGCCGTGGACGGCCCCTTCGACGGCTTCGAGTCCCGGCCGCCGAAGCCGGGCGCGTTCCTGCGGTCGGCCTCCGACTCGATCCCGCCGTCGGGGCTGGTGCTGCTGGCGATCTTCTCGGTGCAGCTCGGCGCGGGGTTCGCCAAGGAGCTGTTCGCCGCGATGCCGCCGAGCGCGGTGGTGTTCCTGCGCATCGCGGCCGGCGCGCTGATCATCGGGCTGGTCGCCCGGCCCAGGTTCAAGGGGCTCACCTGGCGGGACGTGGGAGTCGGCGTGGCCTTCGGCGCCACCCTCGCGCTGATGAACCTGTCCTTCTACGAGGCGCTGGCCAGGCTGCCCATGGGCATCGCGGTGGCGATCGAGTTCCTCGGCCCGCTGGGCGTCGCGGTGGCGGCCTCGCGCCGGCGGCTCGACCTGCTCTGGGTCGGCCTGGCCGCGGTGGGCGTGGCGCTGATGGCGCCGTGGAGCGAGTCGGCGACGGTGAGCTGGCTCGGCATCGGCTTCGCGCTGGTGGCGGGCGTCTGCTGGGCGGGCTACATCCTGCTGTCGGCCTCCGTGGGCCGCCGCTTCCCCGGCGCGTCCGGGCTGTCGCTGGCGATGATCGTGTCAGCGCTGCTGATCGCGCCCGTCGGGATCAGTACCGGCGGCGCCGACCTGCTGCAGCCCGAACTGCTGCTGATCGGCCTGGGCGTCGGGCTGCTGTCGTCGGTGATCCCGTACTCGCTGGAGCTCAACGCGCTGCGCCGGATGCCCAAGCACGTGTTCGGCATCCTGATGAGCCTGGAGCCCGCCGCCGCCGCCCTGGTCGGCCTGGTGGTGCTCGGCGAGATCCTGGGCGTCCAGCAGTGGGCGGCGATCATCTGCATCGTGGCGGCCAGCCTGGGCGCGACCCGTACCTGACCGCGTGCGCGCCTTCTCGCGCGGGTGGCGGGTGGGGCTGTCGCCGGGTGCCGGGTCGTGTGCATGCTGGACGGGAGTCGCGAGGAGGCGGGATGCCCGGTCGGCCAGGGCTGCTGGTACTCATGGGGTCGGGTGAGACGAGCCCGACGATGGTGGAGACGCACCGCCGGGTGGTCCGCGCGCTGGGCGCGGCCCCGCGCGCGGTGCTGCTCGACACCCCTTACGCCTTCCAGGAGAACGCGGCGGACATCTCCGCGCGGGCGCGGGCCTACTTCTCGCGCAGCGTCGGCCTGCGCGTCGAGGCGGGCGCAGCGGTCGCGGGCGCCGACTGGGTGTTCTCCGGTCCCGGCAGCCCGACGTACGCGCTGGAGCGCTGGGCGCGCACCTCTGTGGCCGGGGACCTGCGGGCCCGGGTGCGCTCGCGCGAGGGCGCCACGGTGCTGGCCTCGGCGGCGGCCTGTACGGCGGGCGTGGCCACCGTGCCGGTGTACGAGATCTACAAGGTCGGCGCGGAGCCGTACTGGGGCGAGGGGCTGGACCTGCTCGCGCCGCTCGGCCTGCGGGTGGTGATGATCCCGCACTTCGACAACGCCGAGGGCGGCACCCACGACACCCGCTTCTGCTACCTGGGCGAGCGGCGGCTGGCGCTGATGGAGCCGATGCTGCCGGAGGGCACGGCCGTGCTCGGCATCGACGAGCACACCGCGCTGGTGGTCGACCTGCGCGGCGAGCGGGTGCGGGTGGAGGGGCGGGGCGCGGTGACGGTTCGGCTGCCCGGCTCACGGGCGGTGCTGCCGGCGGGTACCCGCACCGATCTGGACGAGCTGCGGCGGCTGGCGCGGGGCGCGGGCGGGCGGCCGGTCCCGGTGGCCGGGCGAGCGGCCGGGCCGCCCGAGGTGACGCTGGCGGAGGTGGCGCGGGAGTGCGCGGGCCGGTTCGAGCGGGCGCTGACGGGACGGGACTCGGCGGGGGCGACGCGGGCCGTGCTCGACCTGGAGGCGGCGATCGCGCTCTGGGCGGCCGACACGGAGGAGGACGAGGGCGGCGTGGAGCGGGCGCGTGAGACGCTGCGCGGGCTCGTCGCCGAGCTCGGGGAGGCGGCGGGGGCCTGGTGGGCGGGCGACCTGGTGGACGGTCTGCTGACGCTCAGGACGCGGCTGCGGCAGCACGGTGACTACCGGGTGGCGGACGGGCTGCGCGAGGCGCTGCGGTCGGCGGGGGTGCTGGTCGAGGACACCCCCGACGGGCCACGGTGGACCAGGTCCGGCTGAGCGCTACTCGGAGCGGTTCGCCCAGATGCCGCGTACGTGCTGGATGTGGTCGCCCATGATGCTCTGCGACGCCGCCCTGTCGCCGCTCTTCAGCGCGTCCAGCAGGGCGAGGTGCTCGCGGGCCGACTCGGTCAGGGTGCCGCGCTGCGACAGCTCCGACAGGCCGTACAGGCGGGCCCGGTTGCGTAGGTCGCGGACCACCTCGACGAGGTGCAGGTTGCCGGACAGGGTGAGCAGCTCCACGTGGAAGCGCAGGTCGGCGTCCACGTAGCCGAGCAGGTCGCCGCGTTCGGCCGCGTCGACGATCTCCTGGGCGACGGGCCGGAGCCGCTCGAACTCCTCGGCCCTGCCGGCGTCCGCCAGCCTGGCGATGGTGGGGATCTCGATGAGCTGGCGGATCTCGGTCAGCTCGTCGAGGTCGCGTTCGGACAGCTCGGTGACCCGGAAGCCCTTGTTGCGCACCGCCTCGACCAGGCCCTCCTTGGCCAGGTCGAGCATGGCCTCGCGGACCGGCGTGGCCGAGACGCCGAACTGGGAGGCCAGCACGGGCGCGGAGTAGACCACCCCCGGTCGCATCTCGCCCGTGATGAGCGCGGCACGCAACGCGTGCGCGACCTGCTCGCGCAGGCTCTGCCGCTCACCCACGACCGGAAGGTCGAGCCGATCCTCCGCAGCCATCCCGGCTTCCCTACTTTCGTCCGTCAGTGTGCCCACGACTCGTACGCGGCCGCCGCGACCACCAGGTCCTCCCACGCCATGCCCACGCTCTTGAAGACGCGCGGGCCGCGGCCGGTCGGCACGCGGCCGGTGATCAGCTCGGCGAGGTTGCCGGCGAGATGACCACTCGTGATCGTACCGTGGCGCAGGGGGACGATCACATCCCCCGCCTCGGCCAGCGCGGCCGAGCGGGCCTCGACGACCAGCGTGGCACGGGCGACGAGGCCGCCGTCGAGCTCGCGGGCGTCGGGCTCGTGCGATCCGACGGCGACGACCGTGGCGTCGTCGCGGGTGAGCATACCGTCGAAAAGGGGCTCCCTGGCGGTGGTGCAGCAGGCGACCAGGTCGGCCCGCCTGATCGCGGCCGCGACCTGGTCGGTGGTCCACACCGCTTCGGCGGTCAGGCCGAGATCGCGGCAGCGGGCGGCGAACGCCTCGGCGCGGCCGGGGTCGCGCCCGGCGACCGTGACCCGCTCCACCGGCCGTACGGCCCGCAGCGCCCGCACGTGCCCCCACGCCTGCGGTCCCGTGCCGAAGACGACCAGCTCACGCGCGCCGGGACGGGCCAGGTGCCTGACGGCCAGGGCCGAGACGGCGGGGGTGCGCAGCGAGGTGAGCGCGATCCCGTCCATCGCGGCCACCGGCGCCAGGGTGTCACCGTCGAACAGCAGGTACGTGCCCTGGATGCGGGGCAGGCCGCGGGCCGGGTTCCCGGCCACCACGCTGGCGATCTTGACGCCCGCGTACCGCCCGGCCGCGGCGGGCATCATGAGCATCTGCCCGGCCGGGAGTTCGGTGAGGGAGCGCGGCGGCGTCTCCTCCGGGTCGAGCCCGGCGCGCAGCGCGTCCTCCAGCACCTGGACGGCCTGCTCCATGGACACCAGCCGCTCCACGGCCGCCGCGTCGAGATATGGCAGCCCGCTCATGCCGGGACCTCCTTGGGGGTGGTGGCCGGTCGGGGCGAGGGGCGCGGGCCTCGCCCCGACCGGGTTGTGAGGGGGCGTCATCGGAGGGTGAACCCCGTGCCGACCGGATCGCGCGGGTCGAGCTCGAACTCGTGCCTGCCGGTCCGGTAGGCCATGCCCTCGATCTCGGGCACCACGCCGTCCGGCGTCACGTCGGCGACGCGGGCGAGGAACGTGCTGCCCACGATGCCCTCGTGCACGAGCGTCCCGGTGAACCCCTCCTCGTGCAGCAGCGCGAGCCGGGCGGCCGTGCCGGACCCGCACGGCGACCTGTCCACCTCGCCGTCGGCGAACACCGTCACATTGCGCTGCCGGTCCGGGCCGAGGACGTCGTAGAAGATCACCCCGTAGATTCCGGACAGCCGCTCGTCGCCCGGGTGCCGGGCGGCGGGGTGGTCGGCCAGGGCGGCCTTGATCCGCCGCCCGTGCGCGATCAGCGCGGTCAGGTGCTCGGGGGTGACGCTCGCGCCGACGGCCGAGGCAGGCAGTGAGGCGTAGATCGCGCCGCCGTAGGAGAGGTCCACCGGCACGCCGCCCGCGTCGACGGCGCGTGCGATCACGTACGAGGAGACGTTCCTGAAGGTGACGGACTCGATCGTGCCGGCGCGGCACAGCACCCGTGCGGTGACCCGCCCGGAGGGCACGTCGATCACCACGTCGGTGGCGCCGTCGGGGTCGGCGGCGACCAACCCCTCCTGTACGGCGTGCACCCCCAAGGCGATCGTGCCGTGACCACAGGCGGTGGAGTAGCCGTCCTTGTGCCAGAACAGCACCCCGAGGTGCGCGCCGGGGTCGTCGGGCGGTACCAGGAAGCAGCCGTACATGTCGGCGTGCCCGCGCGGCTCGTGGCAGAGCAGCCGGCGCACCTCGTCGAACTCCGGCTTGGCCGCGTTGCCCCGGCGTTCGAGGACGTCGTCGCCGGGGATCGGCGCCGGCCCCTCGACGACGACGCGGAACGGCTCGCCTCCCGTGTGGTAGTCGACCGTGCGAATCATGTCCCTCCCAGGTAGGCCTCGACGACTTTGGGTTCCTCGCGCAGCGACGCGGCGGGCCCGTCCAGGACACATGCCCCGCTCTCCAGAACGTAGCCGCGATGGGCGATCTTCAAGGCCGCCGCGGCGTTCTGCTCGACGAGCAGGACCGAGGTGCCGTCGGTGTTGATGTCGCGGATCAGGTCCATGATCTGCGCGACGATCAGCGGGGCCAGGCCCATGGACGGTTCGTCGAGCAGCAGCAGTTTGGGGCCGGTCACCAGCGCCCGGCCGATGGCCAGCATCTGCTGCTCGCCGCCGGACAGGGTGCCGCCGTGCTGGGCGCGCCGCTCGGCCATCCGCGGCAGCAGCTCGTAGACGCGTTCGACGCGCCGCCGTAGCTCGACCTGGTCGCGCACGAGGTAGCCGCCGAGCTGGAGGTTCTCGTGCACGCTCAGCGTGCTGAAGATCTTCCGGCCTTCGGGGACGTGCACCAGGCCGGCGGCGGTGATGCGGTGCGGGCGCCGGCGGGTGATGTCGTCGCCCTGGAAGGCGACGGTGCCGCCGCTGGGCCGTACCAGGCCGGAGATCGCCGACAGGGTGGTGGTCTTGCCCGCACCGTTGTTGCCGAGCAGCGCGACGATCTCGCCCTCGGCGACGGACAGGGACAGGCCGCGCAGCGCGTGCACGCCGTCGTAGTGCACGTCGAGGCCGTCGATCTCAAGCATGGGCGTCGCTCCCGAGGTAGGCCTCGATGACGGCGGGGTCGCGGCGGACGTCCTCGGGCCGCCCGTCGGCGATCTCCTTGCCGAAGTTGAGCACCACGACCCGCTCCGACACCTGCATGACCAGGCCCATGTCGTGCTCGATGAGCACGATCGCGGTGCCCAGTTCCTGGATGCGCCGGATCAGGTCGAGCATCTCGGCCTTCTCCCCCTGGTTGAGCCCGGCGGCGGGCTCGTCCAGGAGCAGCAGCTCCGGCCTGCGGGCCAGGGCGCGGGCGATCTCCACCCGGCGCTGCTCGCCGTAGGGCAGGTGGCGGGCGGCGTTGTAGCGGTCGCCGCGCAGGCCGACGAAGTCGAGCCAGTGGTGGGCCTGCTCGGTGCACTCCCGCTCCGAGCGCCGGTAGCGCGGGGTGTGCAGCAGCGCGTCGAAGATGTTCTGCTTCAGCCACAGGTGGCTGCCCGCGCGCACGTTGTCCAGCACCGACAGCTCGCCGAACAGGCGCAGGTTCTGGAAGGTGCGCGAGATGCCGAGCCCGGCGATCGCCGAGGGCCGCAGGCCGATCACCGAACGGCCCTGGAAGGTGATGCTTCCCGCGGTGGGCCGGTAGAAGCCGGTGACGCAGTTGAAGGCGGAGGTCTTGCCCGCGCCGTTCGGGCCGATGACCGAGACGATCTCCGAGGCGCCGACGGAGAAGGACAGCCCGTCGATGGCCAGCAGCCCGCCGAACGACAGCCGCAGGTCCTGTACGGCCAGCACGCTCACTTCAACGCCTCCTTCGATCGGGCCGGCCAGATGCCCTGGGGCCTGAACAGCATGAAGACGATCAGCAGCACGCCGAACGCGAAGTACCGGTAGTCGGCGAAGTCGCGCAGCAGCTCGGGCAGCACGCTGATGACGACCGCGCCGATCACCACGCCGGGCACCGAGCCCATGCCGCCCAGGACGACGGCCATGAGCACCAGCGCCGAGGCCAGGAAGCTGAAGCTGCCGGGCGAGATGGCCGAGAGCTGCCCGGCCAGCAGCACGCCCGCCAGACCGCCCCAGACCGCTCCGGCGATGTAGGCGGCCAGCTTGACCCGGTAGGTGTGCACGCCGGTGGCCTCGGCGGCGTCCTCGTCCTCGCGGACGAACCGCCAGGCCCGGCCGAGGCGTGAGCGGCCGAGCCGGGCGGCGCCGAGGACGGCCACCGCGACGATGACCACGGTGATGTAGTAGACGGCGGCCGGGCTGTCGGCCAGCGCGGGGATGCCGTAGATGCCCGACGGGCCGCCGGTGATGTCCAGGTTGTTGGCGGTGATCCGGATGATCTCGCCGAAACCCAGGGTCACGATGGCCAGGTAGTCACTGCGCAGCCGGAGCGTGGGGATGCCGATCACGATCCCCGCGATCACCGTGGTGACCAGCACCACCGGGACGGTGGCGAGCAGCGGCAGGTCGAACCGGGTGGCGACGACGCCGCTGGTGTAGGCGCCGACGGCGAAGAACGCCGCGTAGCCGAGGTCCAGCAGGCCGCAGTAGCCGACGACGATGTTCAGCCCCGAGGCGAGCATCACGAAGATGGCCGCGCTGGTCAGGATCGTCAGCGTGTACTGCGAGGCGTCCACGAACGGGAACAGCAGCGCGACGGCCAGCCCCGCCAGCCCGGCCCAGCGGTTCTGCAGGACCTTCGACATCCGGGTGGGCGGGCGGCCCTTGCCCAGCACGCGCGGCGGCGCGGAGGTGCTCATACCCGCTCCGTCACGCGTTCGCCGAGCAGGCCGGTGGGCCGCACGGTCAGGAACAGGATCAGCACGCCGAAGGCGAACACGTCGCGCCACTCGCCGCCCAGCCAGTAGGTGCCGAACGACTCCAGCAGGCCGAGCACCAGGCCGCCCAGCATGGTGCCGGGGATGTTGCCGATACCGCCGATGACGGCGGCGGTGAACGCCTTGAGCCCGATGAGGAAGCCCATCAGGAAGTCGATCTTCCCGTAGTAGGCGCCCGCCATCACGCCCGCCGCGCCCGCCAGGGCCGAGCCCAGGAAGAACGTGCGGGAGATCACGGCGTTCACGTCGATGCCCATGAGCGCGCTGGTGCGCGGGTCGAGCGCGATGGCCCGCATGGCGCGGCCCTCGCGGGTCTTGGTGACCAGCAGGTTGAGGCCGACCATCAGCAGGACGGCGAAGCCGACCAGGACGAGTTGCTGCACGGTCAGGCGGGCGCCGAACACCTGCAGGGCGGTGCCGTCGAGCCGGACGGAGTAGACGAGGGGGTCGGCGCCGGCGACGATGCGCATGCCGTACTCGAGGGCGAAGGAGGCGCCGACGGCGGTGATCAGCAGGGAGAGCCGGGGGGCGCCGCGGAGCGGGCGGTAGGCCACCCGCTCCAGCACCACTCCGGCCAGCCCGGTGGTCACCATGGTGAGCAGGAGTACGGCCAGCAGCACCGGGAGCGTCATAGCCGGGGAGACGCCGCCGAGTGTGGCCAGGACGGCGAAGCCGGTGAAGGCGCCGAGCATGTACAGGTCGCCGTGCGCGAAGTTGAGCAGCTTCATGATCCCGTAGACCATGCTGTAGCCCAGCGCCACGAGGGCGTAGAACGAGCCGACGAACAGCCCGTTCCAGACGAGTTGGGTCATGTGAGGGAGTCCTGGAGGGCGAACTTGCCGCCCTTCCAGACGAGGATCTGGAAGCCGCCGGTGGACAGCGTGTGCTCGGGGGTGAACTTCAGCGGGCCGGAGAACATCTGGAAGCCGTCGATGCCCTCCAGCGCCGCGATCACCTTGGCGCTGTCGGTGCCGCCGGCCTTGGTGACGGCTTCGGCGGCCAGCCGTACCGCGTCGTAGGCCTGGTTGGAGTAGGGGCCGGGGTCGGCGCTGTACTTGGTCTTGTAGGCGGTGATCCAGGACTCGGCGCCCTTGAGCGTGTCGGGGGTCTGGGTCATGGTCGCGTAGACGCCGTCGGCGACCTCGCCGCCGGCGATCTCGGCCAGCTTCGGCGAGACCGAGCCGTCGCCGACCATGATGCCGCCCTTGTAGCCGGCCTGCCTGAGCTGCCGGACGATCAGGCCGCCTTCCTGGAAGTAGCCGGTCCAGTAGACGAAGTCGGGCTTCTTGGACAGCACGTTGGTGATGTTGGCGCTGTAGTCGCTCTCCTTGGGGGTGACCGCCTCGGTGATCACGACCTTGTCGCCGAGCAGCGGCTCGGCGCGGACCGCGATGTCTTTGGAGTAGCTGGTGTTGTCGTGCATGAGGGCGACCTTGGTGGCGCCCTGCTTGGTGATCCACTTCTCGGCGGCGGCGGACTGCTGCGCGCCGGTGCCGTTGATCAGGAAGACGTGCTTGAGCTTCTGGTCGACGAGTTCCTGCGAGTTGGCCGCGGGAATGATCATCGGGATGTTCGCCTTGCCGAACACCGGAAGCGTGGGCAGGGTGGCGCCGGAGCAGTAGCCGCCGACCGAGACGTGCACGCCCTGGGTGACCAGCTTGTTGGCCGCCGCCACCGCCGACTGCGCGTCGCACGCGTCGTCGGCGGGCCTTAATTCCAGCTTGCGGCCGAGCACGCCGCCCTTGGCGTTGATCTCGTCGATCGCGAGCTGGGCCGCGTTGGTCATGTACGGGCCGATGGCGGCCTCACTGCCCGACTGGGGGACGAGCATGCCCAGCAGGATCGGGCCCGCCTCCTTGGCCTGCCCGCCCTCCTTGGGCGCCGCGTCGTCATTCAGAAGTCCTTGTCCGCATCCGGCCATCAGCAGTGTCGCCACCACCAGTGGGAGAACGTGAGCCTTGCGCATGTGACTCTCCTCACGAAAAGCGATGTGTGACATCCCATGAGCGGAGCCGACTGCCGTCAAGGTCCGATATCAGACCGTTAACGTCCGCTTAAGAATGTCGAGGGGCGATGGTGACGTCAGAGCTGAAACCCCTCAGGGAACGGATCGCTCGGGTCGAGGAAGTACTGCGCGGTCCCGGTGATCCAGGCCCGCCCGGTGATCGTCGGCAGGACGGCCTGGTGCGGCCCCACCGCGGTGGTGCCGGTGAGCCTGCCGACGAAGCGGGTGCCGATGAACGACTCGTTGACGAAGTCGGTGTCCAGCGGCAGCTCACCCCGGGCGTGCAACTGCGCCATACGCGCGCTGGTGCCGGTGCCGCAGGGCGAGCGGTCGAACCAGCCGGGGTAGATGGCCATCGCGTGCCTGGAGTGGGCGGCGTCGGAGCCGGGGGCGGTGAAGTACACGTGGTGACAGCCGCGGATGCGGTCGTCCTCCGGGTGCACCGGCTCGTCGGTGGCGTCGATCGCCGCCATCGTGGCCAGCCCGGCCGCGATGATCTCGTTCTTGGCGGCCCGGTCGAACGGCAGCTTGTAGTCGTCCAGGTCCACGATGGCGTAGAAGTTGCCGCCGTAGGCCAGGTCGTAGCGGATCCGCCCGAAGCCGGGCACGTCCACGTGGGCGTCGAGCCGGTCGGCGTAGGCGGGGACATTCCGCAGGGTGACCGCGGTGGCGGCGCCGTCCTCGACGGCGACGTCCACCTCGACCAGTCCCGCCGGCACCTCCAGGCGGATCGTGGTGACCGGCTCGGTCACCTCGACCATGCCGGTCTCGACCAGCACCGTCGCCACCCCGATGGTGCCGTGGCCGCACATCGGCAGATACCCCGACACCTCGATGAACAGCACGGCCCAGTCGGCGTCCGGCCGGGTCGGCGGCTGCAGGATGGCGCCGCTCATCGCGGCGTGGCCGCGCGGCTCGTTCATCAGCAGTTGCCGGATGTGGTCGAGGTTGTCGCGGAAGTACACCCGCCGCTCGGCCATGGTGGCGCCGGGGATCACGCCCACGCCGCCGGTGATCACTCGGGTCGGCATGCCCTCGGTGTGCGAGTCGACCGCGTGGAAGATCCGCTTGGTCCTCATCGAAGCCCCTCCGCCAGCACCTTCTCCGTGGCGGCCCGTACGGCGGCGGCCTGCTCGGGGGTCAGCTCCAGCCGGGGCGGGCGGCACCGGCCGCCGGGCCGACCGGCCAGGTCCATGGACAGCTTGATGGCCTGCACGAACTCGGTCTTGGAGTCCCAGCGCAGCAGCGGGTGCAGCTTGCGGTAGAGCGGCAGGGCGGTGTCCAGGTCGCCCGCCATGGCGGCGTGGTAGAGGGCGGCGTGGGAGGCGGGCAGCGCGTTGGGGAAGCCCGCGATCCAGCCGACCGCGCCGGCCAGGGCCACCTCCACCAGCACGTCGTCGGAGCCGATCAGCACGTCGAGCCCCGGGGCGAGCTCGGCGATCTCATAGGCCCTGCGCACGTCGCCGGTGAACTCCTTCACCGCGACGACCAGCCCCTCGTCGTACAGCCTGGCCAGCAGCGCCGGGGTGAGGTCGACCTTGGTGTCGTGCGGGTTGTTGTAGGCGACGATCGGCAGGCCCGCCCTGGCCACCTCGCGGTAGTGCTCCACGACGACGCGCTCGTCGGCGCGGTAGGCGTTCGGCGGCAGCAGCATGACCGCCTGGCAGCCCGCCTCGCCGGCCTGCTCGGCCCAGCGCCGCGCCTCGCGCGAGCCGTAGGCGCCGACGCCCGGCAGCACGTTGCCGCCGCCGATGGCCTCGACCGCGGTGGTCACCACCCTGGCGCGCTCCTCCTCGCTCAGCGTCTGGTACTCGCCGAGCGAGCCGTTGGGGGCCACGCCGTCACAGCCCTGCTCGACCAGCCAGCTGCAGTGCTCGGCGAAGCCCTCGAAGTCCACCGAAAGGTCATCGCGCATGGGGAGCGCCGTGGCCACCATCACGCCGTGCCATGGCTTAACGCGATTTGTCATCAGAAATCCTCTCATCGTGTTTCAACGCACTGGGGTCTGGAAAGTCGGGTGGGGCGCTCTTCTGGAGCGCTCCGAGGGTGATCGGCTGGGCTATCGGGCGGCGGGGCTGCTGGGGCTGCTCACCGGCCAGGCAGGCGACCGCGTAGCCGCACATCCGGCCCTGGCACCAGCCCATTCCCGCGCGGGACAGGAGTTTGACCGAGCGCGCGTCGGTGGCGCCGAGCTCCCGCGCCTCGCGCACGGCCGACAGCGGCACCTCCTCGCAGCGGCACACGAGCGTGTCGTCCGCGAGCCACGACCGCCAGCCGTCGCGCACCGGGTACGCCTCCAGCAGCGCCCGCGCGAACCCGCGCAGCCGCGCCCTGCGCCGCACCAGCACCCCTGCCCCTCGTCCGAGCCCTGCCCCGCCCACGCCGGCGCCGGGGGACGGGGCGGGAGCGTTCCCACCTCGGCTCCGGGCGATGGCCAGGCCCGCGATGCGGCCCTCCACCTCCGCCAGGACCGCGCCGCCCACGCCGGTCGGCTCGCCCGCCGCCCAGACGCCCGGCACGCTGGTGCGCTGGGCCGCGTCCACGGTGACGACGGGGCTGCCGTCGAGGTCGTGGGCGGTGTCGCAGCCGAGCTGGGTGAGCAGCTCCAGCTGGGGCGTGAAGCCGTACCCGACGGCGAGGGTGTCGCACTCGACGGTCCGGGTGGCGCGCACGTGCCAGTCGCGGTCGAGCTCGGCGACCGTCACGTGGGTGAGCTCGTCCCCGCCGTGCGCCGCCACGACCGCCTGCCTGGTCCGGTACGGCACGCGCCGCCGTGCCAGGGCGAGCCCGTAGCCTGCGGCCTCGCCCGCCTTGCCCAGCGCGAGCAGCGGATGCCTGGCCAGCCCGAGCCCGCCGTTGGCCTCGTACACGCCCAGCACCCGCGCCCCCGCCGAGGCCAGCCCGGCGGCGACGGGCAGCAGGAACGGACCGGTGCCGGAGACGACCACCCGCCTGCCCGCGACCACGAGGTTGCCCTTGAGCAGCGCCTGCGCCCCGCCCGCGGTGAGCACGCCGGGCAGGTCCCAGCCGGGGAAGGGCAGCGGCCGGTCGTGCGCGCCGGTGGCGACCAGCAGCCGCCTCGCCGCCACCACGACGGGCCGGTCGTCGCGCAGCGCGTGCACCCGGAAGGGCGCGGCCTCGGCGGCGCCGGAGGCGACGCGTTCCACCGTCCACACCTGGTGTCCCAGCAGGAGGTCGGCGCGGTCGGCGAGCGCGGCGCCCTGGCGCAGGAAGCGGTCGAGGCCGTGGTGGAACGCTCCCGGGTCGGACGCCTGGAGGCTCGCGGGCGGGTGCCGGAAGTACTGGCCGCCGAGCCGCGCTCCGCCGTCCAGGAGGGCCACCCGCAGCCCGGCCTGGGCGGCGGTCAGCGCGCCGGCCACGCCCGCGGGCCCGCCGCCGATGACGGCCAGGTCGTAGCAGGTCATGAGGTGGTCACCTCGTCTCCCGGTGCCGCCTCGACCAGGCAGGCGCGCTGCTCGGCCCGGCCGTTGACGGTGATGAGGCAATCGAAACAGACGCCGATGCCGCAGAACAGCCCGCGCGGGCGCCCGCCGAACCTGGTCGTGCGCCACGACCTGATGCCGGCCGCGTGCAGCGCCGCGCCGAGCGTCTGGCCGGGCAGCACCGGCACGGGCCGCCCGTCCACGGTGATCTCGAAGGGTCGTGCCCCCACCTTCATGCCGTCTCTCCTTCGGGGAACCTGTCCGGGCGGAAGGGCTTCAGGTCGAGGTCGGTTCGTTCGCCGCCGAGCCGCTGGGCGAGCAGGTGGCCGGTGGCGGGGGCGAGCCCGATGCCCGCGCCCTCGTGCCCGCACGCGTGGTAGAGGCCGGGCAGGCGGGGGTCCTCGCCGATGACCGGCAGGTGGTCGGGGCAGTACGGCCGGAAGCCGCAGTAGGTCCTGATCACCCTGACCTCGCGCAGCACGGGGAAGAGCGCGGTCGCCTGCGCGGCCAGCCGCCCGAGCACCGGGATCGACGGGGTCCGGTCGAAGCCCACCCGCTCCCGGCTCGCGCCGATGAGCACGGGCCCGGCCGGGGTGCCCTCGACCACGGCGGAAGTCTCCAGGCCCGCGGAGTCACTGGCCACGTTGGTGACGTACGCGGCGGTGTAGACCTTGTGCCTGATCAGCGGCCGCCGCAGCGGTTCGGTGACCAGGATGAAGCCGCGCCTAGGCAGGACCGGCAGGTGTACCCCGGCCATGGCGGCGATCTCGCCGCCCCAGGTGCCCGCCGCGTTGACGACCGCGCCGGCCAGGATGTCGCCCGCGTCGGTGCGCACCCCGCTCAGCCGGTCGCCGTCGCGCAGGAAGCCGGTGACGGTGACGCCGGTCCGCAGTTCGAGGGCGCTGCGGCCGAAGCTCTCCCGGCCGTGCCTGATCAGGTGCGCCGCCGCGAGCATCGGCTGGACCTGGGCGTCCTGCGGGTAGAACACCCCGCCGGCCAGCCCGTCGGCGAGGTGCGGCTCGTAGTCGCGCAGCTCGGGGCCGCCGACGACTGCGTGCTCGACGCCCTGCGCGGCGGCCAGCTCCACCAGCCGCTCGCGCACCTCGCCGGTCTCGGCGACGACCAGGCCGCCCTTGGCCTCGAACTCGAAGCCGCCGTGCGCGGCCAGCTCGCGCCACAGCCGGTTGGACAGCAGCGCCAGCTCCAGTTCGGGGCCGGGCTCCTTGTCGGAGACCAGCACGTTCCCCTCGCCTGCGCCGGTCGTGCCACCGGCCACGGGGCCGCGGTCCAGCACCGTGACGTCGAGCCCGGCTCGTGCGGCATAGTAGGCGCAGGCCGCGCCCACGACTCCGGCGCCGATCACGATAACGTCGGGCATCTCCACCTCCTGGCCGGTAATATGTCACATACTTCAGTGAATGGGAAGCACTCCCCCTACGTCTTCCCTGATGGAAGGACCGGCTATCCGCGCCCCTACCATGAAGCCGTGAGTTCAACCACGCGCACCGGCCCCCTCGCCTTCGTCCACTCGTTCTGGTCGCCCACCGCGACCTCGACGCGGCGCTGGGCGCTCACCGCCGTCGTGGCCAACGCGGGCATCACCGTCACCGGCGCGGCGGTCCGCGTCACCGGCTCGGGCCTCGGCTGCCCGACCTGGCCCAAGTGCACGCCGGACAGCTTCGTGCCCGCCGCGCACGACGACATCCCGATGATCAACACACTGATCGAGTTCGGCAACCGGCTGCTCACCTTCGCCGTCCTGGCCGTCGCGGTGGCCTGCGTGCTCGCGGCCCTCCGCCAGACCCCGCGCCGCCCCGGCCTGGTACGGCTGGCCCTGCTGCAGCCCGCCGGCGTGGCCCTGCAGGGCCTGTGGGGCGGCGTGGTCGTGCACTCGGCGCTCAACCCGGTCACGGTCGGCGCGCACTTCCTGATCTCCATCGCGCTGACCGCCGCCTGCTGGCTGATGTACGTCAGGGCGGGCGAGGGCGACGGGCCCGTGCGGGGGCTCGTCCACCGCGACATCAGGATCCTGGGCTACGCGCTCGTGGCGGCGGTGGCCGTGCTGCTGGTCGCCGGCGTGGTGGTCACCGGCACCGGCCCGCACTCGGGCGACGTGCTGGCCTCCCGTTTCGACTTCGACATCGAGACGGTCGCCAGGCTGCACGCCGACATCGTCTACCTCGTCGTCGGCCTGACCTTCGCGCTGCTGTTCGCGCTGCACGTGACCGGCGCGCCCCGGCCGGCCCTGCGGGCGGCGCAACTGCTGCTCGGCATCGAGCTGGCGCAGGGCGTGATCGGCTACACCCAGTACTTCCTGGCCGTGCCCGCGTTCCTGGTCGGGCTGCACGTGCTCGGCTCGACACTGGTGTGGATCTGCTGCCTGAACGTGGTGAGCCGGATGCGCACCCGCGCCGCCCTCCCGGCCGCCTCGGCGCCGCTCGATCACGCGGCGGTCTGACCCCCTCCCCCACCGGTTCCCACCCCCGAAAGCGGGGGGATGTGCCACGATCATGGCTATATGTCCGCCACTCCCCTACCGGCGCGAGGTGGGTTTTGTTGGGATTGGTCCGCCCCTCTCGACGCGTGCTGCGGCGCGCCTTTCAGGGCGCCGTGGCGCTCAGCGTGCTGGCCGTCACGCCGCTGACCTGGGCCTGGCTCCAGAGTTCGGGGCACCGCGTGGTCGCGGGCACACCCGGCTGGCTGGAGCGGGTGCCCGGCTCCGGCACGGCCCTCGTGCTGGGCGCGGGGCTGTACTCCGGCAGGCCGTCGCCGCTGCTGGCCGCACGGCTCGACCTCGCGGCGCGGCTCTACCAGGAGGGCAAGGTCAGAGCGCTGCTGCTGTCGGGTGACAACAGCCGGACCGAGTACGACGAGCCGACCGCGATGCGCGACTACCTGGCCGGGCGCGGGGTGCCGGTGTCGGCGATGGTGCTCGACTACGCGGGCTTCGACACCTGGGACTCGTGCGTGCGCGCCCGCGAGGTGTTCGGCGCGGGCGAGGTCACGGTGGTCACGCAGGCCTTCCACCTGCCCCGGGCGGTCGCGCTGTGCCGTACGGCGGGGCTGCGGGCCTTCGGGGTGGGCGACGACTCCTCCCGGCAGTGGCCGGCCCCGACCTACGTCTACGCGGCCAGGGAGTTTTTCGCCTCGGCCAAGGGGCTCGGCGACGCGGTGCTGGACGCCCGGCCGGTCTTCCCCGGCCCCAAGGAGTCCTCCCTGCGCAACATCCTCGCCCAGACCGGCCCTTAGGGCGCCAGACCGGGCGGAGGCGCGCCGGGGGCGTAGCCGGGTGAGGTGGAGGCCGAGGTGTGCTGCCGCGGCACCGGGAAGTCCGCGCGCGCGGCGCTCATGCACTCCAGCAGCGCCCGCTGCTCCTCGTGGAAGGTCTGCTCGTCGACCATGTGCCGGGCGGCCCGCTCGTGCAGCAGGCCGAGCTCGGTGGCGGCGAGCTGGTAGTCGCTCATCGCGCGCAGCCCGGCCTTGCCGCCGTGCGCCCTGGCCCACTGCCGGGCCTGCCGGCGCCGGGCCAGCGCCGACAGCATGTAGACGTCGGCCGCGTCGACCAGCCTGGTCGGTTCGTACGGCGGCAGGTAGCGCTGGATCAGCGCGACGATCCGCCGCCGGTCGCGGAAGACGACGCCGATCAGCACGAACAGCACCACCAGCAGCGTCAGGTAGGCCACCACGAGACCGGGGAAGCCCCCGTAGGAGGCCAGGCCGTTCCACAGGCCGTGCAGCAGCATCGCCCCGACCCACCCGGCCAGGATGATGAAGGCGCGCTCGGAGCTGCGCCGCTGGGCCGCGTAGGCGACCGCGATGCCGATCATCGAGGTGAACAGCGGGTGCGCGAACGGCGACAGGATGCCGCGCAGCACCACGGTGACGGCCAGCCCCTGCACGCCCAGCTCGGAGTTGAGCGCGGCGATGTAGTAGCTGACGTTCTCGCTCATCGCGAAGCCGAGGCCGACCATGCTGGCGTAGATGATGCCGTCGGTCGGCCCGTCGAGCTCGGTCCGCCTGAACCTGAGCAGCCCCAGCAGCACCAGGCCCTTCATCGTCTCCTCGACGACGGGGGCGCCGAAGGTGGCGGCGATGTTGCGCGCGCTGTCCGCCGACAGCCCGCCCGCGCCGGCGATGTAGTGCAGGTTCAGCGAGTTGATGACGCCCGCGACGAGCACCGCCACACCCGCGCCCCAGGCGAAGGCGAAGACCAGGTTGCTGCGCGGTTCCGGCTCCATCCGGTCCAGCGCGAGCACGGCGGCCAACAGCAGCGGGACCGGCGCGCTGGCGAGGATGAGCGAGATGAGGAAGTCGACGGGGGCGCCGTTGATCACATCGAAGGAGAAGGAGACCAGTGCGCAGATTCCGGCCAGGACAAGCCCTGCGATCAACGCGACGGAGGGGCGGTCCTTGAACACCCAGCGTGGATCACGGGACGTCATACGGTGACTGTAACGGATCAGGATGGAGCTGTCCTTCCCACGTGACGAGGTCCGTGCGGGTCCGGGCAGTGCTCGTCGGCGGCGACCTTTCCATGATCGACCTGTAGGGTGCTGTGCTCGATCTCGAAGCGCTCCCGCAGCAGGTCGGCCAGCCGGGTGCGGACGCCGTGGCAGTCCGAACCCATCTCGACGATCACGTGCGCCGACATCGTGGGGTACCCGCTCGTCACCGTCCAGACATGCAGGTCGTGCACCTCCACCACGTCCGGCTCGGCGGCCAGCACCGCGCCGATCTCGTCCGGGTCGAGGTGGCCGGGCGCGGCCTGCAGCAGCACCCTGCCCGAGTCGCGCAGCAGCCCGTAGCCCGCCTTGGCCATCAGCACGGCCACCACCAGGGCGGCGATGGCGTCGGCCTGGCGGAACCCGGTGACCCACACCACCAGGCCGGCCACGGCGGTGGCGATGAACGCGTACAGGTCGTTGAGCACGTGCTGGAAGGCGCCCTCGACGTTGAGGCTGCGCCGGTCGGCGCGGGACAGCAGGTAGGCGGCGCCGGTGTTGACGACGATGCCGGCCAGCGCGGTGAACAGCACCATCGGGCCCGCCACCTCCGGCGGGTCGACGAGCCGGTGCACGCCCTCGTAGGCGAAGTAGGCGACCAGCAGCAGCAGGGTCACGCCGTTGATCTGGGCGGAGAGGATCTCCGCGCGCTTCCAGCCGAAGGTGTAGGCGCCCTTGGCCGGTCGCGCGGCGATGCGCATCGCGATCAGCGCCAGCACGATCGCGCTCGCGTCGGTGAGCATGTGGGCCGCGTCCGAGATCAGCGCGATCGAGTTGGCGATGACGCCGATCACGACCTCGATCACCATGAACCCGGCGATGAGCGCGAGCGCCCCGACCAGGTAGCGCCGGTCGGCGTCGGCGCTCACCGCGTGCCCGTGGCCGTGACCGTGCCCGTGGTCAGCTCCCACCGGTCGCCTCCTTCCTCCCCGAACCTGTCGGGGAGAGCCCGGGCGCGGGCTCGTGGCGCAGGTGCTCGCGGCTGAGGTCGAGCAGCATCCGCACGTGGGCGTCGGCCAGCCGGTAGTAGATCATGCGCCCGGCCCGGCGGCTGGCCACGATGCCCGCCGTACGCAGCAGTCGCAGCGCGTGCGAGACCGCCGTGTCGGTCACCTCCACGGCGCTGACCAGGTCGCACACGCACAGCTCCCCCGCCTCCAGCAGCGCGTAGAGCAGCCGGGCCCTGGTCGGGTCGCCGAGCAGCCTGAACAGCTCGGCCAGCCGGGTCGCCTCGTCGGGGGTGACGAGGCGGTCCCGGGTGGCCGCGACCCGGGCCGCGTCGGGCTCGCTGCTCGCGCAACCGTCAAGCCCGGACACAACACTTGAATAGCTATTCATATGTAGACCGTATAACCACGCGGGTTCGGTGGCAACGACAGGTCGGAAAGTGCGGCTCAGGCCAGCAGGGGGTCGATGGCCACGGCGAGGAAGAGCAGCGCCAGGTAGGCGTTGGACCAGTGGAAGAAGCGCATCGGCCGCAGGTCCACCCCGGTCTTGCCGTCGTTCAGCCGGGCCAGCAGGCGGTAGACCTCCCACAGGCACATCAGGCCGAGCAGGACCGCGACGACCGGGTACATCAGCGTGGTGCCGGCCACCGGCCACAGCAGCAGCGAGCAGGCCACCGTCGCCCAGGTGTAGGCGATGGACTCGCGCACGACCCGGCGCTCGGTCGCCACCACCGGCAGCATCGGGATGGACGCCGCCGCGTAGTCCTCCTTGTAGCGCATGGCCAGCGTCCAGGTGTGCGGCGGCGTCCAGAAGAACACCACCCCGAACAGCACCAGCGGGGTCCAGTCGAGACGGCCGGTGATGCCGGCCCAGCCGATCATCACGGGCATGCAGCCGGCCAGGCCGCCCCAGACGATGTTCTGCGAGGTGCGCCGCTTGAGCACCAGCGAGTACACGAAGACGTAGAACAGGATCGCCGCGGTGGACAGGGCCGCCGCCAGCCAGTTGGTGGTCACCCACAGGCCAACAGTGGACAAAATTCCCAGAACGACCCCGAAGATCAGGGCGGCGCGCGGAGTGACCTGGTGCCTGGCCAGCGGCCTGCGCCGGGTGCGGCGCATCTTCACGTCGATGTCGCGGTCGATGTAGCAGTTGAGCGCGTTCGCGCTGCCCGCCGACAGGGTGCCGAAGACCATCACCGACAGGGCCGTCCACAGCGGCGGCAGGTCGCCCGCGGCCAGGAACATGACCGGCAGCGTGGTGATCAGGAGCAGCTCGATGACCCGCGGCTTGGTGAGCGCCACGTAGGCCTTGACCACCGCGAGAATGGAGCGGGGCGCCTCGGCGGGGGCCGGGGCGGTCGCTTGCCTGTTCGTCAGCACCGTCAAGGCGCTTCCAGCACGTGCGGAGTCAACGCGTAACCTCTGATTAGAGCGGATCCGTGGACGTCGCGCACCGGACGTCCCTGCGAACAACCAAACTGTAGTCGCAGGTATGGCCGGTCCGGCCAATGGGGGCGGAGGCCGTCCGCGGAGAAGCACGTGGAGTGGGCTACGCGACGGTAGCGACGCCCGCTCCGTTAGGGTCCGGTGTGGGCGGGAAATGCCAACCCGGCACCACCATGACGACTAGATCCGGAGATCGAGCACTTGAGCAGCGAACTCGTGCCAGCCCTTGAGTGGAACGACCTGGACCGGCAGGCGGTTGACGTCGTGCGGGCCCTGGCGATGGACGCCGTGGAGAAAGCGGGCTCGGGCCATCCGGGCACCGCGATGAGCCTCGCTCCGGCCGCTTATCTGCTCTTCCAGCGCACGATGCGCCACGACCCCTCCGACCCTTCGTGGGTGGGCCGTGACCGCTTCGTCCTGTCCTGCGGCCACTCGAGCCTGACCCTCTACATCCAGCTCTACCTGTCGGGCTACGGCCTGACCCTCAACGACCTCGAGCGCCTGCGCCAGTGGGACAGCCTCACCCCCGGCCACCCCGAGCACGGGCACACGGTCGGCGTGGAGACCACGACCGGGCCGCTGGGTCAGGGCATCGGCAACGCGGTCGGGATGGCCATGGCCGCCCGCCGCGAGCGGGGCCTGTACGACCCCGACGCCGCCCCCGGCACCTCCCCCTTCGACCACCACATCTGGTGCGTCGTCTCCGACGGCGACATCGAGGAGGGCGTCAGCCACGAGGTCAGCGCCCTGGCCGGCCACCAGCGCCTGGGCAACCTGACCGTCGTCTACGACAGCAACCACATCTCCATCGAGGACGACACGCAGATCGCCCTGTCGGAGGACGTGGTCAGGCGCTACAAGGCGTACGGCTGGCACACCCAGAGCGTCGACTGGACGGTCACCGGCGACTACGTGGAGGACGTCGAGGCGCTGCACCAGGCGCTGGAGGCGGCCCGCGCGGAGACCGGCAGGCCCTCGTTCATCAAGCTGCGCACCATCATCGGCTGGCCCGCGCCGAACAAGCAGAACACCGGCAAGATCCACGGCTCGGCGCTGGGCGCCGACGAGGTCGCGGCCACCAAGAAGGTCATGCGCATGGACCCGGCCAGGTCCTTCGACGTGCCGGGCGAGGTGCTCGAGCACGCCCGCGCCGTCGTGGACCGCGGCCGCGCCGCGCACGCCGAGTGGGAGAAGGGCTACACGAGCTGGCGCGAGGCCAACCCGGAGCGGGCCGCCGAGTTCGACCGCATCTCCCGGCGCGAGCTGCCGGCCGGCTGGGCCGAGGCGCTGCCCACGTTCGAGCCGGGCGGCTCGATGGCCACCCGCAAGGCCTCCGGCGAGGTGCTGGGCTCGCTCGCGCGGGTGCTGCCCGAGCTGTGGGGCGGCTCGGCCGACCTGGCCGAGTCCAACAACACCACGATGAAGGGCGAGCCGTCCTTCATCCCCGAGGAGTTCCAGACCAGGGAGTTCCCCGGCAACCCGTTCGGACGGACGCTGCACTTCGGCATCCGCGAGCACGGCATGGGCTCGATCCTGAACGGCATCGCGCTGCACGGCGGCACCCGCCCCTACGGTGGCACGTTCCTGGTCTTCTCCGACTACATGCGCCCCGCCGTACGGCTGGCCGCGCTGATGAAGCTGCCGGTCACCTACGTGTGGACGCACGACTCCATCGGCCTCGGCGAGGACGGCCCGACGCACCAGCCCATCGAGCACCTGTGGGCGCTGCGCGCGATCCCGGGCCTGGACGTGGTGCGCCCGGCCGACGCCAACGAGACGGCCGCCGCCTGGAAGGCCGTGCTGAAGCACACCGACCGGCCCGCCGCGCTGGCGCTGACCCGGCAGAACCTGCCGGTCTACCCGGCCAACGCCGAAGGCGTCGCCAAGGGCGGCTACGTCCTGCGGGAGGCCTCCAACGGGCGACCGCAGGTCGTGCTCATCGGCACCGGCAGCGAGGTGGAGATCGCCGTGGCGGCCCGCGAGCTGCTGGAGGCGCAGGGCATCACGACCCGGGTCGTGTCCATGCCGTGCGTGGAGTGGTTCCAGAACCAGGACATCGCCTACCGGCAGACGGTTCTGCCGTCGGCGGTCAAGGCGCGGGTGGCCGTCGAGGCGGGAATCGCCATGGGCTGGCACGAGTTCGTCGGAGAGGCGGGCGAAGTGGTCGGCCTCGAGCACTTCGGCGCGTCGGCGCCGTACAGGACGCTGTATGAGCAGTTCGGCCTCACCGCCGAGCGGGTCGCGGCCGCGGCCAAGGCCAGCCTGGCCAAGCTGGGCGGCGACAAGGGCGAGACGACGGGAAACTGAAGATGAGCGAGAACCTGAAGAAGCTCTCCGGCCAGGGCGTGAGCATCTGGCTCGACGACATCAGCCGCGAGCGACTGCGCAGCGGCAACCTGGAGGAGCTGATCCGCGAGAAGAACGTCGTGGGGGTCACCTCCAACCCGACGATCTTCCAGGGCGCGCTCAGCAAGGGCGACGCCTACGACGCCCAGCTGCACGACCTGGCCGTGCGCGGCGTCGACGTCGGCGAGGCGGTGCGCGCCATCACCACCTATGACATCCGCTGGGGCTGCGACGTGCTGCGCCCGGTCTACGACGCCACCGGCGGCGTGGACGGCCGGGTGTCGCTGGAGGTCGACCCGCGGCTGGCCCGCGAGACGGAGAAGACGGTCGCCGAGGCCCGCTTCCTGTGGTGGGCGGTGGACCGGCCCAACCTGTTCATCAAGATCCCCGCGACGGTCGAGGGCCTGCCCGCGATCACCCAGGCGATCTCCGAGGGCATCAGCGTCAACGTCACGCTGATCTTCTCGCTGGAGCGCTACCGCGCGGTGATGGACGCCTGGCTGACCGGTCTGGAAGCCGCGCACGCCAAGGGCCTGGACCTGGCCTCGATCGAGTCGGTCGCCTCGTTCTTCGTCAGCCGGGTGGACAGCGAGATCGACAAGCGCCTCGACGGGCTCGGCAGGCCGGAGCTGAAGGGCAAGGCGGGCGTGGCCAACGCGCGCCTGGCCTACGCCGCGTTCGAGGACGTGATGAACTCCGAGCGCTGGGCGCGCCTGCGCGCCGCCGGGGCCCGCCCGCAGCGCCCGCTGTGGGCCTCCACCGGCGTCAAGAACCCCGAGTACTCCGACACCATGTACGTCGACGAGCTGGTCGCCCCCGGCACGGTCAACACCATGCCGGAGAAGACCCTCGACGCCGTCGCCGACCACGCGAACATCTCCGGCGACACCGTGCGCCCCTTCTACGAGCAGGCCTGGAACACCATGGCCGCGCTGAAGGAGGCCGGCGTCGACTACGACGACGTCGTGCGGGTGCTGGAGGACGAGGGCGTGGAGAAGTTCGAGTCGTCGTGGAACGACCTGCTGGAGAGCGTGCGCAAGAAGCTGGTGCCCTGATGCGGGTGTCCTACCGGGACGAGGCGGTGGCCTCGGCCGCCGCCGGCGTCGCGGCCCGGCTCGCCGCCGAGGGCGTGCCGGCGCGGCTGGCCTCGGGCGACCCCACGCTGTGGGGCCCCGAGGCCGAGGCCGAGGCGGCCGTCAGGCTCGGCTGGCTGACGCTCCCGCGCACCTCGCGGGAACTGCTGCCGGAGATCGGCAAGCTGGTCGAGCGGGCCAGGGCCGAACAGCTCGACCATGTGGTGCTGGCCGGGATGGGCGGCTCGTCCCTGGCGCCCGAGGTCATCTGCGCCTCCGCCGAGGCGCAGCTCACCGTCCTCGACACCACCGACCCCGGCCAGGTACGGCGGGCGCTGGGCGACCGCCTGGAGCACACCGTCGTGGTGGTGGCCAGCAAGAGCGGCGGCACCGTCGAGACCGACAGCCACCGCCGGATCTACGAGCAGGCGTTCCGCGAGGCCGGCATCGACCCGGCCGGGCGCATCGTCGTGGTCACCGACCCGGGCTCGCCGCTGGAGCGGGCCGCCACCGAGGTGGGCTACCCGGTGCTGCTGGCCGACCCGAACGTGGGCGGGCGCTACTCGGCGCTGTCGGCGTTCGGGCTGGTGCCCAGCGCGCTCGCCGGCGTGGACGTCGAGCCGCTGCTGGACGAGGCCGAGGCCGTGCTCGGCCTGCTGGCCCTCGACGAGGGCAACCCCGGGCTCGACCTGGGGGTGGCGCTGGCCGCCGCGGCCCTGGCCGGGCGCGACAAGATGCTCCTGGAGGACAGCCTCTCGGAGATCAACGGGCTGCCCGACTGGATCGAGCAGCTCGTCGCCGAGTCGACCGGCAAGCAGGGCAGGGGCATCCTGCCGGTCGTCGGCGCCGACCCGGCCGGCACCGACGACGACCTCATCGTCTCGATCGACGCCGACGAGGGCGACCTGGCCGTCGAGGGCTCGCTCGGCGCCCAGTTCCTGATCTGGGAGTACGCGACGGCGGTCGCCGGCCTGGTGCTCGGCGTCAACCCGTTCGACCAGCCCAACGTGACCGAGTCCAAGGACAACACCGCCCGGCTGCTGGAGCGGGGCGACCTCGGCGGCGGCGTGCCGGTCCTGGTGGACGGGCCGGTCGAGGTCTACGGCGAGGTGCCGGGCGAGGCCAAGGACCTGTCGCAGGTGCTGACCGCGCTGCTGGAGGCCGTCCCCGAGAACGGCTATCTCGCGGTGATGGCCTACCTCGACCGGATGGCCGCCTTCGACGCGCCCGTGCGCGAGGACGCCTCCTTCGAGGAGATGACCGACGCCTGGATGGCGGCCGACCCCGCCACCCTGCGGGCGCTGCTGGCCATGCGGACCGAGCGGCCGGTGACCTTCGGCTGGGGGCCGCGCTTCCTGCACTCCACCGGGCAGTACCACAAGGGCGGCCCGCAGAACGGGGTGTTCTTGCAGATCACCGGCGTCGTGGCCGACGATGTGCCGGTACCCGGCAGGCCGTACACCCTGGGCGGGCTTCAGCTCGCGCAGGCGCTGGGTGATCTCGGGGCGCTCACCTCGCGCGGGCGGCCCGCCGTACGACTGCACCTGACCGACCGGGCGGCGGGTGTCGCCCACCTGCTCGCAGCAGCACAGGAGGTCTGACAGATGACGGAACCTGCCTCGCCCGTGCAAGAGTCCGCGGCGGTCGCCTCGGCCGTCGCGGGGACCGCGACGACACTGGCGGCCGCGGCGGCCAACCCGCTGCGCGATCCGCGTGACAAGCGGCTGCCCCGGGTGGCGGGGCCGTGCGTGCTGGTGCTCTTCGGGGTCACCGGCGACCTGGCCAAGCGCAAGCTGCTTCCGGCGATCTACGACCTGGGCAACCGGGGGCTGCTGCCGCCCGGTTTCTCGCTGGTCGGCTTCGCCAGGCGCGACTGGGCGAACCAGGACTTCGCCGCGCTCACCCACGACGCCGTCAAGGAGCACGCGCGCACGCCCTTCCGCGAGGAGGTCTGGAAGCAGCTCGCCGAGGGCATCCACTTCGTGCCCGGCGAGTTCTCCGACGACGGCGCTTTCGACGCGCTGGCGATGGCGTTGAAGGAGATCGACGAGACCCGGGGCACGGGCGGCAACTACGCCTTCTACCTGTCGGTGCCGCCGAAGTTCTTCCCGACGGTGGTCGAGCAGCTCAAGCGCACCGGGCTGTCGGACGGCCCGGAGGGCTCGTGGCGGCGAGTGGTGATCGAGAAGCCGTTCGGGCACGACCTGCGCTCGGCGCACGAGCTGAACGAGACCACGAACTCCGCCTTCCCGGAGAGCTCGATCTTCCGCATCGACCACTACCTGGGCAAGGAGACCGTCCAGAACATCCTGGCGCTGCGGTTCGCGAACAACCTGTTCGAGCCGATCTGGAACCGCGGCTACGTCGACCACGTGCAGATCACCATGGCCGAGGACATCGGCATCGGCGGTCGCGCGGGCTACTACGACGGCATCGGCGCGGCCCGCGACGTGATCCAGAACCACCTGCTCCAGCTCCTGGCGCTGGTCGGGATGGAGGATCCGACCTCCTTCGACGCCTCCTCGCTGCGGCGGGAGAAGGAGAAGGTGCTCAAGGCGGTCCGGCTGCCCCCCGACCTGGCGCTCGGCACGGCGCGCGGCAAGTACGCCGCGGGCTGGCAGGGCGGCCAGAAGGTGGTGGGCTACCTGGAGGAGGAGGGCATCCCGGCCGACTCCATCACCGAGACGTACGCGGCCATCAAGCTGGAGATCGCCAACCGGCGCTGGGCGGGGGTGCCGTTCTACCTGCGCACCGGCAAGCGCCTGGGCCGCCGGGTCACCGAGGTGGCCGTGGTCTTCCAGCGGGCGCCTCACCTGCCCTTCAGCAAGGACGACACCGAGATCCTCGGCCACAACGCGCTGGTGATCAGGGTGCAGCCGGACGAGGGCATCACCGTGCGGTTCGGCTCGAAGGTACCGGGCACCGCGATGGAGGTGCGCGACGTGTCCATGGACTTCGCCTACGGCGAGTCGTTCATGGAGTCCTCGCCGGAGGCGTACGAGCGGCTGCTGCTGGACGTGCTGATCGGCGATCCGCCGCTGTTCCCGCACCAGCGGGAGGTGGAGCTGTCGTGGAAGATCCTCGACCCGATCGAGGAGTTCTGGGCCACGCAGGGGCAGCCGGAGGACTATCCGGCGGGCACCTGGGGGCCGCCGTCGGCCGACGAGATGATGGCCCGTGACGGGCGCGTGTGGAGGCGGCTCTGATGACCTCGTTCATGCTGACGGAGACGACCGCGGGGAAGATCTCCGCGCACCTGACCCATCTGCGCCACCAGATGGGCGCGCCCGCCGTGGGCATGGTGCTCACGCTGGTGGTGGTCTGCGAGGAGCGGGACCAGTACGACTCGGTCCGGGCGGCCACCGAGGCGGCCCGCGAGCATCCCTCGCGGATCCTGGTGGTGATCAGCAGGGAGACCGACGAGGTCAACCACCTCGACGCCGAGCTGCGCATCGGTGAGTCCACACCGGGCGAGGTGGTGGTGCTGCGGCTGTACGGCGAGCTCACCCAGCACGCCGACTCCGTGGTCAGCCCGCTGCTGCTGCCCGACACCCCGGTGGTGGTGTGGTGGCCTGGCGAGGCGCCCGCCGTACCGGCGAAGGATCCGATCGGGATGCTGGCCCAGCGCCGCATCACCGACGCCAAGCCCGCGCACGACGGCGTCAAGTTGCTGGCCTCCCGGGCCAAGGGGTACACCGACGGCGACACCGACCTGGCCTGGACCAGGCTCACGCCGTGGCGCAGCCTGCTGGCGGCGGCCTTCGACCAGCCGGTGGGCAAGGTGAAGAAGGGCGTCGTCGAGGCGGTGGAGGGGCACGCGAGCGCGCCGCTGCTCGCCGCCTGGCTGTCGGAGCGGCTGGGCGCGCCGATCAAGGTGACCGGCTCGGCCGGTCCTGGGCTGACCGCCGTACGGCTGGCGCTGCCGGACAGCGAGATCTCGGTCACCCGCACCGACGCCCGGCTGGCCACGCTGTCGCGGCCCGGCCAGCCCGACCGGCATGTGGCGCTGGCCCGCAGGCAGACCTCGGAGCTGCTGTCGGAGGAGCTGCGCAGGCTCGACACCGACGAGATCTACGAGGCGGCGCTCAAGCGCCTGGCCCGTTCGCACCGGTCCTGACCCGTCCAGACCACGGCGGCGGCTCCCGAAGGGGCCGCCGCCTTCTTCGTGAAAGAGTGAAGCCGTGAGCGTTCCGAACGTAGTCGTGCACCGCGACGCCGACGTGCTGGCCAAGGCCGTCGCCGCGCGCATCATCACCCGCCTGGTGGACGCGCAGTCCGCCAAGGGCGCCGCCTCGCTCGTGCTGACCGGGGGGACGGTCGGCATCGCCACGCTGGCCGCGATCGCCGCGACGCCGGCGCGGGACGCGATCGACTGGCGCCGGCTGGACATCTGGTGGGGCGACGAGCGCTTCCTGCCGGGCGGCCACCCGGAACGCAACGAGACCGGCGCCCGCAAGGCGCTGCTCGACCAGGTCGACCTCGACCCCGCGCGGGTGCACGTGATGCAGGGCCAGGACGCGGGCGTGACCGCCGAGGAGTCGGCGGACCTCTACGCCGAGGAGCTGCGCAAGGCCGCGCGGCCCGAGGACCACGGCCCGGTCCCGTCCTTCGACGTGATGCTGCTGGGCATGGGGCCGGACGCGCACGTCGCCTCGCTGTTCCCCGGCATGCCCGCGCTCTACGACACGCGTCCGGCGGTGGCGGTGCACGGCTCGCCCAAGCCGCCGCCCACCCGCGTGTCGCTGACGCTGCCGACCATCCAGGCCGCGCGCGAGGTGTGGGTGGTGGCGGCGGGCGAGGAGAAGGCGGGGGCCGTACGGCTGGCGCTGTCGGAGGGGTCCGGGCCGGTGCAGGTGCCCGCGGCCGGGGCGCGCGGGCGGCAGCGGACGCTGTTCCTGCTGGACCGGGCGGCGGCCCAGAAGATCCCGCCGGGCCTGGGCCGCATCGCCTCCCCGTGAACCTTCGCATGGGCCGGCGCATCTAACTGATCATGAAGGTAACGATCATCGCGCTCGCCGCGCTGCTCCCCCTGACCGCCGCCGTCCCCGCCGAGGCCGCCGCCAGGGCGATCCCGAAGAACTTTCTGCTGCACGAGAAGGACGTCGCCTACGACAAGGCGCACAACGACCCCGACGACTATGCCGACCCTGAGGAGATGTGGTGGACGGACAAGAAGAAGAACCAGTGGCTGGCCATCGGTCCCTGTGACACCAGCGCCACGGGCGAGCGCCGCGACCCCAAGGCCGGACGGGACGACCGCCTGGACGCCCGAAAAGTGACCTTCCAGAGCCAGGAGTACGTCAACAGCGTCGAGCAGCTCATCCTGTACCGGTCGGAGAAGGCCGCCCGGCACGCGATGACCGAGTTCCGGCGGGGCTGGGAGAAGTGCCGGGGCAGGTCGTCGGACACCTACGGCGACTACCGGCGCACCCTGACGAAGGTACGGCTCGGCGACTTCGCCTGGCGCACCAGCGCCAGGGCGGGCATTTCCGGCGAGGGCGACGACGCGGTGATCGTGCGCCGGGCCAACGCCGTCCTCGTCTATCTCACCAAGGGCAGCGGCAAGCCGAAGGCGGCGAACTTCCGCAAGGTCACCGCCGAAGCCGGGAAGATGCTGCGCAAGGTGTGCGTCATCGCGTCCTGCTGAGCGCGTCGATCTCGGCCAGCAGCCCCTGCTTCGCCTCCTCCTCCAGGTAGGAGGCGCGCACGGCGTTGCGGGCCAGCCCGGCCAACTCCGCCTGACCGAGGCCGAACACGTGTGCCGCGACCCGGTACTCCTGGCTGAGCGTGGTGGCGAACATCGGCGGGTCGTCGCTGTTCAGCGTGACGAACAGGCCCTCCTCCAGCAGGCGCGGCAGCGGGTGGTCCTCGATCCGCGCCACCTGGCCGGTGCGGACGTTGGAGGTGGGGCAGACGTCCAGCGGGAGCTGGGTCTCGCGCAGGTGGTCGACCAGGCGCGGGTCGGCCAGGCAGCTGATGCCGTGGCCGATCCGCTCGGCGCCCAGGCCCTCGACGACCTCCCAGACGGTCTCGGGGCCGGACATCTCACCGCCGTGCGGGACGCTGTGCAGGCCGGCGGCGCGGGCGGCGGTGAAGGCGTCGCGGAAGGCGTCACGGTGGGCGGGGCGCGCCTGTTCGATGCCGCCGAGGCCGAAACCTACCAGCGTGGCGGGAGGTTCCTGCAGCGCGTGCTCCAGGGTGACGGTGGCGGCCTCGGCGCCGTACTCGCCGGGGATGTCGAAGATGTAGGCCATGCGCACGCCGTACTGCTCGGCCGACTGGCGGGCGGCCAGGTCCAGGGCTTCGGTGACCGCGCGCATGGGCAGCCCGACGACCTGGTGCGCGTACGGCGTGACCTGCAGTTCGACGTAGCGGGCGCCCTGCCCTGCCAGGTCCCGGGCCAGGCCGACGACCAGCGTGTGGATGTCCTCCGGCTCGCGGACCAGGGAGTTGACGGCCTTGTAGACGCGGGCGAAGTGGGGGAAGTCGCGGAAGGCGTAGAAGGCCCGCAGTTCCTCCTCGCTGGTGGGCACGCCGCTGCCCGGGTGGCGGCGGGACAGCTCCAGCACGGTGGGCACCGAGGCGGAGCCGACCAGGTGGACGTGCAACTCGACCTTGGGGAGCGCGTTGATGAAGTCGTCGATCGTCATGGCGACGACGATAGGCGCGAGATTTCCGACGATATAGGGATTGGAGCGAAATCTCACAGGAAGATGTCAGAATTCCCGCGCGGCTTCCCGGCCTACCTGGCCCATGGCGCCCGCTAGCGCCGCCCCACCGCCTGCCAGACGCCGACCAGCGGAAGGAGGATCTCGTCGATGCAGGAGGTGACGAAGTCGTCGCCGAAGGGCGGGCCGACGAAGATCATCTGACGGAACACCAGGGCCTCGGCGAGCGAGAGGACCCGGCCGGGGTCCACGGGTCCGGTGAGCTCCCCCCGGGCGGAGGCGCGGTCCAGCACCTCCGCCATGCCCGGCAGGCCCCCGCTCGGCATGTGCTCGCGCAGCGCCCCGGCCAGCTCGGGGCTGGAGACCAGCGCCGGCGACAGCCCCATGATCAGCGTGTGCCTGCCCGCGAACGCCTCGCACAGCCCGGCGAACACCACCAGCAGGTCGCCGCGGAGCGAGCCGGTGTCCGCGGGGGCGGGCGCGTCCAGGTGGAGGCGGCGGCAGATGACGTCCACCACCAGCTCGGCCTTGCCCGCCCAGCGCCGGTAGATGGTCGCCTTGCTGGCCCTGGCCCGTCTGGCGATCTGGTCGACCGACATCCGGTCGTATCCCATCTCCGACAGCAGCGCGAGTGTGGCGTCGAGGATGGCCCTCTCCCGCCCGGGATCGAGTGGAGCCACGGGCACGTCCTTAGCGGTAGGCGATCTGCGAGAATGTTACGCCGGTCAGCTCGGCGGACACCTCCCACAGCCGTACGGCCAGCGCCTCGTCCCGCGCGGCCGGCGCGGGGGTGAGCGTCCTGGCCTTGGGCCCGATGTACTCCCCGCCGCGGATCGCCGGCGAGGTGGCCGCGTACAGCGAGGGCACGGCCCCGGCGAAGGCGGGCTGCAGCAGCAGCCGCACGAGCCCCTGCAGCGGCCCCGCGCTGAAGATGTTCGTGGCGGTCATCCCGGGGTGGGTGGCCACGCTGAGCAGGCCGGTGCCCGCCCGGGTGGCCTGGCGCTGCAACTCCAGCGCGAACAGCAGGTTGGCCAGCTTGGAGCGCCCGTAGGCGCTCATCTTCCCGTAGCCGCGGGTGAGCGCGAGGTCGTCGAAGTCGATCCGGCCCACCTTGTGCGCGTCGCTGGAGACAGTGACCACGCGCGCGCCCGGCCGCTCCAGCAGGTGCGGCAGCAGCAGCCCGGTCAGCGCGAAGTGCCCCAGGTGGTTGGTGCCGAACTGCAGCTCGAAGCCGTCCCTGGTCAGCGCACGCGGCACCATGCCGATCCCGGCGTTGTTGACCAGCAGGTCCACCCGCTCGACGGAGGCGGCGAACTCGCGCACCGAGGCGAGATCGGCCAGGTCGAGCCTGCCGTAGCCGACCTCGGCCCCGGGGACCGCGCGCAGGATCTCGGCGACGGCCGCCCGGCCCTTGCCCGGGTCGCGTGACGCGACGGTCACCCGCGCGCCGTGCCTGGCCAGTTCGAGGGCGGTGGGCAGGCCGATGCCGGTGTTGGCGCCGGTGACGATCGCGTTCCGGCCGGTGAGGCCGGGCATGTCACGCGCGGTCCAGCGACTCACAGAACCTCCAGGTGTACGGCACCGTTTCGTACACCGACGCTACCGGCCTGCCTACCCATGGACAAGATCCTCCTCTATCTCACCTGCTCCACGCGGGCCCTGGCGTGGTTCTCCTCACGCCTGGTCACCTCGACCCGCTGGTCCGCCTCAGCCAGCTTCCGCCTCGCCTTGGCCAGCTTCCGCTCCAGCACGGCGACCTTGCCGGCCCGCTTGTCCCGCGCCTGCACGGCCGCGCCCAGCGCGTCACGCCACTCCTCGTAGGCGGCGGTGGCCTCGCGCAGCTCCCGGGCCTTCCGCTCCTCCTCGGCCCGCTTCGCCGCCTTCCCCTTCTCCCCACCCCGTTTCGCGGGCTTCCCCCCGGACTCGGGCGCGGGCGCGAATCCGCTGTAGCTGAGTGCCTTGACCAGGCGGCCCGCCCGTACCTGGGCCGCGGCGCCGGCGTCGACGGTGGCCGCGTCGAGCGTCTGCTCCACCTCCGCCGCCGCCGTGCCCGACAGGCCGGCCCGCTCGCGGACCAGCCGGGCCAGGCGGCCGGTCACCACGCCCCGACGGCCGGTCAGCTCGGCGAGGGCGGCGGCGTCCTGCCCGGCCCAGGCCGTACGGAGCTCCTCGCCGAGCGCGAGCAGCTCGCCCATCTCGTCGGGCAGCTCGCGGGCGGCCCTGTTGACCGCCCACGCCGCGACCGTGGGTTTGCGCAGCCCGGCTATCTCCCGCGCCAGCGACGCCTCACCCGCGTCCTTGGCGGCCCTGGCCTCGGCGGTGCGCGCCGGGGTGAACTCGGCCGGCGGGAGCGCGTACAGCCGGTCTGCGACCTCGTCAAGATCCACACATGTCAACTACCCCCTATCGCCAGGTTTCTAGCGCATAGTGGAACCAAGCCCACTCGAACGGAGGCCCCCCGTGTTCGAGCGCTTCACCGATCGCGCGCGCAGAGTCGTCGTCCTGGCCCAGGAAGAGGCCAGGGCGTTCGGCCACCACCACATCGGCACCGAGCACCTGCTGCTCGGCCTGCTCCGCGAGGGCGACGGCATCGCCGGGCTCGTGCTCGCCGAGTACGAGGTCGACGGCGCGGCCGTGCGGGCGTTCGTGGAGCGGGAGGCAGGCTCCGGCACGGGGCAGCCCAGCGGCCACATCCCGTTCACGCCGCGCGCCAAGAAGATCCTCGAACTGTCCCTGCGCGAGGCGCTGCAGCTCAGGCACACCTACATCGGGACCGAGCACATCCTGCTCGGCATCCTACGGGAGGGCATGGGGCGGGGCGCCCAGGCGCTGGCGGCCCAGGGGCTCGACCTGGAGGCCGTGCGGCAGCAGGTGGTGGCCAAGGTCGGCAAGGGCGCGCGCGAGCGGGCCAGGGAGATGGTCTTCGGCGGCGGCAGCCCGATCACCGAGCGGCTGCAGCAGATCCAGGACAGCCTGGACCGGATCGAGCGCCGCCTCGACGCGATGGGCGCGCCGCCCGACGACCTCGGCAACCCCTGAGGCTCAGACCCGCTCCATCGCCCCCACCGCGAGCCTTCCCTCGACGACGCCTGGGTCCTCGGTGTAGCCGAGCGTGGCACCCAGGGAGAGCAGCAGACGGCGCATGCGCGCGTTGTCCGACAGCAGGCTGGCCCGTACCTCGGCGTAGCCCAGGTCGCGCGCCTCGCGCACCAGCATCCTGGCCAGCTCCTTGCCGAGCCCGAGCCCCTGCCAGCCGTCCTCCACCAGGAAGGCCATCTCGGCGATGCCGGGGTCGGGGGTGAACATCAGCGAGGCCAGTGCGACGACCTGCCCGTCGTGGCCCGCGACCAGGGAGCGGCCGCGGCCCCGGTCGCACAGCCGGTCGAAGACGCGCGGCGGCAGCGAGGGCATGGCGGTGAAGTAGCGGAAGCGCCGGGTCTCCGGCGAGCACCTGTCGTGCAGGTCGCGCACCGCCTCGCGGTAGATCGAGGTGAGCGGGCGGACCACGACCTCCTCGCCCCGGGCGAGGGTGACCCGGCGCTCGCCGCCCGTCGGGTCGGCGGGGGGCTGCGCCAGCCGGACGAACGAGGCCGCCCTGGCCGCCTCGGTCAGCGTGAAGGGCAGCTCGGCGCGGCGGACCCGGACGGCACGTCTGGGCGCGACGGGCACGACGAGGCACGTCGGGTCGGGGAGATCGCGCACCGACTCACCATAGACCCACCGGGCGTCGTCGGCGCGCAGCAGGTCGGCCAGCAGTTCGGGCAGCCGCCAGGGCGCCGAGCGCAGGCGCGAGGCCAGCAGCAGGGCGCGGGTGGGCTCGTCGGTCAGCTCGTGGGCGGTGGCCGGCACCACCAGGACCCGGCGCCCGCCCGCCGACTCCAGGGCCTGCCGTACGCTCTCCGCGCCGGCCGGGATGTCAGCGACGAACTCGTCGACCGTACCGTCGAGGTCAGGGTGCACGCTGAGGCCCAGGATGTTGCCGCCCCGCTCGGCCAGGGCCGCCGCCAGAGAGGCCAGCCTGCCGGGGCGCTCGTCGACCGTCGTGCGGATCCGCAGAAGTCCCATACCTGCAAGAATGCGGGAGACCTGTTTCCGGGGTGCTACGCGAAAAGCCTCATCGTGTTTCATCACGAAATTAGTGGCGAGATGCGCACGGTTGTGCGGATATAGCAGGATATGGGGCTATGAGCACGCGTGTTCCCCTGGCTGGGGACTTCGTCAACGGAGATGTCTCCTTCTGGTACCGGTCCTCGGGCGTCCCCGCCCCTGGCCCCTCCCTCGACGGCGACCGCGAGGCCGACGTGGTCATCGTCGGAGCGGGCTACACCGGGCTGTGGACCGCCTACTACCTCAAGCGGGCCAGGCCGTCGCTGAACGTGGTGGTCCTGGAGAAGGAGTTCGCCGGGTTCGGCGCCTCGGGCCGCAACGGCGGCTGGCTGACCGGCGACCTGGCCGGCTCGCACGCCCGCTACGCCAGGACGCACGGCGCGGACGCCGCCAAGAGCCTGCAGCGCGAGATGTACGCCTCGATCGACGAGGTGATCGCCGTGTGCGACCAGGAGGGCATCGACGCCGACATCGTCAAGGGCGGCGTGCTCACCGTGGCCCGCAACAGCGCGCAGTCGGCCCGGCTGCGCGAGGTGGTGCGGGGCGCGCGCGAGTGGGGCATCGAGGAGGACGACCTGCGACTGCTCGACGCCGGGGAGCGCGACCGGCGGCTGCGCGTGGCCGGGACGGTCGGGGCGACCTGGAGCCCGCACTGCGCCAGGATCCAGCCGGCCAAGCTGGCCCAGGGGCTGGCGCGGGCCGTACGGGAGCTGGGGGTGGAGATCTTCGAGCGGACGCCCGTGCTGGAGATCGCCCCGCGCCGGGCCGTGACCGCCACCGGCACCGTCACCGCGCCGTACGTGATCCGGGCGACCGAGGGCTTCACCTCCGAGCTCAAGGGCCTGCGCCGGCAGTGGCTGCCGATGAACAGCTCGATGATCGTGACCGAGCCGCTGCCCGCCTCCTTCTGGGACGCCGTCGGCTGGCAGGACGCCGAACTGCTCGGCGACATGGCGCACTACTACATGTACGCCCAGCGCACCGCCGACGACCGCATCGCCTTCGGCGGCCGAGGCCGCCCCTACCTGTACGGCTCCCGCGTCGACGCGCGCGGCCACACCCACGAGTGGACCGTCGAGGCGCTCTGGCGGCTGCTGGTCGACTTCTTCCCCGCCGCGGCCTCCTCCAGCGTCGCCCACGCCTGGTCGGGCGTGCTGGGCGTGCCGCGCGACTGGTGCTCGACCACCCACCTCGACCCGGCCACCGGCCTCGGCTGGGCGGGCGGCTACACCGGCCACGGCGTGACCACCACGAACCTGGCCGGGCGCACGCTGCGCGACCTGATCCTGGGCGAGCGGACCGCGCTGACCGCGATGCCCTGGGTGGGCCGCAAGGTGCGCGCCTGGGAGCCGGAGCCGCTGCGCTGGGCGGGCGTGCACTCGATGTACCGGCTGTACCGCATGGCCGACTCGCGCGAGCGCTCGATGCCCCGTACCTCCGTCCTGGCCCGTTTCGCCGACCTCATCACCGGACACTAGGAGCCCGACTTGACCCTTCTGTTCCGCGGCGGCCGCGTCTTCACCGCGACCGGCGCCTTCGCCGAGGCCGTCCTCGTCCGCGACGGCGTGATCGCCGCCGTCGGCTCCGAGCGCGACCTGGCCCGGCAGGCGCCCGCGCACGAGACCGTGGACCTCGACGGCGGCCTGCTGATGCCGGGCGTCACCGACGCGCACATCCACCCGGTACAGGCGGGCCTGGAGCGCGCCAAGTGCGACCTGGCCGAGATCTTCGGCCTCGACGACTACCTGGCCCACATCGCCGCCTACGCCACACGATTCCCCGAAAAATCGTGGATCGACGGCGGAGGGTGGGACATGACGGCGTTCCCGGGTGGGCTGCCGCACCGCTCGCAGCTCGACTTCCTCGACCGGCCCGCCTATCTGATCCAGCGCGACCACCACGCCGCCTGGGTCAACACCCGCGCGCTGGAGCTGGCCGGGATCACCCGCGACACCCCCGACCCCGCCGACGGCCGGATCGAGCGCGACGCCGACGGCACGCCTACCGGCGTGCTGCACGAGGGCGCCATGGACCTGGTCGGCCTGCTCACCCCGCGCCCCACCGCGCAGGACCTGGACCAGGCCCTGGAGGAGGCGCAGGCGTACCTGTTCTCGCTGGGCGTCACCGGCTGGCAGGACGCGATCGTCGGCTCCTACGCCGGGTCCGACGACCAGCTGCCCACCTACCTGTCGGCGGCCCGCTCCGGGCGGCTCAGGGCGCGCGTCGTGGGCGCGCTGTGGTGGGACCGCACCCGCGGCGCCGAGCAGATCGAGGAGCTGCTGGAGCGCCGGGCCTCGGCCGAGGGGCTCGACCGGTTCAGGGCGGGCGCGGTGAAGATCATGCAGGACGGGATCGCGGAGAACTTCACGGCGGCGGTGCTGGAGCCGTACTGCCGGTGCGGCGGCACCGGCCTGTCCTACATCGACCCGATCGCCCTGAACGGCTACGTCGCCGAGTTGGACCGGCACGGGTTCCAGGTGCACTTCCACGCGATCGGTGAGCGGGCCGTGCGCGAGGCGCTGGACAGCTTCGAGGGCACCTCGCCCGCCAACCGGCACCACATCGCGCACCTGCAGATCATCGAGCCTTCGGACGTGCCGCGCTTCGCCGCGCTGGGCGTGACGGCCAACCTGCAGCCGCTGTGGGCGACGCACCACGCGCAGATGGACGAGCTGACCATCCCGTTCCTCGGCGAGGAGCGCACCGCCTGGCAGTACCCCTTCGCCGACCTGCTGCGGCACGGGACGCGTTTCTGCGCGGGCAGCGACTGGCCGGTCTCCAACGCCGACCCGATCCAGGGCATGCACGTGGCCGTCAACCGTACCGAGCCGGGCAGCTCCGTCCACGCCGGCTACCCGACCGCCCAGACCCCGTTCCTGCCCGGCCAGCGCGTCGACCTGGCGACCGCGATGACCGCCTACACGGCGGGCTCCGCCTGGGTCAACCGCTCCCCCGCGGGCGTCATCGAACCGGGCCGCCCCGCCGACCTGGCCGTCCTCGACGCCGACCCGTACACCCTGCCCGAGAAGGACATCTGGACCACCGGCGTCCGCCTGACCTTCGTCGATGGCCAGGCGGTCCACCAGCGCTGAGCAGGGTGCGCGATCCGCTTCACCGGATCGCGCACCCCCGGCCTACCCTCGGCACATCCGACCTGCCGGCCGTACCCGGGAAGGCCGTGGGAGCGCCGCTGGCGGCCTGGTGGCAGCGGCTGGCCGAGGACACCGGGCGGAAGCCAGCGGTCGTCCCTGGGGAACCCGCGGGGCCGGACAGCACGATGCCCTCGCGGTGACGACCGCGAGGGCATGGGGCGAGGTTCTACCAGGGCGACTTGTTGTTGCGCAGGCGTTCGAGCGCCTCCTCCAGGATGGCCTTGCCGTCCTTGTCGCTCCGGCGCTCCTTCACGTACGCCAGGTGCGTCTTGTACGGCTCGTTGCGCGGCGGAGCCGGCGGGGCCGACTCGTCCTGGCCGGCCGGGAGGCCGCATCGCGGGCAGTCCCACAGCTCGGGGACCGCCGCGTCGCTGGCGAAGCTGGGGCGCGTCTCGTGCATGTTGGCGCACCAGAACGAGACCCGCACTCTCGGAGCTGCCTCGCCGCGCTCGGCCTCCCCCATCGGGCCGGCGCCGACACGGCTGCCACGGATCGCGTTGCCACTACCCACGGATGAACTCCTCGCTCGATCGCCCCGCGAGAAGCGGGGGGAGAATCACTGTCACGCCATGCTCGCTGGTCAGGGCTTGAGCAGCAGGCCGAGGGCGATGATGCAGACGAACCATACGACACCGGTGATGATGGTCAGTCGGTCGAGGTTGCGCTCCACCACCGAGGAACCGCCGAAGTTCGATGAGAAACCGCCACCGAACATGTCCGACAGACCGCCGCCCTTGCCCTTGTGGAGCAGGACGAGCAGGATCATCAGCAAGCTCGCCAGAATGAGGGCGATGGAGATTCCGATTGTCACCGTAGACCTGTTCTTTCAATGCTCTCGACAGCGTGACGATTCAAACCTGCTTCTTGAGGGTACGACCTGGTGTCAAGTCGCACCCCCTGAACGCTCCAGTTAGCCGGACATTTCGCCGAAACGACAGATCTTGACGAACTCCCCTGCGTCGATGCTGGCACCGCCTACGAGCGCGCCGTCGACATCGGGTTGAGCCATGATCCCGGCGATGTTGTCAGACTTGACCGAGCCACCGTAAAGGATACGCACCGCGGCGGCCACCTCGGCGTCGTACAGCTCCGCGAGTCGCGCTCGCAGCGCCGCGCAGACCTCCTGGGCGTCCTGCGGAGTGGCCACCTCGCCGGTGCCGATCGCCCAGACCGGTTCGTAGGCCACCACTATCGATTGTGCCTGCTCGGCGGTCACTTCGCGCAGCGCGCCGTCGAGTTGCGCGATGCTGTGGGCGACCTGCCCGCCCGCCTGGCGCACCTCCAGGCCCTCCCCGACGCACAGGATGGGTGTCAGGGAGTTGCGGTAGGCGGCCCGCACCTTGGTGTTGACCAGGGCGTCGTCCTCGCGGTGGTACTGCCGGCGCTCGGAGTGCCCGACCGTGACGTAGGTGCAGCCGAGCTTGGCGAGCATCACGCCGGAGACCTCGCCGGTGTAGGCGCCGCCGTCGAAGGGGGACAGGTCCTGCGCGCCGTACACGACGCGCAGCTTGTCGCCCAGGACCAATGCCTGCACGCTGCGCAGGTCGGTGAACGGCGGCAGGACGGCCACCTCGACCCGATCGAAGTCCTTGCCGTCCAGCGCGAACGCCATTCTCTGGACCAGCGCGATGGCCTCAAGGTGGTTGAGGTTCATCTTCCAGTTGCCGGCGATGAGCGGCTTTCTCACGCTTCCTCCTCCAGGGCGGCCAGACCCGGCAGGGTCTTGCCTTCGAGATACTCGAGGCTGGCGCCCCCACCGGTGGAGATGTGCGAGAACCCCTCCTCGGGAAGACCGAGCTGCCGTACGGCCGCCGCCGAGTCGCCTCCGCCCACCACGGTGAAGGCCTCGCTGCGGATCAGCGCCTCGGCGACCGCCCTGGTGCCCTCGGCGAACGCCTCGAACTCGAAGACGCCCATCGGGCCGTTCCAGAAGACCGTGCGCGCGTCGGCGAGCTTGGTCGCGAACAGTTCCCGGGTCCGGGGGCCGATGTCGAGTCCCTGCCGGTCGGCGGGGATCGCGGTGGCGTCGACGACGTCGTACGCCGCGTCGGCCGCGAAGTGCGTGGCGGCCAGCACGTCGACCGGCAGCACCAGGTCGACGCCGCGCTTGGCCGCCTCGTTGAGGAAGCCGCGCACCTGGTCGAGCTGGTCGGCCTGGAGCAGCGAACCGCCGACCTCGTGGCCCTGGGCCGCCAGGAAGGTGTAGGCCATGCCGCCGCCGATGAGCAGCCGGTCGACCTTGGTCAGCAGGTTGGCGATGACGCCGAGCTTGTCGGAGACCTTGGCGCCGCCCAGCACGACCACGTAGGGCCGCTCGGGGTTCTCGGTGAGCTTCTTGAGCACCTGGACCTCGGCCAGCACCAGCCCGCCCGCCGCGTGCGGCAGCAGCTTGGGCACGTCGTAGACGCTGGCGTGCCTGCGGTGCACGGCGCCGAAGCCGTCGCCGACGTACAGCTCGGCGAGGCTCGCCAGCCTGCCGGCGAACGCGGCGCGCTCGTCGTCGTCCTTGGACTCCTCGCCCGGCTCGAAGCGCAGGTTCTCCAGGAGGGCCACCCCGCCGTCGCCGAGCGCGGCCACGGCCTGCTGGGCGCTGGGGCCCACCACGTCGGTGGCGAAGGCCACCTCGGTCCCGAGCAGCTCGCTCAGCCTGGCCGCGACCGGCCTGAGGGAGAACGCCGGGTTCGGCTTGCCCTTGGGACGGCCCAGGTGGGCGCAGACGACGACCCTGGCGCCGCGCTCGGCGAGCGCCTTGATCGTCGGCACCGACGCCCTGATCCGGCCGTCGTCGGTGATCGTCTCCCCGTCGAGGGGGACGTTGAGGTCGACGCGCACCAGGACGCGCCGACCCTTGACGTCGAGATCGTCGAGCCCGCGCATCAGAGGTCCGCGCCCACCAGCTCGATGAGGTCGACCAGGCGGTTGGAGTAGCCCCACTCGTTGTCGTACCAGCCGATGACCTTGACCTGGTTGCCGATGACCTTGGTCAGGCCGGCGTCGAAGATGCAGGAGGCCGGGTCGGTGACGATGTCGGAGGAGACGATCTCGTCCTCGGTGTAGGTGAGGTAGCCCTTGAGCGGGCCGTCGGCGGCGGCCTTGTAGGCGGCCTTGACCTCGTCGACGGTGACATCGCGCCGGACCTCGACGGTGAGGTCGGTGGCCGAGCCGGTGGGGATCGGCACGCGCATCGCGAAGCCGTCCAGCTTGCCCTTCAGCTCCGGCAGCACCAGGCCGATCGCCTTGGCGGCGCCGGTGGAGGTGGGCACCACGTTGAGCGCGGCGGCGCGGGCGCGGCGCAGGTCGCTGTGCGGGCCGTCCTGCAGGTTCTGGTCCTGGGTGTAGGCGTGGATGGTGGTCATCAGACCCTTCTCGATGCCGAAGGAGTCGTTGAGCACCTTCGCCAGCGGGGCCAGGCAGTTGGTCGTGCAGGAGGCGTTGGAGATGACCGTGTGGTTGGCCGGGTCGTAGGTGTCGTGGTTGACACCCATGACGATCGTGACGTCCTCGTTCTTCGCCGGGGCGGAGATGATGACCTTCTTGGCGCCGTTGTCGGCGTGCACCTTGGCCTTGTTGGCGTCGGTGAAGAAGCCCGTCGACTCGACCACCACGTCGACGCCCAGGTCGCCCCAGGGGAGCTTGGCGGGGTCGCGCTCGGCGAAGGCCTTGATGGCCTTGCCGTCGACGACGATCTCGTCGGCGGTCGCCTTCACCTCGTACGGCAGGCGGCCGAGGATGCTGTCGTACTTCAGCAGGTGCGCGAGCGTCGCGTTGTCGGTCAGGTCGTTGACCGCGACGATCTCGATGTCCTTGCCGCTGGCGGCGACCGCGCGCCAGAAGTTGCGGCCGATGCGGCCGAAGCCGTTGACGCCTACGCGGATGCTCACGGAACCGATCTCCTCATGCGTGGTGGCGGGCTGGATCCTCAACCGAACCCTATCGGACCCAAATTGGTTTAGACCACTTCAGGTCCCGCCCTCTTTTTGGGTGATCGACATCCATAGTTTGCCCAGTTCCAGTAAAGTGCCCGACTCGTCAGAGTAAGTACGGGGAATCTCTGGGGGTTGTGGTGCGAGAGCGAAGATCCGGCCTGCTCGCCGGGCTGGTGACGGGCTTCGTCGCGATGGTGCTCTGCTCGGTCGTGTTCGCGGGGGCGCTGTACGCGGCGACGATCATGCCCGCCCTCGGGAACGTGGGCGGCGGCTACCCTCTCGGCTGCGCGCTCGGCCTGGTCACCGGCCTGCTCGTGGGCCTGGCCATGCGGGCGGCCAGGCCCGCGAGCCTGCTGCTGCCACTGCTCGCGGCCCTGTACGCGGCGCTGGGGATCGCCGTCGGCGCCGTCGCGTTCCTCGCCACGCTGGTCTACGACCACGACGAGCGGCCGGTGATCGACCTGTCCGGGACGATCGACCGGCTCCCCGAGGCCCTCTCGGACCTCGCCACCTCCGGGTACCGGCAGCCCGCGGTGTTCGCGGGCACGGCCGCGCTGGTCGCCCTGCTGCTCGTGGCCACGCGCGTGCGCGCGGCCAGGCGGGCGCGAGCCACCGTGCCCTCGGCCGAGCCGGAGACACCCGCCGAGCCGGAGTACCGCTCGGCCTTCGAGCCGGTACGGCCCCGCGAGCAGGCCACGCCGACGGGCGACGCCTTCCTGCCGAAGACGGACCGCGACGGCTGAGCGGCGCCCGCGCCCGCTGGAACGGGCTACATCGCGATGACCCAGCCGCCGTCGACCGTGAGGGTGTGGCCGGTGACGTAGGAGGCGGCGGGTGAGGCCAGGAAGACCACCGCGCCGGCCAGGTCGCCGGGCTCGCCCACCCGGCCGAGCGGGATGTGCCGGTCGATCAGCCGCTCCTCGGCCTCCGGGGAGGGCAGCAGGTCGGCGGTCATCGCGGTGCGCATGTAGCCGGGCGCGATGGAGTTGACCCGGATGCCGTACCGGCCCCACTCGTAGGCCATGTTCTTGGTGACCTGGACGACGGCCGCCTTGGACGCGTCGTACACCGAGGAGCGCTCGCCGTCGACGACCAGGCCGCCGATCGACGAGAGGTTGACGACGCAGCCGCCGCCCTGCTCGCGCATCCGGCGCGCGGCCCGCTGAGCCATCAGGTAGGTGCCGCGCAGGTTGACCGCCAGCGTGGTGTCGAACTCCTCCGGCGTGGCCTCCAGCGCGCTGTTGCGCAGCGACACGCCCGCGTTGTTGACCAGGATGTCCACCCGCACGCCGGCGGCGTCCAGTTCGCCGAAGGCGCGGTCGACGTCGGCCACCGAGGTCACGTCGAGCACCAGCGGCAGGTTCGCGACGCCGGCCTCGGACAGTTCGTCGCAGGCCCGCCCGGCCGCCTCGGCGGTCAGGTCGGAGGCGACGACGCGCGCTCCGGCGGCGCCGAGGGCCAGGCTCTGGGCCCGGCCCAGCCCACCGGCCGCCCCGGTGACCAGGGCCGTCAGTCCGTCGAGCGAGAAGAGGTTGCGCATGTCTTCCTACAAGCCGTAGTTGGTGAGGATGGTGACGACCTGGTGGGAGTCGTGCAGCACGTGCTCGCGGATGTGCCGCCCCGCCGCCTCCGGGTCGCCGGCCGCGATCGCGGCGGCCAGCCCCCGGTGGTCGACGCCCGTCCAGTCGGGGGTCTCCACCTCCTTGGAGCAGAAGTACCACTGGCGCAGCGCCAGGTTGAAGTGGATCTCCGCGGTGGTGGTCAGGTAGTCGTTGCGGGTCATCCGATACATGCTGCGGTGGAAGGCGGCGTCGAGGTCGATGCACTCCTGCAGGTCGTCGGTTTCGTGCTGCCGCTCGGCGAGCTCGGCCAGCCGCTCCTTCTCCGCCCGCGAGCCCCGCTGGCAGGCCAGTGCCGCGGCCAGCGCCTCGATCTCCAGGCGCAGCTCGGTGACCGAGCGTGAGTCCTTGAGCGCGATGTCGGTGGCGTAGGTGCCGCTGCGCGGGTAGATCACGACCAGCTTCTCGAACTCCAGGCGGCGGATCGCCTCGCGCACCGGCGAGGTGCCGAAGCCGAGGGTGGCCCGCAGCTCCGGCTCGCTGAGCCGCTCCCCCGGCATGATCTCGCAGCGGACCAGCCGGGTGCGCAGGGCGGCGGTGGCCGACTCGCTGAGCAGGTTCGCGGCCGAGACCTCGGCTCTGCCGGATCTCGCCTCGCCGGCGACAGGGGCGGGACTCATTTTCACACGACCTCTCAGCGGGGGACGATCAGAGGGCGGGGCCGCGCCGGGCATCAGGCCAGCAGGTCGTCGATCACGGTGGAGATGCCGTTCTCGACGGTGCAGGCGTAGTCGCCGACGGAGTACTCGCCCCCCAAGATCTCTACCACCTTGAGCTGGACGCCGTTCACCGCGAGGGAGGGGCCGAACTCGGCGGCGGCCGGGCCGAAGACCTTGCTCTTCAGCTTGAAGTCCTTGGAGGTGTCGCGCGAGACGATCTCGAAGGTCTTGAAGCCGGGGCCGTTGGCCTCGGGCAGCGCGTGGACCTGCAGGTGCGGGTACATGCTCATGTCCGCCCACGCCTGGTTGGAGTGGCCGTCCTCGGGCGTCATGGAGATGCTGAAGATCATCTCACCGGCCCTGGTCACCCGCCCGGCCACCTTCTCCGCGCTGTCGGCCAACTCGACCTCGCCGAAGTGCTTGGGGTAGCCCCACACCTCACGGCCGAAGGCCACGCTCCACGGCTGGTCCTCGAACTCGAAGTAGTAGTTCACGCCCACATGGTCCTGGTAGCGGACCGGGATCACCACACCCGAGTCGTAGAAGGCGCCCGCCGTCGTGTTGCCGAAGTCGGCGATCTGCACCACGAACCGGTCGTCGGCCAGCTCGAACGGCGTGGGCTCGAGCAGCGCCTCAAGGTTGGCCGCGTCGCCCTGGCAGTAGACCGACAGAGTGCGCAGGTTCTCACACCAGTACGGCTGGTCGCCACTCGGGTAGCCGAGGTAGGTGAAGAAGTTCTTGACGTCGTAGTTCTGCTTCATGGGGAATTCCTCAGGGTGAAGAAGGGGCGGGCTCAGTCCCGGCCCGCCTCGTGGATCTTTCGCAGGAAGGTCTTCAGCTCGGGCGAGCGCGGCGCGTCGAAGATCTCCTCGGGCCGTCCCTGCTCCAGGATCGTGCCCTTGTGCAGGAAGCAGATCGAGGAGGAGATCTCGCGGGCGAAGGACATCTCGTGCGTGGTCATCATCATCGTGATGCCGTCACCGGCCAGCTCGCGGACCAGGTTGAGGACCTCGATGACCAGCTCCGGGTCGAGCGCGGAGGTGATCTCGTCGAGCAGCAGCACCTCGGGCCGCATCAGCATGGCGCGGGCGATGGCCACGCGCTGCTGCTGGCCGCCGGACAGCTGGTCGGGGTAGGCGTCGACCTTGTCCTTCAGGCCCACCCGGGCCAGCATGACGCGGGCGTCGGCCTCGGCCTGCGCCTTGTTCGCGACCTTGGCCCGGATCGGGGTGAGGGTGCAGTTGCGCAGCACGCTCATGTGCGGGAACAGGTTGAAGCTCTGGAAGACGATCCCGACGCGGCGGCGCAGCCTGACCAGGTCGACGCCCTCGCCGGAGATGACGTCGCCGTTCAGCGAGATGCGGCCGCCCTGGATCGCCTCCAGGCCGTTGACGCAGCGCAGCAGGGTCGACTTGCCCGAGCCGGACGCGCCGATCAGGGTCACCACCTCGTGCCGGCCGACACTCAGGTCGACCCGGTCGAGGACCTTGTGGTCGCCGTAGGACTTGGTGACCTGCTCCAGCTCCACGTATGCGGTCGCCATCGGCTGCCCCCTTACTTCTTCGAGCCCGAGCGGGCGAGCATGTAGTCGACCAGCCGCGTCTGCGGGATCGTGATCAGGACGAAGACGAAGCACACGGCCGTCACCGCGGACAGGTTGAAGTCGTTGGCCGAGTAGATCTTCGCCTGGCTGAAGGCGTCGATGATGCCGACGACGATGACCAGCGCGGTGTCCTTCTGCAGGCCGATGAACGTGCTCAGCATCGGGGCCGCGATGTTCCGCGCCATCTGCGGCATGATCACGAACCTCATCACGTCGGGCTGCGACAGGCCCATCGACAGGGCCGCGGAGGTCTGGCCCTTGTTGATGGACTCGATGCCCGACCGGTACAGCTCTGCGTTGTAGGCGCTGTAGGTGAGGGCCAGCGCCACGATCGCGTACACGACCGGGTCGCCCTCGCTCAGGATCGGCACCTCGGTGAGCGGCAGTCCGAAGCAGACCAGGTAGATCAGCACCACGGACGGGATGCCGCGGAAGACGTCGATGTAGGCGATCGACAGCGCGCGGACCGGCCAGAAGCCCTTGCCCGGCAGCAGCCTGCCGATGGCCAGCACCAGGCCGAAGGCCATCGCGAGCACCTGCGCGCCCAGCGCGATCTTGATGTTCACCAGCAGCGCCGTGCCGATGTCGGCGAGGCTGCGGACCATGAACTCGACGTTCAGGAACGTCTTCTGCACGGCGCCGTCGTTGGTGAAGACCAGCAGGGCGACCAGCGCGACGACCGCGACGAAGCCGCTCAGGCCGAAGGAGGCGACCGAGGCGTTGCGCGAGCGCGCGGCGGCCTCGCGGGCCTCGACGTACTTGCCGGCGTTCCAGTCGCGCTCGGAGAGCGCGCTGTGGCGGTAGGCCGCCAGCAGCGGGCCGCCGACGAGCAGCACCGGCAGGGCGACCCCGAGGGCCAGGCGCAGCGCCTGCCCCTCGTCGAGGACGGCGCCGGACAACTGGTAGCACAGCACGACGGTCAGCAGCGCGAGCACCGCGGCGCCGCCCAGGTAGGACTTGGTGCTCAGCGGCCTAGAGGGGCCCGGCGCGACCGTGCTGGCGGCCATGGGGCCTGACAGCTCGACTTTCATGGTCAGGCCGCCCACTCCGGCAGGGTGTCCGGGTCCCCGCCCAGGATCGGGTTGAGCCACTTGTCCATGATCTTGTCGAGGGTGCCGTCCTCCTTCATGTCACCGAGGATCTTGTTCAGCACCTCGACGTTGGCCGACCCCTTGGGGAGCAGGGGGGCGACGTCGCCGCCGATCGGGTAGCGGCCGATCACCTCGAGCTTGCCGCCGGAGTTGGCGGCGCGCGGCATCACCGTGGCCGTGTCGTTCACCGCGGCGTCGATCTGCCCGGCGAGCACGGCGTTGAACAGGTCGTCGTTGGAGTTGAACACCCTGGTCTGCTTGGGCTTCAACGTCTCCTGCAGATACTTGAGCTGCACCGACCCCGCCAGCACGCCCACCGTGGACTGCTTGATCGACTCAGCCGTCAGCTCCGACCCCTTCTTCACCAGGACGCCGGTCAGGTAGGTGTTGTACGGCGAGGCGAAGTCCACCGCCCTCTTGCGCTCCGGGGTCACGACGATGTCCCACACCGCGAAGTCGAAGCTGGAGGACTTGGCGGTCACCAGGGCCTCGAAGGAGGCGTTGACCAGCTTGATCTTCTTCAGCCCGGCCCGGTTGGCGATCTCCGCGTCCAGGCAGTACATGTAACCGCCGTCCACGCTGTCGAGCGTGTTGCCCCGGTATCCGGCCGGGTACGGCAGCGAGGCGGCGACGGTGAGCTCGCCCTCGGTCATGGTGTCGAGCTTGTGGATGGGCGGGTTCGCGGAGATCTCGCACTCGCCGAAGGGCTTGTCACTCGCGGCCTTGGAGCCGTCCGAGCCGCCGCAACCGGCGAGGGTGACGAGGCACGCGGCCAGTGCGGCAGCGCCGGTGATCTTGAGCGGCTTCTTCACGCTTCACCTTTTCCTGGGTTCGGTTCTGCACAGCGCCGGGTTGGTCCGCTGAGCCCCCCACAGCCATTGATGCGTCACTGAAATGTCAGTGATGATGGGCGTTACATTACACAGGTGTTCCAGTGTTTGACTACGCTCGCCGCAGTCTTTACCTAACGCCCGCTTTGAGGAGCGTTTCGCCAGGTCGGGGCGGTCGCCGTACACGAAAAAGGCCCTCCCGCCGCGGGTGCGGCGGGAGGGCCTGGGGCGCTCGGGGTCAGGACGAGAGCATGTCCACGGTGAGATTCGCCTCGGTGTTGGGGATGCCCATGTCGGAGGCGCGCTTGTCGGCCATCGCCAGCAGGCGCCGGATGCGGCCCGCGATGGCGTCCTTGGTCAGCGGCGGGTCGGCGATCTGGCCGAGCTCCTCCAGCGAGGCCTGCTTGTGCTCGACGCGCAGCCGCCCGGCGATCACCAGGTGGTCGGGAGCCTCCTCGCCGAGGATCTCCAGCGCCCGCTGCACGCGGGCGCCGGCCGCCACCGCGGCCCGCGCCGACCTGCGCAGGTTGGCGTCGTCGAAGTTGGCCAGCCGGTTGGCCGTCGCCCGCACCTCGCGGCGCATCCGCCGCTCCTCCCAGGCCAGCACGCTGTCGTGCGCGCCGAGCCTGGTCAGCAGCGCGCTGATGGCGTCGCCGTCGCGGACCACCACCCGGTCGACGCCGCGCACTTCGCGGGCCTTGGCGTGGATCTTCAACCGCCGCGCCGACCCGACCAGCGCCAGCGCCGCCTCGGGGCCGGGGCAGGTGACCTCCAGGGACATCGACCGGCCCGGCTCGGTCAGCGAGCCGTGCGCCAGGAACGCTCCGCGCCAGGCGGCCTCGGCGTCGCAGGAGGCGCCCGCCACCACCTGGCGCGGCAGGCCCCGCACCGGGCGGCCGTGGTTGTCGATCAGGCCGGTCTGCCGGGCCAGCGCCTCACCGTCGCGGTAGACGCGGACCACGTAGCGTGAGCCCTTGCGCAGCCCAGCGGGCGCGAGCACGAGCACCTCCGCCTTGTGCCCGAAGACCTCGCCGATGTCCTTGATCAGCCGCCGCGCGGTGGCGTTGGTGTCCAGCTCCGCCTCGATCACGATGCGGCCGCCCACCAGGTGCAGTCCGCTCGCGAACCGCAGCAGCGTCGAGACCTCCGCCTTGCGGCAGCAAGGCTTCAGCACCGGCAGGCGGCTCAGCTCGTCCTTCACCACACCTGTCATCGCCATAAGCGTTAGTCCTCCCCCATACAGACCGGCTCTCCAGCAGTCTCTCGCACCTTCGAGGCGCCCCGACCAGGATCAACGCTTCTGGAGGAAAATCTCGTCCAGGACGGAGGCAAGACGTCGTGGGTCGTGCCGGGGGGAGCCGTCCTCGGCCGCGACGTCCGCCATGACCAGGCGCCCGCCCATCGCGGCGACGGCCTTCTCCAGCGCGTCGGGGTCGTCGACCACGCCGGTGTCGGCCAGAACGACGTCGATCACCAGGTCCGGCGCGTGCCGCCTGAGCACCTCCAGGTGTTGCTGGGGGGAGAAGTCGTCGGTCTCGCCCGGCTGGGGGGCGAGGTTGAGCGTGACCAGCCGCTTGGCCTTGGTGACGTGCAGCGCCTCGGCCAGCTCGGGCACCTTCAGGTGCGGCAGCACGCTGGTGAACCACGAGCCCGGCCCGAACACCACCCAATCGGCGTCCAGCACTGCGCGCACCGCCTCGGGGCAGGCGGGCGGGTTCTTCGGGATGAGGGAGATCGCCCGCACCCGGCCGGGGGTGAGCGCGCAGGCCACCTGGCCCGTCACCGTGGAGACGACGCCGTCGAGCTCCACTTCGGCGAGGATGTCGAGCGGCACCGACGCCATCGGCAGCACCCTGCCGTGCGCGCCGAGCAGCCTGCCGACCCAGTCGAGCCCGGCCACGGTGTCACCGAGCAGCTCCCAGAGCGCCACGATGAGCAGATTGCCCACGGCATGCCCGTGCAACTCCCCCTCGCCGGCCGCCCCGTCCCCCGCCTCAAGACCGCACGCCTCCAGCCGCGGGCGGGTCGCGCCGAAGCGGTGCTGGACGACCGCGCTCCACGTACTGCCCCACTCGTCGTCGCCGCACAGCGCGGCCAGCGCCATGCGCAGATCCCCGGGAGGCAGCACGCCGAGCTCGCGCCGCAACCTCCCGCTGGAGCCGCCGTCGTCGGCTACGGTGACCACCGCGGTCAGCTCACCGGTCACCACCCGCAACGCCGACAGCGAGGCGTACAGCCCGTGCCCCCCGCCCAGCGCCACCACCCGCAACCCACCGGCCGCCTCATGCGACCCACTCCCGGGCACACCCGTCGGGTACGGCACCGCCCCCCCGCCGGTCAGGCCCACGCGCCCGTCGGTCACTCGCGGCCTACATCCCGGTGGCTCACCTGGACCTCCATCCCGCGATCTCGCAGCCGACCGCCGACCTGCTCGGCCATCGCGACACTGCGGTGCTTGCCGCCCGTGCAGCCCACCGCCAGCGTCACATAGCTCTTGCCCTCCCGCGCGTAACCGGCCGCCACCACCCCGAGCACCTCCTCGTAGGCGTCGAGGAACTCCTTGGCGCCCGGCTGGTTGAGGACGTAGTCGCGGACGGGGGCGTCGAGGCCGTTCATCGGCCGCAACTCGGGCACCCAGTGCGGGTTCGGCAGGAACCGGCAGTCGACGACGAGGTCGGCGTCGACCGGCAGGCCGTACTTGAAGCCGAAGGAGAGGACGTTGACTCGCAGGCCGGGACGGTCCTCCCCGCCGAAGTAGGTGACGATCTTGTTGCGCAGCTCGTGCACGTTGTGCGAGGAGGTGTCGATCACCAGGTCGGCGTTGGCGCGCACCTCGCGCAGGATGCCGCGCTCGCGGGCGATGCCGTCGACCAGGCGGCCCTCGCCCTGCAGCGGGTGCGGGCGGCGGACGTTCTCGAACCTGCGGACCAGCTCCTCGTCGCTGGCCTCCAGGAACACCACGCGCACGCGCACGCCGCGGGCCTCGAGCTCCTCGATGGCGGCGTTGAGGTCGCTGGTGAAGGCGAGGCTGCGCACGTCCACCACGGCGGCCACCTTGTCGGCGGCCAGCTTCACCCTGCCCGCCTCCTCGGCCATGGCGAACAGCAGGCCCGGCGGCAGGTTGTCGATGACGAACCAGCCCAGGTCCTCCAGCGCCTTGGCCGCGGTGCTGCGCCCCGCCCCCGACATGCCGGTGACGATGACGAACGCCGACTCCGTGTGCTCCTTCGTACTCATGGCCTCACTCCGTCACTGCGTTCGGGCGGCACGTCAGCGCTCCCCCTCAACGTCGACACGATCACCTCGGCGGTGGCCCGGCCGATGCCCTGGACCTCGCAGATCTCCTCCACGGTGGCATCGCGCAGCCGCTTCACCGAGCCGAAATGCTTCAGCAGCGCCTGCCTGCGCGCCGGCCCGAGGCCGGGCACGCCGTCGAGCGCGCTCTCCTTCACGGCCTTGGACCGCTTGGAACGATGGTAGGTGATGGCGAACCGATGCGCCTCGTCACGCACGCGTTGCAGCAGGTAGAGGCCCTCGCTGGAGCGGGGCAGGATGACCGGCTGGTCGTCGCCGGGCAGCCAGACCTCCTCCAGGCGCTTGGCCAGGCCGCACACCGCCACATCGTCGACGCCGAGCTCGTCCAGCGCGCGCTGGGCGGCGGCGGCCTGCGCGCCCGCGCCGTCGACGACCACGAGGTTGGGCGGGTAGGCGAACTTGCGCGGCCTGCCGGTCTCGGGGTCGATCGGGCCGAGCGCGTCGTCCTGCGCGGTCAGCTCGCCGGTGGCCGAGCGCTCCTCCAGATAGCGCCGGAACCTGCGGGTGATCACCTCGTGGATGGAGGCGACGTCGCCTTCCTTGGACTTGACGGCGAACCGCCGGTACTCGCTCTTGCGGGCCAGGCCGTCCTCGAAGACCACCATGGACGCCACGACGTTCTCGCCCTGCAGGTGGGAGACGTCGTAGCACTCGATGCGCAGCGGCGCCTGGTCGAGGTCGAGCGCGTCGGCGATCTCCTGCAGCGCCTTGCTGCGGGTGGTCAGGTCGCTGGCGCGGCGGATCTTGTGCTGGGCCAGCGACTCCTTGGCGTTGCGCTCGACGGTCTCCATCAGCGATTTCTTGTCGCCGCGCTGCGGCACGCGCAGCTCCACGCGCGCCTTGCGGTGCTCCGACAGCAGCTCGGCGACCGCTTCGGCGTCCGGCGGCATCGCGGGCACCAGCACCTCGCGGGGCAGTGACTCGGGGGCGGCGTCGCCGTACATCTGCAGCAGGAACTGCTCGACCAGCTCGCCGGGGGTGGTCTCCTCGACCTTGTCGACCACCCAGCCGCGCTGGCCCCTGATGCGCCCGCCGCGCACGTAGAAGACCTGGACGGAGGCTTCGAGCGGGTCCTCGGCCAGGGCGATCACGTCGGCGTCGGTGCCCTCGCCGAGCACGACGGCCTGCTTCTCCAGGGCCCGCTGCAGCGCCTGGACGTCGTCGCGCAGCCGGGCGGCCTTCTCGTACTCCTGCTCGCCGGCGGCCTCGCGCATCTCCTTCTCGAGGCGCCTGATGAAGCGGGCGGTGTTGCCGCCCATGAAGTCGCAGAAGTCTTCGGCGAGGTCGCGGTGCTCCTCGGGGCTGACCCGGCCGACACACGGCGCCGAGCACTTGTCGATGTAGCCCAGCAGGCACGGCCTGCCGACCTGCCCGGCCCGCTTGAAGACGCCCGCGCTGCAGGTGCGCACCGGGAAGACGCGCAGCAGCAGGTCGACGGTCTCGCGAATGGCCCAGGCGTGGGAGTAGGGGCCGAAGTAGCGGGTGCCCTTCTTCTTGGCGCCGCGCAGCACCTGCACGCGCGGGAACTCCTCGCCCATGGTGACCGCGAGGTAGGGGTAGGACTTGTCGTCGCGGTACTTGACGTTGAAGCGCGGGTCGAACTCCTTGATCCAGGAGTATTCGAGCTGCAGGGCCTCCACCTCGGTGCCGACCACGGTCCAGTCGACCGCGGTGGCGGTGGTGAGCATCGTCTGGGTGCGCGGGTGCAGGCCGGCGAAGTCGGCGAAGTAGGAGTTGAGCCGCTGGCGCAGGCTCTTGGCCTTGCCCACGTAGATCACCCGGGACGTCGCGTCCCGAAACCTGTAGACCCCGGGTGAGTCGGGGATGGAACCGGACTTCGGCCGGAAACTCAGGGGGCTGCCCGCGGATCTCGCCACATCTCCCAGACTATCGGCCGGGACCGACAGACCGGATCTCGCGGGCCCGCCGTCCCGGAGCGCCCGGCCGGTTCGCGCGGCCCGCCGTACCGGAGGGCCCGGTACGGCAGGCCGCGGCTCACGCCAGGGTGATCGACGTGCCGTCCACCTTGATCTGCACCTCGGGCAGCGCCTTGGTGGCGGGGCCGTCCTTCACCGAGCCGTCCTCGACGCTGAACTTGCTGCCGTGACACGGGCAGACGATCACGCCCGACTCCACGGAGCTGACCGCGCACCCCTTGTGCGTACAGGACGCGGAGAACGCCTTGTACTCCCCCGCCACCGGCTGGACCACGACGATCTTCTGCTCCTTGAGGATCGTCCCGCCGCCCACGGGGACGTCGGCGGTGCCGACCAACTGCCCGCCGGGGGCCGCGCTCGTGCTCGGAGCATCGGTGGTGGCCGGGGCGCCGGTGGCCCCCGCCTGCGGAGTAGCCTCGGTGGACCCGCCGCACCCGGCCAGCACGACGGCCAGCCCGCCCGCGCCCACACCCGCTATGACGGTCCTGCGGCTCTGAAGCTCTTCTCTCATGCCGTCCAACAAACCGCACTCTGCTGAGAGAATTGTTAAAGGACCGGCCGCGAACGGGCCTACGCCAGGAAGATGGCGTCCCCGTCCACCTTGATCTTCTTCTCCGGCAGCCCCTTGGGCGCGGGCCCACCGGCGACCGAGCCGTCCTCGACCTTGAACTGGCTGCCGTGGCACGGGCAGTTGATCGTGCCCGACTCGACCGAGGCCACCGTGCAGCCCCGGTGCGTACAGGTCGCCGAGAACGCCTTGAACTCCCCCGCCACCGGCTGGGTGACGACGATCTTCTCCTTAGTGAAGACCTTCCCGCCGCCCTCGGGGATGTCGGCGGTGGCGGCCAGCTTGGCCCCGCCCGCCTTCTCCGGCTTGTCCGTCTTGCCCGTCGGCGCCGCCGGATCCCCGCCCTGTGGCGCCGCTTCCTCCCGCGCCGCGGTGTCCGTGGGCTGGCCGTAACCGGCGCAGGCAGTGAGCACCGCGGTCAGCCCGGCGCCTCCGGCCCCGAACATCACCGCGCGACGTGTCGTGTCAGCCATGGTCACCCTCCCAGGGTTCTGGTCTCACCTCAGGTACGGCGGGCACCTGGATACCGGTTCATCGTGCCGGACCAGAAGTCGGGGAACCATGCACATTTACCGCTTCAGAGGATGACGATCCCGTCCCCGTCCACCTTCAGCGCGAACTCCGCCAGCGGCGCCTTCGCCGGCCCCTTCAGGCACTTGCCCGAGTCCGCGGCGAACTCGCTGCCGTGGCACGGGCACGGGATCACGCCGTTCTCGGGGCTGGCGACCGCGCAGCCCTTGTGCGGGCAGCTCGCGGTGAACGCCTTGTACACCCCCGACGTCGGCTGGGTGACGACGATCTTCCACTCGTGGATCACCTTGCCGCCGCCGACCGGGATGTCGGCGGTACCGGCGATGACCTTGCCCTTGATGCCCGGCGGCACGACGGCCTTCCCCGCCCCCTGCTCGCCTCCGCAGCCGGCGAGCGCGACGCCGCACACCGCCACGCCCGCGACCCCCAGCGCCTCGCGCCGCCCGAACTCGGGCATGCCGAAACCGCGCTCCGCACCCGTCATCTCCCCGACCCTCCGCTTCGCTCCGAACCCCCTGCAGGGCAGGACTTTGCCTGCCTTTCACTCTATGGGCGACCCCCTTCGGTCACTCATCCAGGGGATTCGACAAGTGGCCCGAGGGCTGGGGACGAAGGCTGTCCTGACGCGCGAGGGTCCGAAGAAACCCCGTCCGCGACCCGCGCAGGCCACTCAGACCTGCGCGGGCCCCGGAATCCGCGCCCTCTCAGACTTCGAGGATCTTCCGCAGGAAACGCCCCGTGTGACTGTCGTCGACGAGCGCCACGTCCTCGGGCGTGCCGGCCGCGACCAGCGTGCCGCCCTTGGATCCGCCTTCGGGCCCCATGTCGATCACCCAGTCGGCCGTCTTGATCACGTCGAGGTTGTGCTCGATGACGATCACCGTGTTCCCGCCGTCGACCAGCCGCCCGAGCACCCCGAGCAGCCGCCGGATGTCCTCGAAGTGCAGGCCAGTGGTCGGCTCGTCGAGCACGTAGATGGTCCGCCCGGTCTGCCGCCGCTGCAACTCGGAGGCCAGCTTCACCCGCTGCGCCTCACCGCCGGACAGCGTCGTGGCAGGCTGTCCCAGGCGCACGTAGCCGAGACCGACGTCGTTGAGCGTCTGCAGGTGCCGCCTGATCCCCGGGATGGCGTCGAAGAAGGCCAGCGCCTCCTCGATCGGCATGTCCAGGACCTCGGAGATCGTCTTCCCCTTGTAGTGGACCTCGAGCGTCTCCCGGTTGTAGCGCGCCCCGTGGCACACCTCGCAGGGAACGTAGACGTCCGGCAGGAAGTTCATCTCGATCTTGATGGTGCCGTCGCCCGCGCACGCCTCGCAGCGCCCGCCCTTGACGTTGAAGCTGAACCGCCCCGGCTGGTAGCCGCGCACCTTCGCCTCGGTGGTCTGCGCGAACAGCTTGCGCACGTGGTCGAACACCCCGGAGTAGGTCGCCGGGTTGGAGCGCGGGGTGCGCCCGATCGCCGACTGATCGACGTGCACGACCTTGTCCACCAGGTCCATGCCGGTGATCCGGGAGTGCCGCCCCGGCACCGTCCTGGCTCCGTGCAGTTCCTTGTGCAGCGCGTTGTAGAGGATGTCGTTGACCAGCGTCGACTTGCCCGACCCGGACACCCCGGTGACGGCGGTGAACACCCCGAGCGGGAAGTCGATGTCGACGCCCTTGAGGTTGTGCTCGCGCGCCCCCTTGACCGTGATCTGCCGCTTCCTGTCGCGCTTGCGGCGCTTGGCGGGCACCGCGATGCTCTTGCGGCCGGACAGGTAGGCGCCGGTCAGCGAGTCCTCGGAGTTGAGCAGGTCCTGGACGGTGCCGGAGACGACCACCTGGCCGCCGTGCTCGCCCGCGCCGGGCCCGATGTCGACCACCCAGTCGGCGGCGGCGATCGTGTCCTCGTCGTGCTCCACGACGATCAGCGTGTTACCCATGTCGCGCAGCCTGACCAGCGTGTCGAGCAGCCGCATGTTGTCGCGCTGGTGCAGGCCGATGGACGGCTCGTCCAGCACGTACAGCACGCCCACCAGGCCGGAGCCGATCTGGGTGGCCAGCCTGATGCGCTGCGCCTCGCCGCCGGCCAGCGTGCCGGAGGCCCGGTCCATCGTCAGGTAGTCGAGGCCGACGTCGAGCAGGAAGCCCATCCGGGCGTTGATCTCCTTGACCACCCGCTCGGCGATCTGCATGTCACGCTCGGACAGCGTCAGTCCCGCCAGGAACGTCGCGCACTCGCCGATCGACATCGCCGACACCTCGGCGATCGACTTGTCGGCGACGGTGACCGCCAGCGAGACCGGCTTCAGCCTGGCGCCCTTGCACACCGGGCAGGGGATCTCGCGCATGTAGCCCTCGAACCGCTCCCGGGTCGAGTCGGACTCGGCCTCGGCGTGCCTGCGCTGCACCCACGGGATCACGCCCTCGTAGGTGGTGTAGTAGGAGCGCTGGCGGCCGTAGCGGTTGCTGTAGCTGACGTGGACCTGCTCGTCGTGACCGTACAGCAGGGACTTCTGGGCCTTCTTCGGCAGCTTCTCCCACGGGGTGTCGAGGGTGAAGCCCATCGCGTGGCCGAGCGCCTCGATGAGGCGGACGAAGTACTCGGAGGTGTGGCCGCCCGACCAGGGATGCAGCGCGCCGCCGCCGAGCTCCAGCTCCGGATCGGGCACGACGAGCTCGGGGTCGACCTCCATCTTGGTGCCCAGGCCGGTGCACTCGGGGCAGGCGCCGAAGGGCGAGTTGAAGGAGAACGAGCGCGGCTGCAGCTCCTCGAACGACAGGTCGTCGTAGGGGCAGTAGAGGTGCTCGGAGTAGAAGCGCTCGCGGCCCGGGTCGTCCTCCGGCAGGTCGACGAACTCCAGCGTGATCGTGCCACCGGACAGCTGCAGCGCGGTCTCCACCGAGTCGGTCAGCCTGCGCTGCGAGGACTCCTTCACCGACAGCCGGTCGACGATGACCTCGATGTCGTGCTTCTCGTACTTCTTCAGTGTCGGCGGCTCTTCGAGCCTGATCACGGTGCCGTCGACGCGTGCCCGGGCGAAGCCCTTGGTCTGCAGCTCACGGAAGAGCTCGGCGTACTCGCCCTTGCGCCCGCTCACGACGGGGGCCAGCACCTGGAAGCGGGTGCCCTCCTCCAGCTCCATCACCCGGTCGACGATCTGCTGCGGGGTCTGCCTGGCGATCGGCCGCGCGCACACGGGACAGTGCGGCTTGCCGATGCGCGCCCAGAGCAGGCGCAGGTAGTCGTAGACCTCGGTGATCGTGCCGACGGTGGAGCGGGGGTTGCGGCTGGTGGACTTCTGGTCGATGGAGACCGCGGGCGACAGGCCCTCGATGAAGTCGACGTCGGGCTTGTCCATCTGGCCGAGGAACTGCCTGGCGTAGGCGGACAACGACTCTACGTAGCGGCGCTGCCCCTCAGCGAAGATCGTGTCGAAGGCCAGGCTCGACTTGCCGGAGCCCGACAGCCCGGTGAAGACGATCAGCGAGTCTCGCGGAAGGTCGAGCGAGACGTCTTTGAGGTTGTGCTCTCGTGCACCACGCACGATCAGGCGGTCTGCCACGGCGATCCCGATGTCGAAGGTCTGAATAGGTCCACGGGGGATGGTAGACGGAGGGTCCGACAGTTTCCGGTGACCCAGGGGGCGGCTGCCGGAAAGACTTCCCCTACAGGCTACGGCCTTCTCCTGCGTCCGTCGGGCCCTTCACCATTCAACCGGCTCACCGGCAGTGTTATGCCCGACGATCGACGCCACCCCACCTTCTGCTGAAATGTCGGATATGAGCGCTCTTGATTCTCTCCGAGCCGAACTCGCCGCCGCCGGCGAACGGCTGGCCGCCACCGCGGCCGGTCTCTCCGACGAGGACGTGGCGGCCCCCTCCTCGCTGCCCGGCTGGTCCCGGGGCCACGTTCTCACCCACGTGGCCAGGAACGCCGACAGCCACGTCAACCTGCTGGTGTGGGCCAGGACCGGCATCGTGACCCCGCAGTACCCCGACCCCGGCTTCCGGGAGGCCGGAATCGCCGCCGGAGCCGGACGCGGGGCGCGGGAGCAGCTCGCCGACCTGCGGGCGAGCGCCGAGCGGCTGGCCAAGGCCATCGCCGCGGTGCCGGCCGAGGGCTGGTCGACCATGGTCGGCGGCCTGCGCCCGCCCACACACCCCGCCTGGTACACCCTGGTGCGCCGGCTGCGCGAGGTCGAGCTGCACCACGTGGACCTGGGCGCGGGCTACACCCCGGCCGACTGGCCGGAGGAGTTCGTACTGCGCGAACTGCACGACTGCCGGGCCCTGTGGCCGTACGGCCGGAGCACGGTCGGCGAGATCCGCGTGACCGGCGGTGAGACCTGGACAGACCTGGGCGAAGGCCCCGTCGTCGAGGGCAGTGCCCGTGACCTGCTCGTCTGGTTGACGGGCAGGTCGGCGGGAGAGGGGATTAGGGTGGTGCGTGAGGGGCACGACGGGCCGCAGCATCCGCTGCCGGAGCCGCCGTGGATGACGGCGCCCGCCCCCGAAGGACTGCCGGCGGCGCCTCCGCAGCACTACCCGACGAGGAGGACTCCGTGACATACACCGGTGACGTCAAGGTCGGCGGTCCCGCCGACGTGCGCGAGTTGCCCGGCCTGAGGATCGCCAAGCTCGCCGTGGGACCGTTCGACAACAACGCCTACCTGCTGCGCTGCACGGAGACCGGGGACGGGCTGCTGATCGACGCGGCCGCCGAGGCCGACCGGCTGCTGGCGTTCGTGGACGAGGGTCCGATCAGCTCGATCGTCACCACCCACCGGCACGGCGACCACTGGCAGGCGCTGGAGCAGGTGACCAAGGTGACCGGCGCCACGCCGATCGCCCATCCGCTGGACGCGCCCGCCCTGCCGGTGCCGGTCGAGCGGCTGGTGGAGCACGGCGACACGATCACGGTGGGCACGGTCACCCTGGAGGTGATCCACCTGCGCGGGCACACGCCGGGCTCGATCGCGCTGCTGTACGACGGCGGCGACGAGGAGCGGCACCTGTTCACCGGCGACTCGCTGTTCCCCGGCGGCGTCGGCAACACGCAGAAGGACCCGGAGCGGTTCGAGCGCCTCTACACCGACGTGGTCGAGCGCGTCTTCGACCGGCTGCCCGACCAGACCTGGGTGTACCCGGGCCACGGCAAGGACACCACGCTCGGCGCCGAGCGCCCGTCGCTGCCCGAATGGCTGGCCCGCGGCTGGTGACCCACCGGCGGGTCAGGCCGTACGGCGGGAGAAGACCCGTGCGATGCGCTCGGCGGCGCCCGCCGGATCCCCTGCCATCCAAACCGACGTACGAAAGGCGGGCACCGGAATCTCCGGTGCCCGCCTTGAACGCGTGTCGGGAACTCAGCCGATGCGCTCGGCTTCCTTGCGCTCCCTGCGCTGCTCGCGCTTGTAGAACAGCATCCGCAGCGGGATGGCCGCGACCAGCGCGATCTGCATCGTGGCGCCGACCTTGATCGGCATGTCCCCACCCTCGGGCCAGGCGACCCAGAACGTGAGGAACGCCACATTGACCATGATCCAGCCGAGCACGATGGCGGCGAGCTGCCCCTTGGGCTTGGGGTACTCCACCCGGCTCACCATCAGCCAGGCCACGGCCAGCACCGCGAGCAGGGAGAGGTAGCTGGGCTGGAACAGCATGACGATCGACACGACCGTCATGGCGCCCATCGGGATGGGCAGCCCCATGAAGTCGCCGCTCGTGGTCTTCACGCAGGCGAACCTGGCCAGGCGGACGCAGCCGGCGATCAGCACCGACGAGGCGGCCACGATCACCGCCCAGAACTCCACCTTGTCGGTGAACCCGCCCCAGATCACCACCATGAACGCGGGCGCGAAGCCGAAGCTGATCACGTCGGCGAGGTTGTCGAGCTCGGCGCCCATCGCCGAGGCGCGGAACCGCCTGGCAACGAGGCCGTCGAAGAGGTCGCAGGTCGCGCCGATGAGCAGCAGCACCACGGCGGTCGCGAAGTAGCCGGGAGCGGGCGCGAAGCCCTTCCCTGCGGTGAGCGACTGGATCGCCGACGTGGCCAGCACGCACACGGCGAGGAAGCCGCACAGCGCGTTGCCCAGCGACAGCGAGTCCGCGGCGGAGAGCCGGAAGGCCTTGCCCACCGGACCCCGCGGTTCCTGGTCTTCGGCCTGCCAGCCGCCTGCGTCAGCCGCGGTCAATTCTGGTCACCCCCGCCATCGTCTTCTCACCCACGGCCACCGCGGGAGAGATGCCTTCGGGAAGGTAGATGTCGACCCGTGAGCCGAACCGGATGAGCCCGATGCGTTCGGTCTGCGCGAGCTTGGTTCCGGCGTTTACATACGGCACGATCCTGCGCGCCACCGCGCCCGCGATCTGCACCATCTCGATGTCGCCGAGCGCGGTCTCGAAATGCCACACCACGCGCTCGTTCTGGTCGCTGTCCTTGTTGAAAGCCGGCAGGAACCCACCCGCCACATGCTGCACGGAGGTGACGGTTCCCGCAAGGGGGGCCCGGTTGACGTGCACGTTCAGTGGACTCATGAAGATCGCGACCCGGGTGCGGCCGTCCGGCCATGGATCGATGCTCTGCACCACGCCGTCGGCGGGCGAGAGCACCCGCCCCTCGCCGGACCGGCGGTCGGGGTCGCGGAAGAACCAGAGCATGCCGCCGGTGAGCGCGGTCAGCGGCACGGCCGCCAGCGCCCAGCGCCGGTCACGGCGGCTGAGCAGCGTGGTGACGGCCGCGGCGGCCACAGTCGGGAAGAGCCACGGGGAGACGCCGCGCGCGAGTCGCACGCGACCGGCCTTGTGGCTAGCAGAATCGTCTGACACGGACAACCTTTGATGGTGACTACGGGCAGGGCGCTTTGCCGTGATGTTACAGAACCCGAAACTATTACACGGCGCAACTAGACAAGCAAAGCGCCTCGAACACCGTTTAGCTAGCCCTGTTTCGTCGGCGCGGGGGTGGTGCTTTCCTTCCCCTTGCGCGCGTCGCTACGGGACTTGAGCAGGCTCGCGACGGTGGTGATCACCATCGTCCCGCCAATGACGGAGAGCGAGACCGAGATCGGCACTTCTGGCGCCCAGGAGACCTCGCTGGCGTGCAGAGCCTCCAGAATCAGCTTAACCCCGATAAATCCAAGGATGAACGCCAAGCCGTAGGTGATGTACACCAGACGCTGCAGCAGACCGCCCAGCAGGAAGTACAGCTGACGCAGTCCCATCAGGGCGAACGCGTTGGCGGTGAAGACGATGAAGGCGTCCTGGGTGAGGCCGAAGATCGCCGGGATGGAGTCGAGGGCGAACAGCAGGTCGGTGCTGCCGATGGCGATCATGACGATCAGCATCGGGGTGACCATGCGCTTGCCGTCGATCTTGACCGTGATCTTGGAGCCGACGTAGTCGGGCGTCGTCGGGAAGGCCTTGCGCACCCACCTGAGCAGGGCGTTCTCGTTGAAGTCGTCGTCGTCCTTGCCGTGCTGGCGGATCAGGTTGATCGCCGTGTAGACGAGGAAGGCGCCGAAGACGTAGAACAGCCAGCTGAAGCGCTCCAGCGCGGCCGCGCCGAGGGCGATGAAGATGCCGCGCATGACCAGCGCCATCAGGATGCCGACCAGCAACACCTTGTGCTGGTAGATCTTCGGCACCGCGAACCGGCTCATGATGATGAAGAAGATGAACAGGTTGTCGACGCTCAGGCTGTACTCGGTGATGTACCCGGCGAAGAACTCACCCGCCTTGGCCGGCCCCGCGGTGATCCAGAGCACGATCCCGAAGATCACAGCCAGTGCCACATAGAACGTGACCCAGAAGCCCGCCTGCTTCATCGAGAACTCCCGGGCCTCACCCCGGTCAACAATCCACAGATCGACGGCGAGGATGACCAGCAGACCGCCGATGACGGCGATCCAAGCCCACGTGGGGATGACCATGATGATATAAACCTCCGGCGCGCATGACAGACAGCCGGAGGTCTCTCCCGCCCGCGACCATCAGTGACTCTGGATGCTGCGGACCGACAGCCCCGGGGGCTCCATGGGACGGAGCGAACCGTGATGACGAGGCTGACGCGAAGGGATACTCCCCTCCCTTAACCAAAGCAGTATAGGAGAACGTGTGAGCGCCGCCTAATCTTCCACGCCTGCGGACGAAAGGTAAACACCCACCACGGCCTCGACCGCGTCGTCCGCCCGCGGCAGCTCCGCTCCCCTGCGCACCGCCGCCTCGGCCAGCCGCGCCGCCTCACCCGGCTCCTCCAGCACCTCATGAACGGCCCGCCGCATCGCCCCCACGTCCCCGTACGGCACCAGCACCCCCGCCCCACCCAGCAGTCCGGGAATCCCGCCCACCTCGGTCGCGATCACCGGCCGCCCGGCGGCCAGCGCCTCGCTGAGGCTCAGCGGCTGCCCCTCCCACCGGCTCGGCCACAGCACGGCGTCGGCGGCGGCCAGCAGATCGGGGATGTCGTCCCGGTTGCCCAGCAGGACCACGGGCAGCCGCTCCCGCTCGATCCTCGTCTGCAGCCCGGCCCGCAGCGGCCCGTCCCCCGCGACCACGAACAGCGGCGAGCGCGGCAGCGGCGCGGCGGAGACGTCGAGGAGGGTCTCCAGGCCCTTCTGCTGGGCCAGTCTGGCGATCGTCAGCAGGATCGGCCGCTGGCCCGCGTCCAGTTCGGCCCGGACCTCGGCGGGCGGGCGGTGGGCGGGGCGCAGGACGGGCGCGGGGACGACGGCCGCCTGGACACGGCGTGCGCCGAGGGCCCGCATCCGCTCGCCCAGGTCGGGTGAGACGACCAGCACCGTGTGCGCCCGGTTGGCCACCACCCGTTCGAGGGCGGCGTGGACGGCGCCGACGAATCCGCCGGCGGTCAGCGCGTTGTGCAGCGTCACGATCAGGGGGGTGCGGGTTCCGGTGAGCCCGGCCAGCGCGCCGGCCCGCAGGCCGTGGGCGTGCACGACGTCCGCCCCGCGGGCGATCCGCCTGATCGCGGCCACGGCGCGCGCGTCGTTGACCGGGTGTGGCCGGTCGGAGACGGGGATGGGGGTGAAGCGCGCCCCTGTCGCGGCGTAGCGGAACGCGTGCCCGACGCTGGGGGGTCCGGCGACGACGACCTGGTGGCCTCGCCGTACCAGACCCTCGACCAGCATGCCGACGTGCCGGCCCGTGCCTCCTGAGGTCGTGCCCAGCACGAAAGCCACCCGCATGGTCACGCACTTCCTCTCGCGCCCGGTGGGAGCACCACTCAGGCACTCTCCTTCGCGCCCGCCCGGCGGCGCCGGGCGAACCTGGCCAGGACGGCCGTGGCGTCCCGCTTGTCGATCACGTACGCCACGCCCATGAACACCGCCGCCGCCACGGCCCCGGAGCCGAGCGCGACCGCCACGCTGAGCACGCGCGACGCCTCGGCGAGCGGCAGCACCACAGCCATCCCCGCGCCGAAGCCCGCCACTCCCCCCACCACCGCCGCCATGGCGGCCCTGCGGAACCCGGCCAGCGCGCCGGGCCCGGCGACCCTGCGCACGGCCATCACGATCATGATGCCACCCGCGGTCATACCCACCGTGCTACCGAGCGCCAGCGCGCCCACCACGTATCTGGTCTCGGGGGCGAGCAGCGCGAAGAAAGGCTGGCAGACCATCGTGACCGCCCACCCGGCCACGGTCGCGGTGGCGGCGGCCCGCCCGTGCCCGGAGGAGTACAGCACCCGCCCCAGCTGGTACAGCAGTGCGATACCGACCAGACCGGGCGCGAACAGCGCCACCGCCCACGCCATCATCTCCGGGTCGCCGTCGGCGATGCCGAGCTGGAACACCCGCGCGGTCGGTACGGCGATCGCCGCCATCACCCCGGCCGCCAGCCCCGACAGCAGCAGCACCGCCCTGGTCGTCGAGGCGGCGAGCCCGTCGAACCCCGCCTTGTCCCCTTCGGCCGCCCGCCTCGACAGCACGGGGAACGCACTGGTCGCGATCGGCACGGCCAGCACCGCGTAGGGCAACTGCAGCAGCGCCCACGCGTAGTTGTACACGGGCAGCGCCCCGGCTCCGCCCACGTGGTTGGCCAGCCGTACCGCGACGATCAGGGTGAGCTGCTGGGCGACCAGTACCGACACGCCCGCCAGCCCGAGCCTGCGCGCCTCGGCGGCCACGCCGGGCGGGAAGCTCAGCGTGGGCCGCCAGCGCAGGCGCAGCCGGGCCACCGGTCCGAGCACGGTGACGACCATGGCGGCCGCCGCGATCGTCGCGCCGAGCGACAGGGTCAGCTCCCCTGCCGTGGTCAGCTTCGCCAGGTCTTTCTGGGCGCCTTCGGCGACCGGCAGGAAGGCCAGGTAGGAGGCGACGATCAGCAGGCTGGACACCAGCGGCGCCAGAGCGGGGCCGAGGAAGCGGCGGTGCGCCTGCAGCACGCCGTAGATCACCACGGCCACGCCGAAGAACAGCATGCGCGGCGCGAAGACCCGCAGCATGTCCGCGCCGACGGCGATCACCGGGGCGTCCTCGCAGTTCGGCACCTGCGCCCCGGTCAGCAGCGTGACGATGGGTTCGGCGAACAGCGCGATGAGGATCGTCAGCGGCAGCAGGATCAGGGTGACCCAGGTGAGCAGCGCGGAGGCGATCCGGCCCGTCTCGTCCCGGCGCGCGGGATCGGCGGCGGCCCCGGACAGCACCGGTACCACCATGCCGGCCAGCGCGCCGCCCGCGACGAGCTCGAAGAGGACGTTGGGGACGAGGTTGGCGGTGCTGTAGGCGGTGTTCAGGCAGCCGTTGCCGAGGGTCTGCGCCTGCACCAGGTAGCGGCCGAAGCCCACCGCCCTGGCCAGCGCGGTGATCGCGGCGATCAGCAGCGCCGCGCCCGCGACGCCGCGCGCGAGACGACCGGTCATGCGACGGGGCGGCGGCCCAGCATGTCGACCTTGTTGAGCACCCGGTTGCCCGCGATGACACGGGTGAAGCTGATCTTCTCGGAGGCGGCGGTGAGCGCCGCGACGGTGCCGAGCAGCGCCAGCCTGCCGGGGCGGCCGAGCCTGGTCACCGCGGCGAGGCCGAGCAGCGCGCCGAGCGTGTTGGCGCCCGCGTCGCCGAGCATGGCGCGCTCGCCCAGGTCCTCGGGCAGCAGCGCGGCGGCGGCGCCGAGCGGCACCGCGGTCAGCACGGCCGTCACCGGGTCGTCGCGCAGCACCGACAGCGCCAGCAGCGGGCCGCCGGCCAGCAGGCCGACCTTGATGGCGCGGCCGGGACGCAGGTCGAAGAGGTTGGCGAGGTTGGCGCTGCCGGCGATCGCGGCGCCGTTGACGGCGGTGTCGAGGGGGCCCCGCGAGACCAGCGCGGCGGCGGCCAGGCCGGTCGCCCCGATGCCGAGGATCTTCACGGCGCCGCTGGTGACCTCGCCCCTGGCCAGCGCGGACAGGTGGCCTTTGAAGCCCTTGGAGGAGGTCGCGCCGTACAGGTCGTCGTAGGCGCCGAGCGCGCCGCTGCCCGCGCCGACCAGCAGCGCGGCCAGCCGTACCCGGTCGGGGAGGCCCGGGACCAGCGCGGTCGCGGCGCCGACGCCCGCGACGAACGCGGGCCCTTCGAGCATGGTGACGGGCTCGCCCCGGTGGTTGGTGCGCGTCCACCTGCTGGGCTCGGCCTTCTCGTGCGGCTCCGGCCTGCGGGTGCGGGTGAGGGCGGTGTAGGCCGCACGGGCGGCGGCGGCGCCTAGCGCCGCGCCAGCGAGGGCGCACAGCAGAGCACGAGCCATGTCAGCTCCCTGACGACGTGGGGGTGGGGGTGGGAGTGGTGGCAGCCGGCTGGAAGGGCGAGCCGCCGGTGCCGAGACCGTAGTGACCCGCCTTGCCCTGCAACTGCTCGTGCAGGGCGTAGACGACCACGACCCGGCCGGCGGGCATGTCGAGCGTGTCGACGCTGGAGACGGCCGCGCCGACGTCGCCGCTGTCGCGCACGGCGCCCAGCAGACCGCCCGCCGCCGACGACGCGATCGTCCCGGCGACCACCGCGCCCTGGCTTCCGGTGTCCAGTCCGCCGGCGAGCGCGACGAGCGCACCTGCCTGCGCCTCGGCGCTCTCGCCCTCGTACGGCTTCTCGGGGGCGAACATCACCACCGTCGTGGCCCGCTTGGCCGGTGCCCCATCGAGGGAGAGCAGGCCCGCCTTCTCGAAGGCGCTCAGCACACCCGCGAGGGCGGCGTCCTCGGTGCCCGCCAGCGTTTCGTCGTTGGTGACCGTCGCGTCAGCCAGCAGCGTCGCGGCGTTCTGGTACGGGTCGGTGCCCGGGTAGTTGAGCGCGGCTGGCTTGAGCTGGGTGGACAGCTCGTTGATCAGGTTCGACTGGCGGGGGTCGGCGTACTTGTCGGTGAGGGTGATCCGGCCGCTGACGACCGCGCCCGCCTGGACGAGCACCTGCTGCTGGCTCTCCCGCAGGGCCGAGGACGCGCCCGGCGACTCCACCAGGAGCACCCGCTCGCCGGCGAGCTGGGTGCGGACGAGCTGGCCGGTCTCCTGGGTGATGAACGCGTCGTTGGCCGACTCCCGGCCGCGCAGCACGTCGAGCTCCCCGAGCAGGTCCTTGTTGTTCTTGGCCAGATGATCGCTGGTCCGCTTGGCCAGCTCGATCGCCGGATCGGTGAGCAGGGTGCTGCCCATGACGATGCCGACGGCCAGCGCGAGGAAGACCGCGACGATGGAGACGAGGTGATACCGGAAATCGATCACGAGAAGAGTCCGACCAGCCAGAAGGTGAAGGCGTTCCAGATGTCCTGCATGCCGTTCAGCCAGGTCTGGCCGATCGGCGAGCTGAAGACGGCCACGCCCATGGTGACCAGCGCCGTGGCCACCAGCAGCAGCAGCGAGGGCATCGAGATACGGCTGCGGTACAGGCGGCTGACGCCCTTGGCGTCGATGAGCTTACTGCCCACCCGCAGCCTGGTGAGAAAGGTGCTGGCCATGCCCGAGCGGCCCTTGTCGAGGAACTCCACCAGTGTCCAGTGGGTGCCGACGGCGACGATCAGCTCGGCGCCCTTGTCGTCGGCCAGCAGCATCGCGATGTCCTCGCTGGTGCCGGTGGCCGGGAACAGCACCGCTTCCCTGCCGAGCTGGTGCACCCGCTCCAGGCCCGGTGCCCTGCCGTCCCGGTAGGCGTGCACGACCAGCTCCGCGCCGCAGGTCAGCGCCTTGGTGGAGACCGAGTCGAAGTCGCCCACGATCATGTCGGGCAGGTAGCCCGCCTCCAGCAGCGCGTCCGCGCCGCCGTCGACGCCGATGAGCACCGGGCGGTACTCCCTGATGTACGGGCGGAGGGTGGCGATGTCCTCCTTGTAGTGGTAGCCGCGGACCACGATGAGGACGTGCCTGTCGTCCATGACGGTGCGGATCTCGGGCATGCCGACGCCGTCGATGAGCAGCTCGCGCTCGCGGCGGACATACTCCATCGTGTTGACGGCGAACGCCTCGATCTGCACCGACAGCCCGGCGCGGGCCTCGGCCATGGCGGCCTCGATGGTCTCGGCCGTCTCGATGTCGCCCTTGCCGACCACCTCGTCGTCGAGGTAGACGACGCCTTCGTGCAGCCTGACCACGTCGCCGTCGTGAACACGCTCGAACAGCTCGGGGGTGGCGTTGTCGACGAAGGGGGTGCCCGCCTCGACGATGATCTGCGGGCCGAGGTTGGGATAGCGCCCGCTGATTCCGGCGGCAATGTTGACCACCGCCGCCGCGCCACACGCGACCAGCGCCTCCGCGCTGACCCGGTCCACGTCGACGTGATCGATGATCGCGATTTCACCAGACTTGAGGCGCTTGGTCAGCCTCTTGGTCCGTCGATCGACCCTCGCCACTGCCGTGACACCGGGAAGGTCACCGACCTTCCGCCCGCGGAGGTTCCGAATCTTGTTCACAGGAACCTTCATCATGACCATCCTGCCAGAGCGGACGAGCGCAAACGTCGTGCACTGCGCGGCGTGTCAGGTATGTCACACAGAATCACCGATCCGCTGAGGCGATCTCCAGGAGCTCTTCGGCGTGTGCTCTGCCCAGTTCGGAGTCCTCCAAGCCCGCCAGCATCCGGGAGAGCTCGCGCACCCGTCCGTCGTGGTCGAGCCGGACCACGCCGCTGCGCACCACGCTGCCGTCACCGGCTTTCTCCACCACCAGGTGCTGGTCGGCGAACGCGGCCACCTGCGGCAGGTGGGTGACGACGATCACCTGGGCGGTCCGCGCCAGCCTGGCCAGCCGCCGGCCGATCTCGACCGCCGCCTTGCCGCCCACACCCGCGTCGACCTCGTCGAAGACGAACGTCGGCACCGGGTCGGCACCGGCGAACACCACCTCGATGGCCAGCATGACGCGGCTCAGCTCGCCGCCGGAGGCGCCCTTGTTGAGCGGCAGCGGCGGCGCGGCCGGATGGGCGGCCATCCGCAGCTCGACGTCGTCGACGCCGTCGGGCCCGAAGTCGGCCGCGGGGGTGAGCAGCACGGTGACCCTGGCGTGCGGCATCGCCAGCGCGGTCAGCTCAGCGGTGACGGCCTCGCCGAAGCGCTCGGCGGCGGCCGTGCGGATCCTGGTCAGCTCACCGGCCTGGTCGGTCAGCCGGAGGGTGAGCTCGTCGAGCTCGGCCGTCAGCTCGCCGATGCGGTCGTCGTCGCCTTCCAGCTCGGCCAGCCGCTCGGCCGAGCGCTGCGCCCAGGCGAGCACGCCCGCGCTGTCCTGGGCGTACTTGCGGATCAGTCCCGTCAGCAGCGACCTGCGCTCCTGGATCGCGGCGAGCCTGGCCGGGTCGGCCTCGATGGACTCGGCGTAGGCGGCCAGGTCGGTGGCCACGTCGGAGATCAGGTATCCGGCCTCGGCGAGCCGGTCGGCGACCCCGGCGAGCTGCGGGTCGAAGTCGCGCACCGCCTCGACGGCGGAGCGGGCCTCGCCGAGCAGCGAGATCACGTCGCGGGCGCCGCCGTCGGACTCCATCGGGTCGCCGAGCAGCGCGGAGTGCGCGGAGGTCGCCGCGCCGCGCAGCGCGTCGGCGTGCGCCAGCCGCTCCTCCTCGCCGCGCAGGTCGGTGTCCTCGCCCGCCTTGGGGTCGACCTTCTCGATCTCCTCCAGGCCGAAGCGCAGCATGTCGGCCTCCTGCGCGCGCTCCCTGGCCCTGGTGGTGAGCTCCTCCAGGAGCACGGCGACCTGCTTGTGCCGCTTGTACGTCTGGGAGTAGGCCCGCAGCGGCTTGACCAGCTCGTCCCCCGCGTAACGGTCGAGGGCGGCGCGCTGCCTGCCGGGCTGCAGCAGCCGCTGCTGGTCCATCTGCCCGTGCACGGCCACCAGGTCGTCGGCCAGGTACGTCAGCGTGCCGACCGGCACCGTGCGCCCGCCCAGCCACGCCCGGGAGCGGCCCTCGGCCGAAACGGTGCGCGAGATGATCAGCTCGCCGCCCTCGATCTCGCCGCCGACGTCCTCGACCTGCTGGGCGACCCGGCCCTCGGACTCGATGACGAGGGTGCCCTCGATGGTCGCCCGGTCCGCGCCGGGACGCACCCTGGCCGGGTCGGCCCGGCCGCCGAAGAGCAGCCCGAGCCCGGTCACGACCATCGTCTTACCGGCCCCGGTCTCGCCGGTGACCACGTTGAAGCCGGGCGAAAGCTCCAGGACGGCCTCGTCGATGACGCCGAGTCCCTGGATGCGGACCTCCTCGACCCTGGGTCGCACTGGCCACTCCTGTCCCGTCGACACCGAACACCTGTGCGCATGCGATCCTACGCGCTCCCGGCTCCATTGAGTCAGGGACGCACCCTTCCGCGCCAGCCCTGGACTGGCAATTCAAACTTGGCGACCAGGCGGTCGGTGAAGGGTGCGCCGGTGGTCTCGATGCCGTACAGGCGCGCCAGCCGTACCGGCAGCTCGCCTCTGCGGACCTCGACGCGCGAGCCCGCGGGCAGGTCGAAGCGGCGTCTGCCGTCGCACCACAGGACGCCGCCGGGGGTGTCCGGGAGGATCTCGATGGCCAGGGTGGAGCGCGGCGAGACCACCAGCGGCTTGGCGAACAGGGCGTGCGCGCTGTTGGGCACCAGCAGCAGCGCCTCCACCTCCGGCCAGACCACCGGGCCGCCCGCGGAGAAGGCGTACGCGGTCGAGCCGGTCGGGGTCGCGCAGATCACGCCGTCGCAGCCCCAGCGGGACAGCGGGCGGCCGTCGATCTCGGCGACCACCTCCAGCATCCGCTCGCCCTTCTCCACCGCGGCCTCGTTGAGCGCCCAGGTGTCGGCCAGGACCTGCCCGTTCTGCCGGGCGACCACGTCGATGGTCATGCGTTCCTCGACGTCGTAGCGGCGTTCGACGACGCCGTCGACGGCGGCGGCCAGGTCGGCGACCTCCGCCTCGGCCAGGAAGCCGACGTGGCCCAGGTTCACGCCGAGCAGCGGGGTGCCGGCCGGCCTGGCGATCTCGGCGGTACGCAGCAGCGAGCCGTCGCCGCCGAGGACGATCATCATCTCGGCGCCCTTGGCCGCCGCCGGCGTCCCCGGCACCACCTCCACGCCCGCGCAGCCGATCTCCGCGGCCTCCTGGTCGAGCACCCTGACCGTCAGCCCCGCGTCGATCAGCCGGTGGATCACCAGCCGGGCGCTCTCGACCGCCGCGTCGCGCCCGGTGTGCGCGGTGACGACCACGGTACGGCTCATTGCGGCCCCTCCGCGACGGCCCGCTGGATCTCCGCCTCGAGATCGTCCACCGGCGGCGCCCCCTCTCCCTTGCCCAGCCAGATGAGGTACTCCACATTGCCCGAGGGCCCCGGCAGCGGGCTCGCGGTCACGCCGCGCACGCTCAGCCCGAGCTCCCGCGCCTTACCCGCGGCGTCCCGTACGGCTCCCGCCCGCAGCTCCGGGTCCCGCACCACCCCGCCCGCGCCCACCCGCTCCTTGCCCACCTCGAACTGCGGTTTGACGAGCATCACGAAGTCGGCGCGCGGCGCCGCGCAGGCGGCCAGCGCGGGCAGCACCAGGCGCAGCGAGATGAACGACAGGTCGCCGACGACCAGCGTGGGCGGCTCGCCGACCAGCTCGGGGGTGAGGTCGCGCACGTTGAGGCGCTCCATCACGGTGACCCGCTCGTCGGTGCGCAGCGACCAGGCGAGCTGGCCGTACCCGACGTCGACGGCCAGCACGTGGGCGGCGCCGTGGCGCAGCAGCACATCGGTGAACCCGCCCGTGGAGGCGCCCGCGTCCAGGCAGCGGCGGCCCTTCACGCTGAGCTCGCCGAACGCCTCCAGCGCGCCCAGCAGCTTGTGCGCGCCGCGCGAGACGTAGTCGGGCCCCTCCGCCGACTCGGCCACCACGATCGCCGAGGCGGTGTCGACCTGGGTGGCGGCCTTGGCCGCGACCTGGCCGCCGACGGTGACCCGGCCCGCTTCGATCAGCTGGGCGGCCTGTTCGCGCGATCTGGCCAGACGCCGGCGCACGAGCTCGCTGTCGAGCCGGACTCGCCGGCTCACTGGCCGTCCACCGACCCGAGCGTCTCCTCCAGCCCGGCGAAGGCGTCGTCGAACACCGCGACGTGCTCGTTCACGGGCAGCGCGCCCAGACCGGCCAGCCGCGCCACCACGGCGTCGACCCGCTCGTCGCCGGTCTCCTCCGGCAGCTCACTCATGCCCCGACCGTATCGGACGGCGGACACCGCGGCACCATGAAGGCCCCGCCGTTCGTTGAGCGTCGGGGAGACCGATTCCGGTGTACCGGATTTCACCTGCTCCCCATGTGGAACGCTACCTTCCGTAGAAACAGCAGCCTGGGGAGGCAACCAGCTATGGCGACCGTCGACGAGTGCCGGGCCGCGCTGACCAAGCTCGTGGCACAGTTCGACGAGATCGGCGAGGAGGACCGCGCCAAGCACGTGGTCGAGCGCACCGTGAGCTGCCGGATCACCGATCTCGGCCTGATGTTCCACGGGCGGCTGCACCATGGCGGGCTGGACCCGTTCACCGAGGGCCCGCCCGCCGACGGCAAGCCGGCCGACGTCAAGGTCACGATCGCCAGCGACGATCTGATCGCCCTGGTCGACGGGGAGCTGGACCTGGCCCGCGCGTTGCTGGGCGGCCGGGTGAAGATCGACGCCAGCTTCGGCGACCTGCTGCGGTTGCGCCGCCTGCTCTGAGCTACGAGCCGATCAGGTCGAGGACCGGTTTGACGGCGTCCTCGTCCACGGCGCCGTCGCCCGCCGCCGCCCAGGCGGCCGCGCAGGCGGCCCGCAGCCCGTCGATCCGGTCGCCGTCGCCTTCGAGGTGCAGCCGGTCGTCGATCCAGCGGGCCGTCCAGCCGCGCCCTGCCTTCGCGTAGGGCAGGTGGAGGGCGGCCAGGTCGTCGGCCACGTACGTCGGCCGGTGCTCGGGCGGGGCCGTCAACAGGTCGAGCGGCGTGGCCACGCCGGTGAGCACGAGCAGGCTGTCGACGCCGGCGTTCGCGGCGCCCTCGATGTCGGTGTCCAGCCGGTCGCCCACCACGAGCGGGCGGCGGGCGCCGGTACGGATCATCGACTCGCGGTGCAGCGGCGGCTCCGGCTTGCCCGCGACGACCGGCTCGACCCCGGTGGCGGTGGCGATCACCCGGATCATCGCGCCGTTGCCCGGCACCTCGCCGCGGCCCGTGGGCATCGTGCTGTCGGCGTTGGCGGCCACGAACCACGCGCCCTGCCGTACGGCCAGCGTGCCTTCGGTGAGCAGGCCGTAGGAGATGTCCGGTGACATGCCCTGGACCACCGCGACCGGCGCCTCGGCCGCGGTGGACACCGGCCGCAGCCCGCGGTCCCGTACCGCCTGCCGCAGCCCCATCCCGCCGACCACCAGCACGGCCGCGCCGGGCTCGACCCGCTCGGCGACCAGCCGGGCGGCGGCCTGGGCGGAGGTGACCACGTCTTCGGCGCTCGCCGGGACGCCGAGCGAGGTCAGGTGGGCGGCGATGGCGGCGGGGGTGCGGGAGGCGTTGTTGGTGACGTACGCCAGGCGGACCCCCTCGCGGTGGGCCCGGTGCAGCGCCTCGGGGGCGCCGGGCACCGCCTGCCTGCCGAGGTAGACGACCCCGTCGAGATCGAGCAGCAACGTGTCGTACCCGTCGATCAGCACCATGTCTCTTTCCGTCGTGACTCTCCCGCCGCGTGAGACTCTAGCCGCGAGGTCCGCGGGCGCCGTTCGATTCGCAGGTCGCTCACATCTCCTTGCGGGCACGGAGCGTCGCCCGCACGCTCTTCAGCGCCGACACGTAGTGGCGCTGGTCGGGCCGCATGGCGACGGCGATGGCGAGCGGCTCCTGCGCCCCCTCCATGTCGCCGGTACGCCACAGGGCCAGCCCCAGCCCGAAGTAGGCGTAGTCCTCGGCGGGGTTGGCGTCCACGATCCACCGGAAGCTGTCGGCCGCCTCGGCGTACTGCCGGGAGTTGAACTGGGCGCGGGCCAGCGCCTCCCGGATGCTGCGCGACTCGGGCTCCGCCTCGGCCGCCCGCTCCAGCAGGGCGGCGGCGGCCGCCGGGCTGCCCTCCGCCAAGAGCTTCACACCACGCTGATACCAGTCGTAGACGTCCCCCACCGGAGCCCCTGGGGCAGGGTCGGGGGTGTTCGCCTCGTGGATCATGTACGGGGCCTCCTTTATCGACGGACTCGTGACGAACCGTTGGGGTGCACAGGGCAGATGCGGACCTTTGTGGGAACATGCCCGGTATGGGGACTCCTGAACTGCCAGTGCCCGACGGGCTGGTGCTACGACCCTTCCGAGCCGTTCGATTCGCCGTCGCGGACCTGGCCGCCGTCACGTCCCCGCCGTACGACCTCATCGGCAGAGGCGACGTGGAACGCCTCCTCCTCTCCCATCCCAACAATGTCGTCCGCCTCACGCTTCCGTTCCCCGCCTTCGGTCCGGACGACCCTCCTGCCCCGGTCGCCGCATCCGGCCCCAACGGCCCCGCGGGCAGCGCTGATCCGGCGACCGACACCAAGAGACCGGGCGACAGCCCTGACCCAGGCGATCCCTTCATCCCCGCCAACGCCCCTACACCAGGCGACACATCCACTTTCGGCAGCGCCCCCCGCGTAGACGCCGCCCCCGGCTCCACCAGCACCCCCGGTGTGGACGCCACCCCCGGCTCCACCAGCACACCCGGTCTGGACGCCGCCCCCAGCTCGACCGGCACCCTCGGGTCGGACGCCTCTCCTGGTCCGGCGGGCGCCCCCGGTCCGGCGGATGTTCGCGACTCCGGCGAAGCCTCTGATCTGGTGCGGGTCCTGAGCGCGGGCGATGAGAAGTACGCCGAGGCCAGGGACACGCTGCGGGCGTGGCTGGCCTCCGGGATACTCGTCGTCGACGAGCACCCGGCCCTGTACGTCTACGAGCAGAGCGGCCCCGGAGTGCTGCAACGCGGCCTCATCGGCGACGTCTTCCTGGCCGCCCCCGAACAGCACATCGTGCTCCCCCACGAAGACGTCATGCCGGGCCCCGTCGCCGACCGCCTCGCCCTGATGAGCACCACCGAGGCCAACCTGGAGCCGATATTCCTGCTCTACGGTGGCGGCGGCGGCCCCGCGACCGCCCTCGTCGAGGAGGTGGCCGCGACCAGGACGCCGCTCACCGACATGCGAACCGACGACGGCCAGCGGCACCGACTATGGGCCATCACCGACCCCGCCGAAGTGGACCTCGTCAACGCCGGCCTCCACGACCACCAGGCGCTGATCGCCGACGGCCACCACAGGTACGCGACCTACCGGGCCCTGCAGCGGCAGGAACACACCGCGCACGGCACCAACGGCCCCTGGGACTTCGGACTCGCCCTGCTCGTCGACTCCACCGCCTACCCTCCCGATCTCAAGGCCATCCACCGCGTCATCCCCGGTCTCCCGCCCACCCAGGCCACCGCCCGCGCGAAAGGCTCCTGGCAGGTCCACGACTTTGCCAGCCTCGCCGAAGGCCTGGCCGCCCTGGAGACCGCGCCAGAGCCCTCCTTCCTGCTGACCGGCGAGGAGAACGGCGCCTGCCACCTCCTGACCACCCCCGACCCGCTCCAGCTCTCCCATGCCATGCCAGCCGACCACTCCCCCCGCTGGAACGCGCTCAACACCGCCGTACTCGCCGAGTTCGTGATGCCCAAGGTCTGGGGGATGCGCGACGACGAGTGGGCGGTCCGCATCGTCCACCACGACGCCCACACCGCCACCCGCCTGGCCATCGAGTCCGGCGGAACAGCCGTGATCCTCAACCCTCTGAAGGTCGAAGAGGTCCTCGCCGTCGCCGCGCTGGGCGAACGCGTCCCCAGAAAATCAACCTCCTTCGGCCCCAAGCCCCGCACCGGCCTCCTCCTCCGCACCTTCGCCATCGACTAGCCCCCGCCCACCTCCTGCCCCACCACCCCAAAACACCCACCCCACCCCATCCCAAAACACCCACCCCACACGCCACACCTCGCCCCACAGCCCAGGCCCCCTGCTCACCACGCCTCCTCACCGCAGTCGTTCTCACCGCAGCCCTCCTCACCCCACGCCCCGTCCTCACCTCGCGACTCGCGCACCCCATGGGCGGCAGGTGTCGACACCGTGAACAGAGCCGCGCAGCCGTACCAAGAGGCGCGCAGGAGGCGGTTTGGCCTGGCGGTTTGGCCTGGTATGCCGCACGCCGTAGCACCAGACCTCCACCACCGCCGAGCCCCGCGATCCCGCCGATCGCCTCTTACACGGGACCGCACAGGAGGAGTCTCCGATTTGTGAGCACGGTCGGAGGGATGAGAACGTGATTCTGGGGATCGTCCTTTCTGAATTGAGGTGGGCTGTGGATAACATCACCGAACTCGGCGGCGACGTCTACGAGATCGACACCAAGATGGCCGGTTTTTCGGGTATCACCGCCGGATACTTGATCTTGGGCGACCGGCCGTGCCTGGTGGAGACCGGCACATCAACCTCGGCGCCGATCGTCCGCGACGCTCTGGCCTCCCTGGGAGTGGGCCCCGAGGATCTCGCCACGGTGGTGGTCACGCACATCCACCTGGACCACGCGGGCGGAGTGGGCGACATCGCCAGATTCTTCCCTTCGGCGCAGGTCGTGGTGCACGAGAAGGGCGCCCGGCACCTGGTCGATCCGGCGAGGCTGATGGCCAGCGCCAAAATGGTGTGGGGCGACCAACTTGACACACTGTTCGGCGAGATGTTCCCCACCGAGGCCGAACGCATCGTGGCGCTGGGCGACACCGGCGCCATCGACCTGGGCAACGGCCGTACGCTGAGCAGCCACTACTCCCCCGGCCACGCCAAGCACCACGTGGGCCTGATCGACTCGGCGACCGGCGACCTGTACGTCGGGGACGCCGCCGGCGTCTACCTCCCCCAGACCGGCGACCTTCGCCCCGCCACCCCGCCGCCGGACTTCGACCTGGAGACCGCGCTCGACTCGATCGCCCTGTTCGGGGCCCTCGGCCCGCAGCGCCTGCTGTTCAGCCACTACGGCCCGGTCGACGCGGTCCAGGAGACGCTGGAGCGCTCGGCGGAAGAACTTCGCGTATGGGTTGACCTGACCAAGCAGGCGCACTCCGAAGGGCTGGACCTGGACCACGCCGTCGCCATGGTCAGGGACCGTACCCGCGAGCGCTACACCGCTCTGCAGACCGACGACGAAACCGCCGAGCAGTTCGAGCTCCTCAGCGGCGCCCCCTCCAACGTCGCCGGCATCCTCCACTGGCTCAACCGCGCCTCCCCGAACGGGAACACGACGCGTCGTTGAGCCCGGCCCAGCGTCGCGGCCCGCGCGGGCCCCGGCGAGGCGCCACAACGAAATCGCCGGGTACGGCATGCGCGGCGCATGCCGTACCCGGCGATTCGATTCGATCCCGCAGGTCCCGCCGTACGGCGAAAAGCCGTTAGGCGTCCTTGGCGTCGGGCTTGTCCGGTGTGTCTAGGACGTCACCGAAGTTGGGCTCGATGAACGCCGGACCGATACCCGCGGCGGGCGTCTCCGCAGCAGCGGCCTCGGCCTGCACCGGCTCAACCGCCTCACGCGCGGAACCGCCGTCATCGTCGGACTCGTCCTCGTCAGAGTCGTCCTCGTGCTCGTCGCCCTCGTCGTCCGACTCGTCATCATCCGACTCGTCATCATCCGACTCGTCATCGCCCGACTCGTCATCATCTGAATCATCCGACTCGTCGTTCTCGACGACCTCGTTGGCGGCGGAGTCTTCGAGCTCTTCGAGCTCGTCCTCCTCCTCATCGTCATCGAGCACATCGCCACCGGCAACCTCGACAACCCCAACCGGAGCCTCATCGAAGTCGGTGTCCGAGTCGGCATCGGCATCAGTGTCGGCATCGGTGTCCGAGTCGTCCTCGAACTCCTCCTCCAGGTCCTCGATGACCGCTCCGGTGATCTCCGCGTACCGCTCGGCCGCGTCGGTCTCGCCCTCGTCGTCGAAGGCCATGGCCCTGCCGAACCAGTCGGTGGCCGCCTCCTCGTGCCCGGCCTCGGCCAGCGCGTCGGCGTACGCGAACGACAGCCTCGCCGACCACGGCCTGGGCTGCGGATCCCGCAGTTCGGGCAGACGCTGCAGGGTGATGACCGCGGCGTCGTGCTGTCCCAGATCGCGCCTGGCGCCCGACTCGACGATGGCGAGTTCGATCCGCCCGGCCCGGTCGAGACGCTCGGCCTCGGGCGAGCGGACCAGGTCGAGCGCCCGCTCGGGACGCCCCATGCCGCGCTCACAGTCCGCCATGACCGGCAGGTACGCATCCGAACCGGTCATCCGACGCGCCGCACGCAGATCGCTCAGCGCCTCGGAGAAGTGACCGGCGCGGTAGGCGACGATGCCGGCCGCCTCGCGGACGACGCCGATGCGCGCGGCGAACCTGCGAGCGACCTTGGTGTGCTCGTGCGCCCTGTCGGGGTCGTCCTCGCTGAGCGCCCGCTCGGCCGCGACCAGGTGCCTGCCGACCAGCTCGGACAGGTCCCCGGGCAGGGAGCGCAGCTCGTCGCGGACATCCTTGTCGAGCTCTTCGGCGGTGATGTCGGGCGCGACCTCGGGCAGCGGCTCACGACGCGGCGCCTCATCCCGTTCGTCCGGCCTGCCGTACCTCGCCCTGCCCTGTCCCTCGGGACCGTCACTCTGGAACCGGTCGCGAGAGAACGGCCGGGAGTCACCCTCACGGCGCGGACCGCGGTCATCCCGCTGCTGGAACCCGCCACGGTCATCCCGGCGCGGGGCCCCACCACGGTCGTCACGACTCTGGTACGGCCGCCCGCCCCGGTCATCGCGATCACGGTAGCCACCCCCGGGACGATCATCCCGCCCCTGGAACGGACGCGACGGCCCCCGGTCATCCCGACGCTGGAACCCACCCTCACGAGGCGCACGGTCATCCCGGCGCGGGGCCCCACCACGGTCGTCCCGCCGCTGGAACCCGCCCTCACGAGGCGGACGGCTGTCCCGCTGCTGGAACCCGCCACGGTCGTCCCGACGCGGGGCCGCACCACGATCGTCACGACTCTGGTACGGCCGGCCGCCACGGTCGTCGCGGTCGCGGAAGCCGCCCCTGGGACGGTCGTCGCTCGGACGGTCGTCGCGGCTGGCGTACCCACGCTCGTCACGGTTCTGGAACGGACGCGAAGGACCGCGATCGTCCCGCCGCTCGGAGTCCCGGCGCGGACCGCGATCGTCCCGGCCCTGGAATCCCCCACGGTCATCCCGACGCTGGAACCCGCCCTCACGAGGCGGACGGCTGTCCCGCTGGAAACCACCCTCGCGGCGCTGGTATCCGCCCTCACGAGGAGCGCGATCGTCCCGCTGGAACCCACCCGCACGCGGCCCACGGTCATCCCGACCCTGGTAACCACCCTGACGAGGCCCACGGTCATCGCGGCCCTGGTAGCCGCCTTGGCGGGGGCCCCGGTCGTCCCGGCCCTGATAGCCGCCCTGACGAGGCCCACGGTCGTCGCGGTTCTGGGCCGGCCGGTCGTCCCGCCGCTGGAATCCGCCCTCACGGGAAGCGCCGCTGTCCCGCTGATAGCCACCCTCACGCGGCCCACGGTCGTCGCGGCGCTGGAACCCGCCCTCACGAGGAGCGCGGTCGTCCCGCCGCTGGAAACCCCCCTCGCGAGGCGGACGGCTGTCCCGCTGGAAACCACCCTCGCGGCGCTGGTATCCGCCCTCACGAGGAGCGCGGTCGTCCCGCTGGAAACCCCCCGCACGCGGCCCACGGTCATCCCGACCCTGGTAGCCACCTTCACGGGGAGCGCGGTCGTCCCGCCGCTGGAAACCCCCCTCGCGCGGTCCGCGGCTGTCCCGCTGGAACCCACCGGCGCGCGGCCCGCGGTCATCCCGGCCCTGGTAGCCGCCCTCGCGAGGAGCGCGGTTGTCACGCTGGAACCCGCCTTCGCGCGGCCCACGGCTCTCACGCTGCTGGTACCCGCCCTCGCGGGGGGCTCGGTCATCGCGGCGCTCGAAGTCACGCCGTCCACCGCGGTCGTCGCGGCTGCCGCCCCTGTCGTCCCGCCCTCGGTATCCCCCACGGGACCGGTCGTCGGACCTGAACGGACGGTCGCCGCGGGAGTCCCGCGACCCCTGATCCCCCTTGTCGCGGGGGCTGTCGCCGCGCCCGCTCTGTCCGCCCTGCTCGCGGCGGCCCTCGCCGTCCGATCCGTTATCTCTGTTCACTTCTGGTCCATTTCGTTGGCCTCACTCAGCGGACTCGTGCTCCAACGCGACGGTCCACCGTGGCTGATCGCTGCCCGATTCCCGGGGCTGACGCGACGAAGGCCACCCGTGGTGGGGTGGCCCGGCGCCTCCAGCCTAGCAAGCCACAGGGCATCCCCGTGACCGGCTCCGACGGATATACCCCCATGCCACCAAGTGGTCCGATCGCACCTGTCAATTCCAGGTAATCCGCCCGAGCGCCCGACCTCGCTGGGCGGCCAGCCGTACCGCCTCGGCGTGCGCGGGCCGGGGCGGCAGGGTGCCGCGTACTCGCAGGGTCAGGTCGAGGCGCTCGCCGGTGGACTTCGGCCGCCAGGTCGCGACGATCTCTCCGTCGCTGAGCACCACCCCGGGGTTGCCGCTGGAACGCCAGATCTCCCGCCGCCATGCCCGATCGGACACGAGCCGCCCCCGATCCCGAGTCTGCAGGTACGGATCGTGCGGGGGCAGAAACCTGACCCCCTCAGGCCGGGGCGGGAAGGCGAAGAAGTCGGCGTCGGCAGCATGGATCCACCGCCCGCCCTCGGCCTCGACCAGCTCCTCGGCGGCGAACTCCCGCCGGGCCCGCGCCCGCCCGATCCCACCCCACTCCGCGTACTCCTCCGCGTTCGACGGCCCATAACACCGCAGGTACCGCCGCATCAGCTCCCCCCGCACCGGCCGCCCGACCTCCCTGCCAAGCCATTGGCCGGTACGGCGAAGCAACGGCGAACGCCCTTCCCGCCCGCCATGCCAGAGCAGCCCCTTCAGCGACAGAACGGGCAGCACGAACCGCACGATCGACTCGCCGAGAAACTGCCCCGACGCGTACCAGGACGCCGACCGCCAGGCCTTCCGGTCGGCGTGGCCCGGCAGCCGGTCGGTGAGAGCGCCGCCGAGCTCGCGCCCGAGGTCGTTCTTGGTCATCGCCCGGCCGTCCAGCACCTCCAGCAGGGCGGCGGCGGCCAGCTCGACCGCGTCGGTGGCGCTCAGCCGTACCTTGTCGAGGGCCTGCAGCGCGCCCGGCAGGTAGTCGCGCAGTTCCTCCTCGCCGTCGGGCAGCAGGCCGAGGGTGACGACCCCGGCGTCGGCAGCGGGGAAGACATGCGGAGCGGCACGCAGCGAGAACGCCTGCAGCAGCGTCCTGTCCCGTTCGATCGCCGCCTCGGTGCCGGTCGCGTCGTCGACCCTGGCGTTGAGTGCCAGGCCCGCCGCTCCCTGCGGCGCGTTCTGCACCCCGCAGCGCCCAGCGGCCTCGACGACGTCCGCCCCGCGCACGCCAAGACCGTGCCCCGCCAGCCGGAACGCCGTCACCCGCGCCATGCCGATATTCAATCGCTTCCAGCGGGACATCCCAGGAAGATGACCGGCATGTCACTACGCTTTCACGAGATATCCGAAGCCGGCCACCGCCTGCTGAACCCGCTCAGCGACGGCAAACTCGACCTGATCGGCGAGATCTGCCGGATCGAGGAGGGCAGCCGCCAACTCGACCTCGCCTGCGGCAAGGGCGAGATGCTGGCCCGCTGGGCCGCCCGGTACGGCTTGCACGGCGTGGGCGTGGATCTGAGCGAGGTGTTCCTGGACGCGGCTCGCCGGCGGGCGTCCGAGCTGGGGGTGTCGTCGCGCCTGGAGTTCGTGGCCGGTGACGCGGGAGCGTACCAGGCCGAGCCCGCGTCCTTCGATCTCGTCTCCTGCATCGGCGCGACCTGGATCGGCGGCGGCCTGGAGGGCACACTCGCCCTGATGCGCCTCGCACTCCGCCCCGGCGGCCTCGTGCTGGTCGGCGAGTGCTACTGGGCCACTCCGCCGCCTCCGGAAGCGGCCGAATCCCTCGGCTTCGAGCCCGGCACCTTCACCTCGCTCTCCGGTACGGAGGACCGTTTCGAGGCGAGCGGCTTCGAGCTCATCGAAATGGTCCTCTCCAACGAGGACGACTGGGACCGCTACTACGCGCCCCAATGGCGCACGCTCAGCGACTGGCTCCTGGCCAACCCCGACGACGCCGACACCCCCGCGATACGCGACTTCCTGCACCGCAGCAGACGCTCCCACCTCGAGTACGGCAGGCAGCACCTGGGCTGGGGCGTCTTCATCCTCCGCTCCCGCACCTGAACACGAGAGAACCTGAGCGAGGGTCGAAAGGCACGGCCGGAGGGGGAAACGAAAAAGGGCCACCTCGTCGGGGTGGCCCTTTCGCATCAACGCCCGGGAGGGGTAAACGACGAAAGGGCCACCCCATGCGGGGTGGCCCTTTCGTATCAATATTTGTGCGGCGGCGACCTACTCTCCCACACCCTCCCGAGTGCAGTAC
>NZ_JBEYZF010000011.1:0-260991 GCF_040645915.1 Nonomuraea sp. NPDC046570 | reverse complement strand
GAGTACCAGACGTCGATGGGCTCGCCCTTGACGCTGAGGGTCTGCTCGGCGCATCGGTCGATGGGGACCAGCGTGCCGTCCAAGATCACATAGGGGAGTTCGTCGGCTTGTGCGCGGTCGAGGGCTTCGGGCAGGTCCGGTGCTTGAGCTGCCAGGACCTTGATGCCCTCGTGGATGTAGCGGTAGGCGGTGGCCCGGGAGACGCGGTGGTCGCGGCCGAGTTTGGGAATGTCGCGCTCGCCGCGGAACCAGCCAAGCACCATGACCGCCTGGCGGAACGGGGTCAGGGCCCGGCTGTCTTTCGGAGTGCCGCGTAGTCGGCGTTCTTCCTGCAGGAGTCGGGCGACGTAGTGAGCCTTTTCCATCCCTGGCGGCGGATGGCTGGGTCACAGCATGATCGCGGGTCTGGCTTTCCCCTCATGACGTAGCAGAGCTCCTGGTAGACGGGTTGATCACCACAACCATCACCGTCACCACCAGGAGCTCTGGGTGCTGTTCTATCGCGCTGCGGTCGATTTGTCGCGTTCAACGCTGAACTACGTGGCCGGCCTCATCCGCCGCCACCGCAAGACGATCAAGTCGCCATGGCGGCGCCTCAACCCTGGACAGCAGGCCCTGCTCGTGCTCGTCCACCTGCGCAAAGGCGAGACTCTGACAGAGATCGCCGCAGGCTTCGGCATCGGGGTGGCCACCGCCTGGCGCTACATCCGCGAGGCCATCGCCCTGCTCGCCCACCGTTCACCCCGCCTGGACCAGGCGTTACGGGCCGCCAAACGCGCCGGCTACCCCTACCTGGTGCTGGACGGCACCCTCATCCCGATCGACCGGGTGGCCGCCGATCGCCCCTTCTGCTCCGGCAAGCACAAGCAGCACGGCATGAACATCCAGGTCCTGGCCACTCCCGATGGCACCCCGCTGTGGACCTCCGGCTCCCTGCCAGGCTCCGTACACGACCTGAAGGCCGCCCGGATCTGGGGCATCCCGCGCCGCTTGAAGGCCGCAGGCCTGATCACTCTGGCCGACAAGGGCTACGTCGGCGCCGGTGAGCACGTGCGCGTGCCCTACAAAGGCCGCGACAAGCCAACCTCACAGAAGAGCGCCAACTCCGCCCACGCCAAGCTCCGCAGCCCCGGTGAACGCGCCAACGCGCAGTTGAAGACCTGGCGCATCCTGCGCAAACTCCGCTGCTGCCCACTCCTGACAGGGCAACTCGTCAAAGCCATCCTCGTCCTCCAACTCCGCGAATCGAGATGAAAAACGTTCACTGGTTCGATATCAGTACCGCCCACCTGCAGAGACCCCAGTGTTCGGAAACGGGATTGGGACGATCTTCGGAAATGAGATTCCTGTGAAGCGTCAGAAAGCTCATCTAGAAGCGGCATCGGAGAGCGCCCGCCCGCGATTTTCGCTCGCTCCTTGAAAGCGTCCTCGCTCAACCGTTGGAGACCGTCAACGATCTGCTTCACCATCGCGGGCGAGATGTGGGAGTACGTGCCAACAATGTCCGGCAGCTCATACCCCAGCCGCTCCTCCGACGCCACAAGTCCCTCACCTGGCACCGCCGCAGGCTACGAACGGCGCACCTGTGCCGGCCATAAGGCCTCCGCCAGATCGGCGAGGACGGGATGAGCAGAGTGTCCCTTCGCGTCCGGGTGCCGGCCGGCCGCGTCGTGGCACTTGAGGTTGTCGCTCCCATCCTCGCCGTCCAGGTACGACGAGAGCCCACGCTATGGAGGTCGCCGCCGTGATCGAGGCGCACCGGTGCTCGACCGAACGCAGGTTCTGCGCGTCCTGCGTGCGCCAGTCCGATTCCGCACGCCCTCCGGTATCGCGTGAGGCTGGGCGCGACCATGACTCTCGCTGAGGTGCTGTCATGTACCGGGGGCTCGGTAGTCCACCTCCTGTCGCGCGGCCTCGTCGACCTCCTCCGGAGTCAGCAGGACAACCGTCTTGGTTCGTGCTCCTCCGGCTGCCGACACGGTGAGGCCCACAGCGGCCGAGGCCACGTTGTTCGGCATGTCGACGATGACGTAGACGTCGCTGTCGCCGAACGCGAAGTACATCTGCTCGACCCGGCCGCCGACGCTCTCGGTCATGCGCTGCACGGCCTGGCGTCGTGAGGTGCCTCCGTCTCGTAGCACCCCCTTGATGCCGTTCGTGGAATAGTTCGCCTGAATGAGGTATTTGGGCATGGTTGAACTCCTTCGCGTACCGCCGCTCCCTCGGGAACGGCTATGAATGCGATCACGTGGATGGAGTTCTCAGGTTCGGGTGAGGATAATCTCGGCCGGTGCACTGATTTGTGTCTGGAGGTCCGCACGGAGATCGACGACACCTGCAGCAGGGAGTGGCTGACGGCGGTACTGACACGTTGGTACGCCGTTGGACGACCGCACCGGCTTTCGGAAGCTGCTCCCCCCAGGAGACCCGCCGTGACCACTCTCTCGCGCCGCCGTTCGCAGCCTCTTGGACGTTCACGCGCCGGTCCTGCGTGACCACCACTTCAAGGAGGAGTCGCCCATGAGGCTGGAACATCACCCGGACCTGCCTCAGCTCACGCGTGAGGAGGTCGAAGTCCTGTTCGTCTGGGACTACTACGACGGCCCGCTCTCCGGAGCATTGCAGTGGCGGGGCCGCCGTTTCTGGTTCGCGGCCGTCCTGTCGGACTCATGGCCGGCCGACCAGCCCGAGGTGTTCCAGGTCCACGATCTGGCGGACGAGCAGTGGCGCCGAATCGACGACCTGAACGACCTGTTCCAGAAGCACGTGGCGTCGTCGAACGAAAGCCGCGACCCGAGCCTCTACTACGACGACCCGAGAGTTCAGGCTTGGCAGGACCCGGCAGGTGAGATGGTGGCGACCCTACGCCTGTACGGCGAGGCGCCAGCCGTGCCCGAGTTGTGAGTCTCCTCGACTTCGACGAGCCCGCCATCCGCGCCTACGTGTTGCGCCGTAAGGAACACCCTTGTGCATCCATGCTCCAAGCGACCCCGGGGGCTGGGCCACGGTGATCGCCTTCGCCATTCTGACGGCCGGGCTTCTCTCGGATACGGTCGTATGAGATCTACAAGGCCCGCAACTTGGCCTGAGGAAGGCTCGGGAACTCCGGCAGGCCCATATGGGCCTACCTGGACCAGGATAGAAGGAAGCCCGCGAATGGCCTCATCTGCCTGAGTGCAAGGAAAGCGGGAGAGCTAGATCCTACCGGCGCCCATACGGGCTGACCGGTTCCGTGAGGTGTGAGAAGGAAGCCCTCCCATGGCCTTGCGCCGCCCACGGTATCAGGCCGGAATGAGCTCGTGCAGGGTGGCAAGCGGGTAGACCCGAGCCCTCTCCGGGAGGTCAGTGGGAGCCTCCAGCCCGATGTAGGTCGTCTCCTCAGCGGAGGACGACTTGGCCCGCAGCAGGCTGGAGAGGTGGAGGTGCAGCCACTTCGCCAACCAGGCGACGTCGTCGCCGCGCGGGGAGACGAGAGGCAACGCGATGCGCCCGGAGCTGCGAAGGTCGGACTTCGTCCCGAAGGTGTGCGGCTCGAACGGCCTGCCCCCCTGCGCGACGTCCCTGGTCATGTATCAGAAGCCTGTGCGACGTCCCTGGTCATGCAGCAGAAGAACGCCTTGGCCGCCTCGTCGAACCGTTCGCCTTGCGTAGCGGAAGGCGTACAGCGAGCTGACGAAGGTGAGGGCGAGCCGGTGAAGACCTACCGGCGTGGGGAGTGCGGCATGCGGGGCGCGACGATGTGAGGTCGCGCCGGGCCTGAATCGGTAGCGAAAGTGTCGGTCGGGTAGGGGAGACTCATTTCCATCATGGTGATCTCCCCTCCAGTCCCGTTCTCTGCCGTGCGCTCGCCTTTGGGGCGACATCCTGGTGTTCTACACGGGCATCGAGCCGCGTCTGTCCCGCGAGCAGGCGCTCGCATTCGCTGACCAGCTTCGCGAGCTTGCGACCGAATCGCCGCGTGTCGACCTGACCGAAACGCTGACCAGGCTGTACCAAATGGATTGATAGTCGCCAGGCCCTCGAACGCCTCAGGCTTTGAGGGCTTTCGCATGTTCGGAGGTGTTCCGGCCTGCGGTGCGAGACGGGACCTGTGCGATTCCGGACACCAGATCGCGAACTCCACGAGAGCCGCGCACCGCCCAACGGCCTACTGGACACCCCGGGCGCATCATGGAGAAGCCGTCCGAAGCGGGTACCCGGCTCCACCTTCGGGTGGTGTGCTGTAGCGGCCCAGCACGTCCCTGCCGGACTGGGGGCGCGCCTACTACGGCGCCAACCTGCCCAGACTCAGCCGCACCAAGACCGCCTACGACCCGGACGGGGTGTTCCGGTTCCCCCAGTCTCTGCCTGGCGGGTGAGGGGGCTCGGCGCAGGGGCGCTCGCGAAGCGGTCTCGGAGGGATTGCGTCCCCCTACTCCAGGTGCCAGAGTCATCACTTATAGTGACGGAGTCGGTCCACGAGAGTAGGCACCCCCATGCAGGCTTTCACGCTGCCCGAGTTCTACCTGACGTATCCCGCCCGGCTCAACCCCCACCTGGAGAGCACCCGCGCCCACAGCATGGACTGGGCCAAGCGGATGGGCATGCTCGACACGCCCACTCCCGCCGGTGGCCTGGTCTGGGACGAGGAGGCGCTGGCCAGGATGGACTACGCGCTCATGTGCGCCTACACCCATCCCGACTGCGACGGCCCCACCCTCGACCTGATCACCGACTGGTATGTGTGGGTGTTCTTCTTCGACGACGACTTCCTGGAGCAGTTCAAGTACTCCCGCGACCTCGCGGGCGCCCAGGCGTACCTGGACCGGCTGGAGTTGTTCATGACCTACGACGGCCAGGAGCCGCCGGAGGTGACCAACCCGGCCGAGGCGGGGCTGAAGGACCTGTGGGAGCGCACCGTGCCGTCGATGTCGCAGGACTGGCGGCGGCGCTTCATCACCAGCACGCACAACCTGATGGTCGAGTCGATGTGGGAGCTGGACAACATCGACAGGGGGCGGATCGCCAACCCCATCGAGTACATCCAGATGCGCCGCCGGGTCGGCGGCGCCCCCTGGTCGGCCAACCTGGTGGAGTACGCCGCGGGCGCGGAGATCCCCGACGCGATCGCCGCCACCAGGCCCATGCGGGTGCTGTCGGACACCTTCTCCGACGCCGTGCACCTGCGCAACGACCTGTTCTCCTACCAGCGCGAGGTCCGCGAGGAGGGCGAGAACTCCAACGCCGTGCTGGTCTTCGAGCACTTCTTCGACTGCTCGACGCAGGAGGCGGCCGAGCTCGTCAACGAGGTGCTCACCTCCCGGATGCAGCAGTTCGAGGACACCGCGCTGGTCGAGGTGCCGGCGCTGCTGGCCGAGTACGCCGCCGGGCCGCAGGAGGCGGCGGCGGTCGCCGCCTACGTCAAGGGCCTGCAGGACTGGCAGTCGGGCGGCCAGGAGTGGCACGCCCGCTCCAGCAGGTACATGAACGAGGGCGCGGTCGCCGACCCGTTCGCCGGGCCGACGGGCCTGGGCACCGAGGGTGTCAGGCAGGTGCTGTCGTCGCTGCGCCAGGGCGTGGAGGCCAGGGCCAGGCGGCACTCGAACACACTGTTCGCCCCGGTCGGGCACCTGCCGATCCCCGACCTGTACATGCCCTACGCCTACCGGACCAGCCCCCACCTCGACGCCTCGCGCCGCTGGGGGCTGGACTGGGCAGGGCGGATGGGCTTCTTCGACGTGGTGCCGGGCCTGCAGACGGGCGCGCTGTGGGACGAGCGGCGCTTCAAGGGCTTCGACTTCGCGCACTGCGCGGCGATGATCCACGCCGACGCCGAGCGGGACCAGCTCAACCTCTCCTCCGACTGGCTGGCCTGGGGCACCTACGCCGACGACTACTTCCCGGCCGTGTTCGGGACCACCCGCGGCCTGGCGGCGGCCAAGCTCTGCAACGACCGGTTGCCCGCGTTCATGCCGCTGGACGGCGAGCCCGTCCCCGTGCCGGTCAACCAGATCGAGCGGGGGCTGGCCGACCTGTGGCAGCGTACGGCGGGGCCGATGTCGCCGGAGGCCAGGCGGCAGTTCCGCGCCACCGTCGAGGACATGACCTCGAGCTGGCTCTGGGAGCTGAACAACCAGGCGCAGAACCGCATCCCCGACCCGGTCGACTACATCGAGATGCGGCGCAAGACGTTCGGCTCGGACATGACGATGGCGCTGGCCAGGCTCGCGCATTCCGACGAGGTGCCCGAGGAGATCTACCAGACCCGCGTGCTGCGCGAACTCGACACCGCCGCCCAGGACTACGCCTGCTTCACCAACGACCTGTTCTCCTACCAGAAGGAGATCGAGTACGAGGGCGAGGTGCACAACCTGGTCCTCGTCGTGGAGAACTTCCTCGGCATCGACCGGATGCGGGCCCGCGACGTGGTGGCCGACCTGATGGCCGAGCGGATGCGGCAGTTCGAGCATCTCGCCGACCACGACCTGCCCGCGATGCTGGACGCGTCCGACCTGGAGCAGGCGACCCGCGACCTGCTCCTCCGCCACGCCGAGGACCTCAAGGACTGGATGTCGGGCATCCTGGAGTGGCACGCCAAGTGCGCCCGCTACACCGACGCCGAGCTGCGGCGCACCCGCAGCGCCGCGTTCTCGTTCCTGCCCACCGGTCTCGGCACCTCCGCGGTGCGGCTGATGCGGTAGGCGAAGGCGGCCCCGGTCACCGCGATGGTCGCCGGGCTGGGTGGGGGGATCGGGTTCATCGGTGACTCCCGAGGAGACCCCGGGCTTCGGCCCTGGGGAGGAATCGGGAGCGCGGGAGGGCCGTCAAGGCCCGAGCGGTGCGGTGACCATTTCTGTTCCGCGTCACGGTGGCCACTTCCTTGGTATCGTTCGTGTGTTCGGATGGGCTGGTGACAACCAGGCTGGCCTGTTCGGACCTACCGCCGGGCTGGCGGGATGTGAAGCCTGTGGAGGCCACGTGAGACCGGTCGCCCGCCTTCGGGTGTGCGTGGGCAGTCGCCCGTGAAGCAGGAAGATCCGACCCGTGAGGGCTGGAATCCCCTGGGTTTGTTCGTGGGGAGGATGTCAAGTATGCGGTCTTCGACTACGGCAAGTTCCCCACGATGACCGTCGTCGCGCAGCATCATCCTGAGCCGTTCGTTCCCGCCGCGCTGGAGCGGGCCGGTGTGCCGTACGAGATCAGGCGGACCGGGAGCGCGCGGGTGGCCGAGCGGAACCTGCGGGAGGTCGCCGGGCGGGCGGGCGGCGCTGTGCCTGGTCGACCGGTTCCGGCTGCCGTGGCATGAGGGCATGCCGTTCGGGGACGCCTACGAGATCGCGGTGACCGGGGTCGAGGGGGGAGCTCGTCCTCGTCGACGACGAGGGCCCGCGGCCGGAGCAGGTGGCGCTGGAGGTGCTGATGGCGGCCTGGGGCGGGCATCGCAAGGGGCGGCATCGGCTGATCGCCGTGACCGGGCGGCCGGACGACCTCGACCTGCCCGCGGCGATCCGGGACGCCGTCACCACCACCTACCGGCACCTCACCGGGCCGGTGCTCGGGCACGCCTTCGACGTCAACTTCGGGCTGTCGGGCATGCGCAAGCTGGCCGCGCAGCTCGGCGATCCGAGGAAGGGGTGGCGGGCCAGGTTCGCGACGCCGGAGAAGCTGGTCTCGGCGTTGACGCGGCTGCGCCTGTGCCTGGAGGAGGAGTACGGGGCGCCGGGGGCGATGCGGCCGCTGTACGCCGGATTCCTCGACGAGGCGGCGCCTCTGGTGTCGCCGGGCCTCGCTGAGGCCGCCGGACTGTACCGGGAGGCGGGCGGGTGCTGGTCGGCGATGGCCGCCGCGGCCGACTCGATGGCCGAGGACGTCGTGCGCGGTGATCCGCTGGACGGACTGGACGAGCTGGCGTCGCTCGCGGCCCGTGCCGTCGCGGTGGAGGAGCGGGCCGCGGAGGCCCTTCAGCGGTCGGGGGCCGTGCGGGCCAGCGTCGACTGATAGGTGTGCGCGATCCGGCCGGTGACGGCCAGCAGCGGGTCGACCAGCTTGGGCAGCTCGCGGGCCCGGCGCGAGGACACGACGATGCCCACCGCAGCCACCGGCCGGCGGCCCACCAGGACGGGCGCCGCCGCCGAGCAGGAGCCGAGCGTCATCTCCTCGTGCGTCACCGCGTAGCCGCGCTCGCGCACGTGCCGCAGCTCGCGGGCCAGGCGGCCGGGCTCGGTGATCGTGTGCGCGGTGGGCCGCTCCAGGGTGCGCGCCAGGTACGAGGCCACGAACCAGTCCGCCTCGAACGCCAGCAGCGCCTTGCCCACCCCGGTGGGATGCATGGGGAGCCGGCCGCCCGCGCGGGCGACGATGGGCACCGCGCGCCTGCCGTACACCCGGTCGACGTACAAGACCTCGAGGCCGTCGCGGACGGCCAGGTGGACGTGCTCGCCCGTGGCGGTGAACAGCTCCTGCAGCCACGGATGCGCGACCTCGTGCAGCAGGCCGGGCGCGAGCTGGCCGAGCTCCCACAGCCGCAGGCCGACGTGGAACCGGCCGTCGGCGGTACGGCTGAGCGCGTGCCACTCCTCCAGCTCGGCCACCAGCCGGTGCGCCGTGCTCAGCGCCACGCCGCTGCGCCGCGCGATCTCGGTCAGCGTCAGCCGCGGATGGTCGGCGTCGAAGGCGCCGAGGATGGCCAGGACGCGGGAGGTCACCGTGCGACCCGGCTCGCGGGCGCCGCCGGACATTCGCCTCACCTCTTCCGCTGAGCGGAAGCACAGGCTACACCTTGTGTCGCGTCTGCCCGGATGCTCGCCCCATGCGTACTCAGGTCGGGATCATCGGGGCGGGGCCCGCGGGACTGCTGCTGTCCCATCTGCTGCACCTGCGCGGCATCGAGTCGGTCGTGCTGGAGCTGCGCTCCCGCGAACACGTCGAGCGCCGCGTCAGAGCCGGAGTCCTGGAGCAGGGCACCGTCGACACCCTCGTCGCGTCCGGCGTCGGCGACCGGCTGCTCCGCGAGGGGCTCGTGCACCAGGGCATCGAGCTCAGGTACGGCGGCGCGGGCCACCGCATCGCCTTCGACCGGCTCGTGCCCGGCCGCTCCGTCACCGTGTACGGCCAGCAGGAGGTGGTCAAGGACCTGATCGCGGCCAGGCTCGCCGTCGGCGGGGACGTCAGGTTCGAGGTGCGGGACGTGGCGTTGCACGGCCTCGACACCGCCTCCCCGTCCATCACCTTCGAGGGCGGGCGGCTGGACTGCGACGTCATCGCGGGCTGCGACGGCTTTCACGGGGTGTCCCGGCCGTCCGTCCCCGCCGGGGCGCTCACCGAGTTCTCGCGCGACTACCCCTTCGCCTGGCTCGGCGTCCTCGCCCAGGTCAAACCGTCGGCCTCGGAGCTCATCTACGCCCGCACGGAACGCGGGTTCGCGCTGCACAGCATGCGATCGCCCGAGATCAGCCGCTTCTACCTGCAGGTTCCCGCGGGCGAACCGCTGGAGTCCTGGCCGGACGAGCGCGTCTGGGCCGAGCTGAAGACCCGCCTGGAGACCGTGCCCGGGTTCACGCTGGCCACCGGGGAGATCCTGGAGAAGTCGGTGACGCCCATGCGGAGCTTCGTGGTGGAGCCCATGCGGTACGGCCGGTTGTTCCTGGCGGGGGACGCCGCGCACATCGTCCCGCCCACCGGGGCGAAGGGAATGAACCTGGCCGTCTCGGACGTGCGGGTGCTGACCGAGGCCCTGGCCGCGTTCTTCGGCGAAGGAGAGACCGGGCTGCTGGACGGCTACTCGGACGCCTGCCTGCGCCGGGTGTGGCGGGCCCAGCACTTCTCGTGGTGGATGACGACGCTGCTGCACACCTTCGAGTCCGACGACGCGTACGGCACGCGGCTGCAGACCTCCCACCTGGACTACGTGACCTCCTCCGAGGCGGCGGCCACCACCTTGGCGGAGAACTACGTGGGGATGTGAGGCGGGCGCCCGGCCGTCGGCCGGGCGCCCACGCGTCAGGAGTCGTGCTGGTCCGGCTCCAGGCCCGCGACGAGGTTGAAGGCGCCGGTCATGATGTTGATCGCGACGACTCCGACCACGTCGGCGATCTCGCGGTCGCCGTACCCGTGCCGCCGCAGCGCGGCCACCTGCTCGCTGGTGATGGTCGCGGGCGAGGTGTACACCCGCAGCCCGAACTCCACCATCGCGGCGACGGCCGGGTCCGCCGATGTGCCCTTCCTGGCCAGCGCGATCTCCTCCTCGCTCACCCCGAGGGACCTGGCGGACCGCTCGTGCGCCCCGAGGCAGAGCGCGCACCCCTGGACCTCCTGGACGGCCAGCGAGATCCGTTCGCTGACGCGGCGGTCGAGCTTGGCGCGCTTCATCGCCTTGTTCAGGCCGAGGTATCCGCCGAGCACGGCGGGCGAGTGCGCCATCGTGCTGAGCATCCTGCTCGCCGAGCCGTGCCGTTCCACGATGTCGGCGAGCATGTCCTTCGCGGCCCCCGTGGCGGTGTCGGGGGTGAGAGCCTCAAAACGGGTCATGATCGCATGAACCAGATACCACCCAGGGGTATTCCCGGCACGATGCATATCCGGGACAGGTCGGCCAGATCACGAAAAATCACTTGAGGTCGCCGGTGGTTCTTGACTGCGCCCTGTCCCAACCAAGGTGCGGAGGAAAACCCAACAAAACTGGTCATCAAAGCCCCTGGTGAGGACTTTGCCCTTGGTGGGCGGGCGTCGATGGCGGGAACGGGTAGGAAGCCGCCAGAGGTAGATCCTTTCCTGGGGGGGACGATGGCGTTTCGGGCGCGGATGGGCGTGGCGGTGGGGATGGCCGGTCTTGTGCTGGCCTGTACGGCGGGCTCGGCCTCGGCGAGCCGGGGCGACGACGTCAGCATCTCCCCCTACAGGGCCGAGCCGGGCGACCCCCTGATCGTGGAGGCCTTCGGCTGCGAGGGCGCGGGATCGGCCTTCGCCGAGTCGGACGGCTTCGACACGGACGTCGAACTGGAGGAGGAGGGCGAGGGCTTCTGGGTCAGCGACGAGGCCGAGGTGGCACCGTACGCCGACCCCGGCCGCTACGTCGTGGAAGTGAGCTGCGAGGACTACGACGACTGCTGCGACGGCGGCAACGGATGCCGGGGCGGCGGCGACGGGTGCGGTGACGGGTGCCGAGGTGGCGGTGACGGGTGCGGTGACGGGTGCCGGGGCGGCAGCAATGGATGCGGTCACGGCGGGTTCGGGTGCCGGGATGGCGATGACGGGTGCGGCGACGGCGGGTTCGCTGACGGCGGGTTCGCTGACGGCGGGTTCGGCGATGGTGGCAGGCGCTCGGTCGGATTCTTCATGGTTGTCGACGGTTTCGGCCCCGACACCGGCGGCGGCGGCCTCGCCCTGACCGCGAACCGGAAGCAGGCCGTCCAGCGGGAGGAGCCCGCGCAGAGCGCCGGTGGCCAGGTCGGCTGGCTGGTGGGCGGGGGCGCGGTGCTCGCGGGCGCCGCGCTGGTGGTGGCCAGGCGCCGGGCGCGGATGCGTGGCTGAGCGGCGTCGTGCGCTGGCGGCCGTCCTGCTCCTGCCGGTCGTCGCGCTCACCGGCTGCAAGGCGGTATCCGGAGCGAGGGCGGAGTACGCGGTCAAGCCGGGCGTGGTGGTGCCCGCCCAGGTCAAGGACAACGGTTGGCCTGACCCGCAGTCCGGCGAACCGGGCGAGGCCGACCCGCTCGGCGTGGTGATCCCGCGCGCGGGCGTGAACGCCCCCGTCGTCGAGATCGACGGCGGCGCGGGCGGCAAGCTGTCCGCGCCGCCGCTGTCCGACGCCAACCTGGCCGGCTGGGACCGGCGGGGGCCCACGCCGGGCGAGCCGGGCGCGGCCGTCCTCGTCGGCCACCTGGACACCAGGACCGGCCCGGCGGTGTTCGCCAGCCTCAGCAAGCTGAAGAAGGGCGACACGGTCGCGGTGGTGCGCGAGGACGGCAGGGTCGTGGTGTTCAGAACCACCGCCGTCCAGGAGGTCGGCAAGGACGCCTTCCCGGTGCGCAAGGTCTTCGGCACCACGGGCGGCCCGGCGATCAGGCTGGTGACCTGCGGCGGCCACTACGACCCGGCCCGCCACAGCTACCAGGACAACCTGATCGTGTACGGCGACTACGCGGCCTGGTACCGCCTGTCCGACTTCACGCGTACCGCGCCAGCTCGTCGGCCAGCCGGATGATGGTCTCCCGGCCCTCCAGCTCGCGCACCCACGTCCGCGGCAGCCCCGCCTCGCCGTGCACCAGGCCGAGGATGTTGCCGCACACCGCCCCCGTCGAGTCGCTGTCGCCGGAGTGGTTGACCGCCAGCAGCAGCGCCGCCTCGAACGACGGCTCGGCCAGCGCGCAGTACACGCCGATGGCCAGCGCCTCCTCGGCTACCCACGCGCCGCCCATCGACTCGATGAGCTCGGGGGTGGGGGCGGGGCCGCCCGGCCCGGCCAGCTCCACGGCCCGCCGCAGCGCCTCGGCGGTCTCCTCGTGCCCCTGGTAGGTGGCCAGCAGTTCGCGAGCCTGCTGGACGGCGACCGCGACCGGATCCCCGTCGGCCAGGTACCGGATGATCGCGGCGAAGGCCCCCGCCGCCAGGTACCCGGTCGGGTGCCCGTGGGTGATCTGCGCGCACGCGGCGGCCAGGTCGAAGGCCGCCTTCGGATCGGCCACGGCCAGCCCGAACGGCGCCGACCGCATCACCGTCCCACACCCCTTGGAGCCGGGGTTGACCGGGCCGGGCTGCCCGCCGGCGGCCGGGCCGGGGAAGTCCCTGCGCAGCCCCGACAGGCAGGTGTTGCCGGGCGCCCGCCTGGAGTAGAGCCAGCTCTCGTGCCGCAGGGTGCCGGTGCGGTGCGGCAGGTCGGCGGGCGGGGGAGCGGTGTGCTCCTGGGTGTCGAGCCAGCGCAGGTAGGCCTGCCGTACCGGCTCGGGGTCGAGGCCGTGGAGCAGGCCCTCGACGGTGAACAGCGTCATCTGCGTGTCGTCGGTGATCAGGCCCAGCCGGCCGCGCCAGTCGTGGATGTACCCCTCCACGCCGGTGGGACCGTGGTGCATGCGGATCTCCCGCATCGACTGGAACTCGATCGGCGCGCCCAGGGCGTCACCGATAGCGCCACCGAGCAGACAGCCACGGAATGTCATGATTCGCACCATAGGGCGGAACTACCTTGTCATTGCACGATCAATCATGGATATTGCGCATGTTTCCCCTGATTTTCTGGAGGACATGCGGTGCCAAAGTTACGAGCAGCCTTCATCGCCTTAGCCGTCGTCGCGACGGGCGCCACCCCCGCCATGGCGGCGGCCCCGCCGGGCGTCAAGATCGAGCAGGGCCGTACCCAGCCGGTCTTCTCCTACGCCGACGCCGTCCGCGAGCACGTCTACGTCGAGTCGAGTGTGGACAGCGACGCCGACGGCAGCCTTGACCGGGTTCGCGTGGACATCATCAGGCCCAAGGAGTCGGGGCCGGGATTCAAGGTCCCGGTGATCATCGATGAGAGCCCCTACTACGACAACTCCGGCAGAGGAAACGAAGCCGAGCGCAAGGTCTACGACGCCGCGGGCAATGTGGAGAGGTTCCCGCTCTACTACGACAACTTCTTCGTCCCGCGCGGCTACGGCGTGCTGCACGTGGACATGGTGGGCACCACCAAGTCCGACGGCTGCCCCGACACCGGCGGCCGGGCCGACGTGCTCGGCGGCAAGGCGGTCATCGACTGGCTGAACGGCCGGGCCAGGGCCTTCGGCCCCGACGGCAACCGCGTCGCGGCGACCTGGACCACCGGCAAGGCCGCGATGATCGGCAAGTCCTATGACGGCTCGCTCGCCAACGGCGTCGCCGCCACCGGCGTGGACGGGCTGAAGACGATCGTGCCGATCTCCGCGATCAGCTCGTGGTACCAGTACCAGCGCTCCAACGGCGTCGTCTACAACTACGACTACTCCTCCTGGCTGGCCAACTACGTCGACACCGACCCCGAGCCCAAGTGCGCGGCGGTGCGGGCGCGGCAGGACGCCGAGGACGGCGACGACACCGGCGACTACAACGCCTTCTGGGCCGAGCGCGACTACGTGGCGGGCTCGCTGGCCAGGGTCTCCAAGGTGAAGGCGGCCGTCTTCGCCGTCCACACCGTCAACGACCTCAACGTCAAGCCCGACACCTGGTCGCGCTGGTGGCAGGCGCTCGCCGACCGCGGCGTGCCGCGCAAGGTGTGGGTCGGGCAGTACCAGCACGTCGACCCGTTCGACTTCGAGGGCCGGCGCGACCTGTGGGTGGACACCCTGCACCGCTGGTTCGACCACTGGCTGTACGGCGTGCAGAACGGCATCATGCGCGAGCCGCGCGCCGACGTGCAGATCGGCCCCGACCGCTGGATCACCCAGCGGGACTGGCCGGCCCCGCACGCCCTGAAGGTGCCGATGCGCCCGGCCGCCGACGGCTCGCTCGGCCTGGTGCCCGCCGGCCGCGGCAGCACGGCGACCTTCACCGACGTCCGGCAGTCGGAGACGGCGATGGTGGCCGACGTGGGCGTCCCGAAGCCCGGCCGCCTGGCGTACACGACCGGGCCGCTCCCGCTCGACCTGCGGCTGTCCGGCACGCCCGCCGTGGATCTGCGCGTCGCCCTCGACAAGCCCACCTCGAACCTGACGGCGCTGCTCGTCGACTTCGGCGACGACACCCGCGTCGACTGGCGGCGCGGCCAGGGCATCACCACGCTCACCGAGGAGAGCTGCCACGGCGAGAGCACGGCCGCCGACGACGCCTGCTACCGGAAGGTCGTCACGAACGTGGCCACCCGCCCGATGGAGATCGTCGCCCGCGGCTGGATCGATGTGCAGAACCGCGACTCGCTCAGCACCCCCGAGCCGCTGCCCGCGGGCACCTACGGCCGGGTGAAGTGGGACACGCTGCCGCAGGACTACGTCTTCAAGAAGGGCCACCGGATGGCCCTGGTCCTGGCGGGCACCGACTCCACCTACAGCGGTGAGGCGGCCACCGGCGCCAACGTCACCGTCGACCTGGCCAAGAGCAAGATCGTCATCCCGCTCGTCCTGTCCGCCCCGCTGACCGCTAACGACATGGCCACGAGCAGGTCGATGTGGGTCGGCCCGCCGGAGATCGAACTGCCCGAACCCGAGAACGCCTTCTACTAACGGTCCGAGGCCCGGCCGGACCCGTCCGGCCGGGCCCCCGGTCTCAGATGATGCTCCACCGGATGGTCCCCAGGAACGCGGGGTTGGCCGGGTCGAGCACGGTACCGCCGCCCGTGGCGCCCCGCTGCGGGAGGCCGCCCTGCGAGGTGGCGAAGTCGTTGAGACCGACGACCAGTCGCGCCCCGGCCGACGGCCCGTCGAAGACGAACGCGACGTTCTGCCCCGGGCGGCCGTCCCAGTCGAACTCCCCCTGGGCGGACGGCACGAACACCGACGCCCCGCGCCATTCGCCCCGCAACTGCTTGGCGCCGGGCGGCGCCGACCCGATGGTCATGTTGATGAACTGGACGGACTTGGCATCGGCCGCGTCCGTCAGCTGGACGTCGACGTTGTAATCGGCCATGATTTCGTGAGCCCTCTCGTGCGAACGCCTGGAGTCGCCGGCCCAGCCGTGATCTTCAGCACGGCTGAAACCCTTCATGGCGGAATGACCGGTGAACCCCGATCTTTCGCACGCGATGATCGCGAGTCAACGTCCGCGCCCCCGGCGGCCTGGTAAAAGTCCCGGCTAGTCCCACCAGAAGGACCAGTGGTGGCGGCCCCGGATCTGCTCGGCGTAGCCGTACAGGTCGCCGGGGCCCTGGACGATGTTGTCGGGGCAGAACGTCCAGTGTTCGGCGGCCACGTGCACCGCGTGGTCGCGGCCGACCGGCGGCGCGGCCACGCTGAGGTCGAGGGTGTTGAAGCCCATGCCGACCACGCGGGCGCCGAACCGGTCCTCCCAGCTGCGCACCACCGCCGCCAGCGGGACCATCCACTCGTTGTGGTGCAGCGCGCCCTGCCAGCCCATGACCGCCAGCGCGTCGGCGCTCCGGTTGGCCGCGGCCAGGCCCATCGGCATGGCGCGGGCGGCCAGCTCGCCCGCGTACCAGTCGGCCACCTCGCCGGGACCGGCCCGCAGCTCGCCCGGCTCGGCCAGCCCGGGGCAGAGCGCCCCGAACGGCTCGATCTCCGCCAGCGAGTCGGGCGGCATCTGCGCCACCCACTCCGCCCAGACCTCGGCCATGAACCCCGCCGCGGTGAAGCCGTCGACCAGCGCGACCTCGTCCGGCATCACCTGCCCGGTGGACCACGGCTGCGCCGACTCGTCGAGCAGCACCGGCCACAGCCCCGAGCGGTGGTGCTGGGCCCGCAGGGCGGCCCACTCGGCGCCGCTCACCGGCTCGTCGCTCATCCAGAAGGCCGGCCGCTTCGCCTCGGGCCGCCGCGTGTATCCGGGATCGGGCCACACGATGTCGCCTTCCGGCAGCCCGACGGAGAGCGTACGGCCCCGGCCGCCGTCGGCGAACAGCTGGCGGAGGCTCGCCGGCAGCTGGTGATCGTTCATGTCTTCCGTTCCGATCTGGATCCCGTCTCGGAGATGGTAGTGCCGAGCGTCGCGGACGCCCGCAGGCCCGTGACATTTGTCCTGGGCGATCCAGGATCGACGAACCTTCTGACCTGGCCGGGGATTCGACACCGTGGACGGCATGAGAATCCTCCTCGCGACGGCCGTGCTGCTCTCCGGCTGCGCCGCCGCCCCGCCGGCCCGGGACCCGGCGGTCGTGCGGACCGACACCGGAGCCGTACGGGGCGCCGTCACCACCGAGCACCGCCTGTTCCAGGGCATCCGCTACGCCACCGCTGGACGCTGGGCCGCACCACGACCGGTGCGGGCGTGGAGCGGCACCAAAGACGCCACCAAGCCGGGCCACATGTGCCCGCAGGTCGGCTCCCCCTACGCCAAGACCGTCAGCACGACCGAGGACTGCCTGTACCTCAACGTCACCACGCCCAGGGCCGTGGCCGGGAAGCTGCCGGTGATGGTGTGGATCCACGGCGACGGCGCGCTGGGCGCCGGCCACTTCTCCGACGCCCGCGCGCTCGCCTCCCGCGGCGTCGTGGTGGTCACGATCAACTACCGGCTGGGCGTGTTCAGCGGCTTCGGCTACCCCGGCCTGGCGAACTCCGGCACCTACGGCCTGCAGGACCAGCAGGAGGCGCTGCGCTGGGTCAGGCGCAACGCGGCGGCCTTCGGCGGCGACCCGTCGAACGTGACCGCTTTCGGCGTCTCCTACGGGGCGCTGGCGCTCGGCGGCCAGCTCACCTCCCCCGGCGCCAAGGGCCTGTTCCAGCGGGTGGCCATGCAGAGCGGCGAGACCATGATGGACATGGTGGCCGGCAGTCTGTTCCCCAGCCTGCCCGCCTACCCGTCCTTCGCCTGGCGCTCCACCGAGGAGGTGACGGCCCTCGGCCGGACCTACGCCAGGCAGCTCGGCTGCGCCGACCTGGCCTGCCTGCGCGCCCTCCCGGTGCAGCGCATCCTCGCCATCCCGCAGATCATGAACGTCTTCCAGGTGTACGCCTACGGCAACGACGTGCTGCCCGACTCCCCGCCCGAGGCGATCAGGGCGGGCCGCTTCCACCGGATGCCGGTCCTGGCGGGCGCCACCCGCGACGAGCACCGCATCTTCGTCGGGATGAACTACGACGCGGCAGGCAAACCGCTCACCGAACGCCAGTACGGCACGCTGCTCCGCGAGGCCTTCGGCAAGGACGCGCCCCGGGTGAAGCGCCAGTACGCCGCCCACAGGTCGCCCAGCCAGGCGTGGGCCGCCGTGCTCACCGACCGCATGTGGGCGCGCGGCACCCACGAGCAGAACACCCTGCTGGCCGAGCACGCCCCCGTCTACGGCTACGAGTTCGCCGACCGGCGGGCGCCCATGTTCCTGCCGCTGGAGGCCGACTTCGACTGGGGCGCCTACCACGCGGGCGACCTGCCGTACCTGTTCCCCGAGAAGGCGGCCCGCCTCACGCCCGCCCAGCGGGAGCTGGCCGGCCAGATGACCGCGTACTGGACGAACTTCGCCCGCACCGGGTCGCCCAACGGCCCCGGCCTGCCCGCCTGGCCGCAGGTCGCCGAGGGCACCCAGTCGCTCGCGCCCGGTTCGATCAAACCGATCGACTACGCGGCCGAGCACAGGCTCGGCTTCTGGAACTAGCCTGTCGGCTGTGATCAGATTCGACGCGGTTCTGTGCGATTTCGATGGAGTGCTGCGGCACCACGGGCAGGGCGGTCACGAGGCGCTCGAACGGGAGTACGGCCTGCCCGAGGGCACCGTGCTGAAGCTCGCCCTCGCCCCCGAGTACGTGGTTCCCGCCACGCTCGGCCGGATCTCCCAGGAGGAGTGGATGGCGTCCGTGGCCGTCCCGCTGGCCGCGATGGTGGGCGAGGAGCGCGGGCGCCTGCTGGTGGAGGCGTTCCAGTCCGCGCCGCAGCGCGTCGACGAGGAGGTCATGGCCATCCTCGGCAGGCTCCAGGAGAAGGTGCCCGTGGTGCTCGTCACCAACGCCACCACCGCGCTGGAGGACGACCTGGACCGCCTCGGGCTCACGCACTTCGCCGACGACGTGGTCAGCAGCGCCAGAGTGGGGGCGGCCAAGCCCGACCCGCGTATCTACGAGATCGCCGCCGAGCGGGCGGGGGCGGTGCCTGGGCGGTGCGTGTTCATCGACGACCGCCTGGAGAACGTGGAGGCGGCCAGGGCCCTCGGCATGACCGGCGTCCACTACAGCGCCCCCGCCGACCTGGCCCACCTGCTCGCCTGACGCGAGATACGCGGGCGCTCTGTGGCAGGTTTCTTTACTTGATAGCGGGCAGATCGCAGACATGGACGTCTTGGGCATCGATATCGGGGGAACGGGGACCAAGGGGGCGCCGGTCGACGTCAAGGCCGGCAAGCTCGTCCAGGAGCGCCTGCGCCTGCTCACCCCGCAGCCCGCCAAACCCGCCCCCGTCGCGGACGTGGTGGCGCAGATCGTCGAGCACTTCAAGTGGAGCGGGCCCGTCGGCATCACCTTTCCCGGCGTCGTCGTGGACGGGGTCGTCAGGACGGCGGCCAACATGCACCAGGCGTGGATCGGCGTCGACGCGGCCGAATTGTTCGGCGGCGCCCGCGTCGTCAACGACGCCGACGCGGCGGGCCTCGCCGAGATGACGTTCGGCGAGGGCCGGGACAGGAAGGGCGTGGTGCTCATGCTCACGCTCGGCACCGGCATCGGCAGCGCCCTGTTCCTCGACGGCGCGCTCGTCCCCAACACCGAGTTCGGCCACCTGGAACTCCGCGGCAAGGACGCCGAGCAGCGCGCCTCCGAACGGGCCCGCGAGGAGAAGGGCCTGAACTGGGAGAAGTGGTCCCAACGGCTGGAGGAGTACCTCAAGCACGTCGAAATGCTGCTGTCCCCCTCGCTCATCATCATCGGCGGCGGCATCAGCAAGAAGTCCGCCAAGTTCCTGCCGTACATCCACATCGACACCCCCGTGATCCCCGCCGCCCTGCTCAACGACGCGGGCATCATCGGCGCGGCCACCGTGGCCCGGACCCGGTAGCGCCGTCCGCGCCCGCTGACCACGGTCGGCACGCGAGGTGTGTCGTTCCGGCGGGATAATGGGGTGCGGTCAGGGAGGGCGGTCAGGCACGATAAGCCGTTGGCGCCTGTCCTGTGCCGCCTACATATCCTGATAGCAGTATGGGAACGTCCTCCTTGCCTTCATCACTCGCCGCCCTGCAGTCCCGCCTGCCCGAGCTCATGCCCCGCGACCAGCGGAGGCTGGGCCGCCGGCTCGACGGGGCGCGCCGGGTGCGCGGCCGTGACGCCCAGGCCAAGATCGCCGCCGAGATCCTCGCCGACATCGAGCGCGCCGAACAGCGGGTGGTCCGGCGCCGCGAGATCGTCCCCGAGATCACCTACCCCGAGCAACTGCCCGTCTCCCAGCGCAGGGACGACATCCTGGCGGCGATCCGCGACCACCAGGTCGTGATCATCGCGGGCGAGACCGGCTCCGGCAAGACCACCCAGATCCCGAAGATCTGCCTGGAGCTCGGCCGGGGCGTACGCGGCCTGATCGGGCACACCCAGCCGCGCCGGATCGCCGCCCGCACGGTCGCCGAACGCGTGGCCGAGGAACTCGGCACCCAGCTCGGCGAGGTCGTCGGCTACAAGGTCCGCTTCACCGACCAGTCGGGTGACTCCACGCTGGTCAAGCTGATGACCGACGGCATCCTGCTGGCCGAGCTGCAGAACGACCGGCTGCTGGACCAGTACGACACGCTGATCATCGACGAGGCGCACGAGCGCAGCCTCAACATCGACTTCATCCTCGGGTACGTCAAGCAGCTCCTGCCCAAACGCCCCGACCTCAAGGTGATCATCACCTCCGCGACCATCGACCCCGAGCGCTTCTCCCGCCACTTCGGCGACGCGCCGATCGTCGAGGTGTCCGGCCGGACGTACCCGGTGGAGGTTCGCTACCGGCCGCTCGACGAGGACGACGACCAGACGCAGGGCATCGTCGAAGCCTGCAAGGAGCTGGTGCTCGAAGGGCCCGGCGACATCCTGGTGTTCCTGTCCGGCGAGCGGGAGATCCGCGACGCCGCCGACGCGCTCGGCAAGGCCGAGTTCCGCAACACCGAGATCCTGCCGCTCTACGCCCGGCTGTCGGCCCCTGAGCAGCACCGCGTCTTCCAGCGGCACACCGGCCGGCGCATCGTGCTGGCCACCAACGTCGCCGAGACGTCGCTGACCGTGCCCGGCATCAAGTACGTCGTGGACCCCGGCTTCGCCCGCATCTCCCGCTACAGCCACCGCACCAAGGTGCAGCGCCTGCCCATCGAGGCGATCTCGCAGGCCAGCGCCAACCAGCGCAAGGGGCGCTCCGGCCGTACCTCCGACGGCATCTGCGTCAGGCTGTACGAGGAGGAGGACTTCCTCGGCAGGCCCGAGTTCACCGACCCGGAGATCCTGCGCACCAACCTGGCCTCCGTCATCCTGCAGATGACCACGATCGGGCTCGGCGACATCAGCGCCTTCCCGTTCGTCGAGCCGCCAGACCAGCGCCAGGTGCGCGACGGCGTCAACCTGCTGCAGGAGCTCGGCGCCTTCGACCAGGAGGGCAAGCTGACCGGCGTCGGCCGCAAGCTGGCCACGCTGCCGGTCGACCCGCGCCTGGCCCGGATGGTGCTGGAGGCCGACCACAACGGCTGCCTGCGCGAGGTCATGGTGATCGCCGCCGCGCTGTCCATCCAGGACCCGCGCGAGCGGCCCTCGGACAAGCAGCAGGCCGCCGACGAGAAGCACCGCAGGTTCGCCGACAAGGAGTCGGACTTCATCTCCTACCTGAACCTGTGGAACTACCTCCGGGAGAAACAGCAGGAGCTGTCCTCCAGCGCGTTCCGGCGGCTGTGCAAGTCCGAGTTCCTCAATTACCTGCGGGTGCGCGAGTGGCAGGACATCTTCAGCCAGCTCCGCCAGGCGATGGGGGCGCAGCCCAACAGCGAGCCCGCCGAGCCGTACCGCGTGCATGTGTCCCTGCTGGCCGGGATGCTGTCGCACATCGGTGTCAAGGACGTGGTGGAGAAGAAGAACACCGGCGACGGCCGCCGCCCCATCCAGGAGTACATCGGCGCCCGTAACGCCCGCTTCGCCATCTTCCCCGGCTCGGCGCTGGCCAAGAAGCAGCCCGCCTGGGTGATGTCCGCCGAGCTGGTCGAGACCTCCAGGCTGTGGGCCAGGGTCAACGCCAAGATCGAACCCGACTGGGTCGAGCCGCTGGCCCAGCACCTGCTCAAGCGCACCTACTCCGAGCCGCACTGGGAGAAGAACCAGGGCGCGGTGGTCGCGCTGGAGAAGGTCACGCTGTACGGCGTGCCGCTGGTGGTCGGCCGCAAGGTCAACTACGGGCGCATCGACCCGGAGCTGTCCCGCGAGCTGTTCATCAGGCACGCCCTGGTCGAGGGCGACTGGACCACCCACCACAAGTTCCTGCAGGAGAACCGCAAGCTCCTCGAAGAGGTCGAGGAACTGGAGAACCGGGCCCGGCGGCGCGACATCATGGTCGACGACGAGGCCCTGTACGACTTCTACGACGAGCGGGTGCCCGCCGACGTGGTGTCGGCCAGGCACTTCGACGGCTGGTGGAAGAAGGCCAGGCACGAGCGGCCCGACCTGCTGACGTTCTCGCCGGAGATGCTGGTCAACGAGGGCGCCGACGTCAGCGCCCGGGACTATCCGAGCACCTGGCAGCAGCTCGGCCAGCGGATGAAGCTGACCTACCAGTTCGAGCCCGGCACGGAGGCCGACGGCGTCACCGTGCATGTGCCGCTGCAGGTGCTCAACCAGGTCAGCGCCGACGGCTTCGACTGGCAGATCCCCGGCCTGCGCGAGGAACTGGTGACCGCGCTGATCAGGTCGCTGCCCAAGCACGTCCGGCGCAACTTCGTGCCCGCGCCCAACTACGCCAAGCAGGTGCTCGCCGCCGTCAAGCCGGGCGGCGAGCCGCTGCTGGAGGCGGTCGAGCGGGAGCTGCTGCGGCTGACCGGCGTCCGGGTGCCGCGCGACGCCTGGCAGTTCGACCAGCTCCCCGACCACTTGCGGGTCACCTACCGGGTGGTGGACGAGCGCAAGCGGACCATCGCCGAGGACAAGGACCTGACCGCGCTGAAGAAGCGGCTGGCGCCCAAGCTGCGCAGGACGCTGTCGGCGGCGGGCGACGACCTTGAGCGGTCCGGGCTGACCACGTGGAGCTTCGGCACCCTGCCCAAGGTGTTCGAGCAGGGGCGGCTGAAGGGCTACCCCGCCCTCGTCGACGACCGCGACTCGGTCTCCATCAAGATCTTCGAGACGCAGGCGGAGCAGCGCAGGTCCATGTGGCCAGGCACCCGCCGGCTGGCCCTGCTCAACGTGACCAGCCCCGCCAAGTCCCTGCTCGGCGGCCTGTCCAACCAGGCCAAGCTGGCCCTGTCGCGCAGCCCGCACGGCGGCGCGGTGGCGCTGTTCGACGACGTGGTGGCCGCGGCGGCCGACAAGCTGATCGCCGACGTGGGCGGCCCCGCCTGGGACCCGGTCGGCTTCGACCGGCTCTACCAGCACGTACGGGCCGACCTGTACGACACCTCGGCCGCCGTCCTGGACAAGGTGGAGCAGATCCTCACCGGCTGGCACGCGGTCGGCACCCGCCTGGACGCCCTGCCCTCCAGCGCCTCCACCGAGGACGTGCGCGACCAGCTCGGCAAGCTCGTCTATCCCGGCTTCGTGACCGCGACCGGCTCCAGGCGCCTGGCCGACCTGTCCCGCTACATCCGGGCCATCGAGCGGCGGCTCACCAAGCTGCCCGAGGAGCCGTGGCGGGACGTGGAGTGGATGGACCGGGTGCACAAGGTCGAGGACGACTACCTCGATGCGCTGGAGCGGCTGCCGCCGGCGCGGCGCGGCGATCCGGAGGTACGGGAGATCCGCTGGATGATCGAGGAGCTGCGGGTGAGCTTCTTCGCCCAGACCCTCGGCACCCCGACCCCGGTCTCGGAGAAGCGCATCACCAAGGCCCTGGAGAAGCTCATCCCCTGAGCGTCCCGAGGCGGGCCAGCCCCTCGTCCAGCAGCCGCCGGTGGCGTTGCACGAACCCTTCGGACAGGTCGTTCGCGGCGGCGTTCCAGGCGGCGATGGCGACCCCGATGACCGCGCCCGACACGGTGAGCACGAAGACGTCCCCGGCCGGGCGGCCGAGGCGCAGCGCGAGGGTCTCGGTCAGCAGGGGCAGCGCGGCGGCGAGGTGGCCGGGCACCCGCGCCCGCAGGTCGGGCACCCGGCGCAGCAACTCCTCGCGCTCCCGGTAGAGCGCCTGCTGTTCCGGGGTGGCGTCGCCGGCGAGCGTGGTGATCGCCGCGCGCAACGCCTCGATGAGGCCGGTCTCGTCGAGGCGTTGCGGGAGGGCGTCGATCACCATGAGGTCGGCGATGTCATGCAGGACGACGTCGGCCTTGGAGGGGAAGTAGCGGAAGAAGGTGGCCCGGGAGACCTCGGCGGCCTCGGCGATCTCGTCGATCGTGGTGGCCTCGTAGCCGTTCTCGGTGAACAGGCGCATCGCCTCGCGCTGGATCGAGGCCCGCGCTCTGGCCTTCTTGCGTTCCCGCAGCGACATCTGGCCGGTGTCGCCGGTCGGCCGTCGTCTCGCCACCACTACTCCTCGCTGGTCGGGCCCTCCTGCGGGCCACGGAATCGCCCGGCCATCTGCCGCAGCTTGTCGAGCTGCCCTGCCTCCCCGATGGCCATGCCCCAGAGCTGGTGGGCGGCATGGAAACCGAGGTCGTCGACGAGAGCGCGCTTCCACGGCCGTCCGGCGATCGCGTGCGTGAGCCGCCGTGAGGCGCGTGGCCGCGCCATCATCATCTCAGCGATCTCCCAGGCCCGGGGCAGCAGGTTCTCGCGGGGCTGCACCTCGTTGACCAGTCCGAGCCGGAGCGCGGTGGGCCCGTCGATCGGCTCGCCGGTGTACATGTAGTACGAGGCGCGCTTGGTGCCGATGGTGTGCTGCAGGGTCAGCCCCATCCCGTCGCCCGGCACGCCGCCGCCCATGAAGTGCGGGTCGAAGAAGTCGGCGTCCTCCACGCACAGGGTGATGTCGCAGGCGGTGGCGAACTCGCAGTGCGTTCCCGGGCCGTTGACCGCGGCGATCGTCGGGATGTCGACGCCGAACACGATGTTCTCCAGCAGCTTGAGCATGTCGCCGTACATCTTGAGCTGGCTGTCGGTGCTCCACTCGGGGAACGGGGTGTGCCACAGCTCGGCCGGGTCGCCGGTGTGCCAGCGGTCTCCGGTGCCGGTGATGATCAGGACCTCGTTCTCCGGGTCGTTGCCGATCTCGGCCCACGCCTGGTGCCAGGCGTTGTGGCCGACCCAGCTGTGCCTGAACGGCCCGCCGTCGGTGTGCATCCGCAGCTCGATGATCCCGTCCCGGCGGGTCATCACGAAGAACTCCTCGTACTTCCTGGAGTACTCCTCGAACGTGCTCGGGCGCACGCGGCCGTCCCAGGCGGACAGTTTCTCGGACATGGGCCACTTCCTTTCGTGATACTAGTCTCAAACAAGATTAGTATCACTTTTGGGGGAACCGTGACCGACACTCTGCTCGACCTGGCCCGCGGCGTGATGGGCTCTCCGTGGCTCTACCTGGTGCTGCTCCTCTGCGCCGCGCTGGACGGGGTCCTGCCCTTCCTGCCCAGCGAGGCCATGCTGCTGGTCAGCGGGGCGTTCGCCGCCACCGGACATCCCGACGTCGTCCTGGTCGCCCTGACGGCGTCCGCCGGAGCCTTCGCCGGCGACCACCTCTGCTACCTGATCGGGCGGCGCCTCGGCCCGCCCGTCCTGGGCCGCCTGCGCCCCGGCACGAAGCGCCACGGCGCCGCCCAGCGCCTGTCCGCCCTCCTCGAACGGCGGGGCGGGGTCATCGTGCTCGCCGGGCGGTTCGTCCCCGGGATGCGCTCCGTCACCACGCTGACCGCCGGGGCGACCGCGTTCCCGCGGCGCGCCTTCACGGCCTTCGACGCGGCCGGCGCGCTGCTCTGGGGCGTCTCGGGAGCGCTGCTCGGCTACTTCACGGGCACCGCCTTCCAGGATTCGCCGGTGAAGGGCCTCCTCGTGGCGCTTGCCCTGGCCGCGGTCGTGATCGCGGTCGGCGAACTGGCCGGGCGAGTACGGCGTAACTGAACCGGTCAGCTGGGCGCCATGCAGGGCTCGGCCTGCTGCCGCTCGCGTGGGCGTTCGCGGACTACGCCAACCCGCTGATGGCTCCCTGCGCGGCGACTTCACCCTCGCCTGGTGGATCCCCAACCTGTACCTGCTGCTCTTCCCCGTCCCAGCGGTCGGGCGGCTGATCGGCGGCCATAAGGTTGACTGGAGTACAAGCACCGCGAGAGGAAGTTTTCTGTGGTCAGGGCACTGGTGTTCGACGTCGGCGAAACGCTGATCGACGAGACGCGCATCTGGTCCAGGTGGGCCGACCGGCTGGGCGTCTCGCGCTTCGCGTTCATGGGCCTGCTCGGCGGGATGGCCGCGCTGGATCGCCCACACCAGGACGCCTTCGAGCTCCTGCGCCCCGGCGTCGACATGTGGGCCGAGATCGACAGGTGGCGCGAAGAGGACCCCGCGAGCCTGCGCGAGAACTTCGCCGAGGACGACCTCTACCCCGACGTCCGCGCGGCGCTGGCCGGGCTGCGCGAGGGCGGCTACGAGGTGGTCATCGCGGGCAACCAGCCGGTCCAGGCGTACGACGCGCTGGTCGCGATGGACCTGCCCGCGGACTCGATCCACACCTCCGACGGCTGGGGCCTGGCCAAGCCGGCGCCCGAGTTCTTCGCCAAGGTGGCGGCCGTGGTCGGCCGCGAGCCCGCCGAGATCCTGTACGTCGGCGACCGGCTGGACAACGACGTCCTCCCGGCGTCCCGGGCCGGGATGCGCACCGCGCTGATCCGCCGGGGACCGTGGGGATACCTGCACGCGGACCGCCCGGAGGCGGCGACCGCCGACCTGATCATCGACGACCTCCACGCCTTGCTGCCCGCTCTGCCCGGCCTCTGACGAACCGGCGGGCGGCGGGTGTCACCGGTCGCGTTCGATGTGGATGGCCCGCTCCTCCGCGGACAGGTCGCCGTCGTCGGCCCCCAGGTCGTCGCCGACCTCCTCGCTCTCCAGGTCGGGCCCCAGCCCCTCGTCGGGGGCCACCAGGCGGTGCCCCTCGCGCGGCACCCGCCGTCTGCCCTCCGGAGCCTCCCGCCAGAGCCGCTCGTCCAGGGTGTCGGAGTGGGACGGGTCGTCCTCGGCGATCTCGTGCTCGAGACCGAGGTCGTCGGCCCACTCCTCGACCTCGATCCCCTGCTCGTCGCTCAGGCCGTACCGGTCCGGTGGTTTTTCGGTCATGTGTGCTACTTACCCGGGAAACGACCGAAATCTCATCTTCCGGCGGCGGCACCGATCAGCGAGCGCGGATCGGCGGCCCCCGCGAGCACACCGGAGGGCAGCACGTCGATGAGATGCGCGTGCCCGAACCCCGAGCCGTACGGCCTGGCCGCGACGGGATGCCCGAGCGCGCCGAGCCCGCCGGCCCACGGGGCGCCCTCCTCCAGTTCCAGCACCGTCTCGTCGGGGGCGTCCCAGGTGTCGAAGCCGGTGCCGCCGGTGCCGAGCTTCCAGCGGGGCGCGGAGATCGCCTCGCCGGGGGCCTGGCCGTGGCGGAGCAGGCGGGTGATGACCTGCAGCAGGATCTGCGGCTGGGCGTCGCCGCCCATGGTGCCGACCACCGAGCGCAGCGAGCCGTCCGGCCTGGTGATCAGCGCGGGTGTGAGCGTGTGCGGCGGGCGGCGGCCCGGGGCGTACTCGGCCGGGTGCCCGGTAACCAGCGAGAAGCCGATGCCGCGGTTGTGCAGGTTGATCCCGGTACGCGGCTCGAACAGCAGGCTGCCGAACCCCGACGCGTTCGACTGGATCAGCGAGACGCCCATCCCGTCACCGTCCACCGCGCACAGGTACGTCGTGTCGCCCGCCTCGGTCAGCCCCCGTACCCGCAGCCTGCCCGTGGGATCGATCAGCGCCCGCCGCCGCGCGATCTCCGCGGGGTCGAGCAGGTCTCCGGCGTTCTCGTGCAGGACGGCCGGCCGGTCGTACCCGGCGATCCGCGCCGCCTCGGCCAGCAGGTGCGCCCAGGCGGGGTCGTCCGGCGAGCCGGGCAGTTCCAGGCCGTCGGTGACGCCGAGCGAGAGCAGCAGCAGGTAGCCCTGGGAGTTGGGCGGCATCGACCACACGTCGTGCCCGAACGCGCCCACCCGCAGTGGCTCCACCCAGTCGGCCAGCGGCTTGGCCAGATCGGCCTCGGTGTACTCACCGGCGCCGAGCGCGACCAGCCCCTCCCCGAACTCGCCCTGGTAGAAGCCTTCCCGCCCGCCCGAGGCGACGGCTTCGAGGGTACGGGCCACGCCGGGCCTGGCCATCACGTCACCCGCCGCCCGCACCTGCGCGAAGTCGCCGCCTCCCGGCTGCCCGGCCACCGCCTGGGCGCCCGGCGCCAGCAGGGGTGAGGCGGCGAAGCCGTTCCGGGCCAGCCTGACCGCCGGTTCGACGAGCGTCGCCAGGGGGAGCCTGCCGTACCTGTCGTGCAGCGCCAGCCACCCGTCCACACAGCCCGGCACCGGCACCGACCGGATGTCGTGCAGATGCGGCATCCGCTCGTGCCCCTCCGCCCGCAGCCGCCCCGCGTCGGCCCCCGACCCGGCCCGGCCGGAGGCGTTCAGCGCGGTGACCCGCTCTCCGGCGTGCACCAGCGCGAACAGGTCACCTCCGAGCCCGCACATGTGCGGCGCGGTGACGGCCAGGACGGCGTTGGTGGCGATGGCCGCGTCGGCGGCCGACCCACCACGCTCCAACATCGCGACCCCGGCGGCGGAGGCAAGATGATCAACACTACAAACCATGCCAGAGCGGGCGTATCGGGTGTTCTGCACTCCCAGAGCGTACTCAAGACCTACGGCACGGACCCAGATATATCCGAGGCCCACCGATCGCCGCCGTGGTCAGCTTGACGGAGACCGCGAAGGGAGAACCACTGGTGAGAACCCCCGCACGCCTGACCCCCGCCGATTCCCTGTCCGTCGCCCTGACCGAACTGGCCACCTTCAACGGGTACATCCAGCAAGCCGAGAGCAAGGTTACGACGATGGTGACCGTCCACCTCGGCGCCACCGCCCTGGCGGCGGCCCAAGCGGGTGAACTGACGCCTCTGTGGGCCGCTGGTCTGCCCGCCGCCGGAGCGGTGGCGGCTTTGCTGGCCGCGTTCGTGGCGGGCTTCCTCACCGCCGGCCACCACCTGCTCCGCGCGCTCAGACCGGATCTTCGCGCCCCGGAGCGCGGCGGTCACTTCGGGCTCGTCCGCCCGACCGGCACGGCACGCCATCCCGCCAACGTCGCGGAACAACTGGAGGAGATCCACCTGCTGGTCGAGGTCCTGCGCGAGGTGGCCCTGCACAAACACCGGCGGGTACGGCGGGCAATGCCGTGGATGGGCCTCATGCTGGCGTCCCTGGTCGGCTGGATCGCCTTGGGCGCCATCCTGTGACGGCTCACACGGCGAGCTCCTCGGAGGAGAACAACGGGTCCGACTCCAGAGCGGGGACGTCCACGCCGAGTTGCTTCAGGGCGTGCCGAAGCACACCCTCGCTGGCGATGACGAGGTCGTAGACCCCTGCCCCCTTGTGCGCGGCGGCCATCTCGTTGACCAGGCGGATGAGCCGCTCGGCCCCCGCCTGACGCTCGTCCATGAGCTCACTGAGGATGACCGCCGCGTCGTCGGTTCCCTGTGCCAGCCGTACGGCGTAGCGGGCGATCCACCGTTCCTTGGCGGCTGAGAGGAAAGCCTCGCCGACCTCACTCACCTCTGCCAGCTTCCGCAGCCTGAGTATGTCCGCCTCCGCCTTCGCCGAGATCTTCTGCTGCTCGACCAGGGCCTCGCGCTGGACCTCGCGGATCTCCTCGGATACTCCGACCTCGACTCGCACCGACCAGCGCTCGCGGAGGGCTTTGTGGCCGGCGAACCTGCGGCGTAGCTCTTCGTTGGCGGCGTTCTCGGCCGAGGACGGGGTGAAGGCGGAGTGGCGGCGGCACACCTCGCGCACCACGCTCCGGACGAGACTGTGCGCGATGGCCGTTTCCTCCATGAGGTCCACCCAAACGCCCCCGTGGTGCCTCTTCCCACCGGCGAGCGAGGTGCAGTGCGCGACGACCGCGAAGACGAACGCCTCGCCCAGGGCCGGAGTCTCGAAGGTCATCTCCGACTCGGAGTCGGGACACTCAGCGAGCGTGTTGTCCACGCGCCGGACGAACCAGTTCATCATCGATCTCCTCGTTTCAGCAGGTCGCGGAGAGCCGCGCGTTGCTCAGTGGTGATGACGCCGCGGGCTTGCCACGCACGCGCCTGGAGTTGGAGCGGCTGACCGAGCCGCGGACAGCGGACCATGACAGTTCCGAAGATCCCTTCGATGATCGGCCAGCAGACAGTCCGCCCTGCCCAGTGGGTGAGAAGGTCCCATACCGGAGGTGTGGGCGCGCGGCGGGGATCAATACGGAACGAATGCGACCAATCGAGCGCGTTGCACCACAGAGCGGCTAGTTCCGCGTCACGACCGGTGTCGATGAGCGCGGGTCGGATGGCCAGGTCTTCGGGGACGTAGGCAAGCGACCGCAGGGCAATCGCGGCAGTGCGCTGAAGCGCGAGAGACTGGGAGTTCGCCCACCGGTGGATCTCGTCCACGACCTGGTCTGCCGTGGACGCGGTGTACACCTCCGCGACGGCTCTGCCGACGAGCGCGTGGAGTTGCTTGTTCGCGTAGCGCTCGACGATCTGGCGGAATGCGGGCAGCGCTTGTTCGATCGCCAGCACGCCGATCTGCGAGCCGTAGGTCATGGCCGCGGTGATGCGCTGGTCCTGATTGCCCGACGCCCAGCATGCCAGTAGCCTGTGCGCGCGCTCGTGGAGTTCGGCGTCCAGAGCCCCCACCTCGAGGGCGGCCATGGCGAGTCTGCGGCTGCGGGGGCTCTTCGACCACGGTTCCAGGAACTCCGCCTTGACGGCGTCGAAGTCGCACGTCGCGAGCTTGCCGACGGCCTGCGCCGCGCGTGTGGCCGTGTACTCGTCGTCGTCTTCGGTCAGCTCACCGAGCCAGGTGTGCAGCAACCCCCGCAGTGCGGGCGCCTCCTGCCAGGCCACCTGGAGGATCTGGGCCTTGATCTCGGGACTGAGCCACACACGATAGCCGTCGCCCGCCGCGGAGGGCGGTTCGGTCCGCACGCCGTAGCCGAACCACTCCCGCAGCGGTTCCCAGATCTGCGGCCCCGGACGCCGCCTCTCGTTCTCCTGCTCGCGGACCAGGCTCTCCAGGCGCAGCGCGGCCTTGGACACCTGCGTCTCGCTGAGGTTGTAGAGGACACCGCCGCTGATGAGGAAGCAGCGGCCAAGGTCGGTCTTGCTCTGCAGCAGAGCCTCGCGCAGGCGCTCGCGAGAGTCCTGTCGCTGCGCTCTCAGGATCGCGCCCACGATCCCCTCGACCTGGGCGTCTCCCGCTTCCCTGTTCTTGAGCCCGTGGGCGAACTCGCGGGCCAGTTGCCTTGCCTGACCGAGGGACCAGCCGTCCAGCAAGTCCATCAGCTCCGTCAGGTGGGAGTCGAGGTCGCCGGCCTTCCAGATGCCGTCGTGTTCCAACCAGGCGCGCAGTACCGCCAGCGGTTCGGGAGGGTCGTGGACGACGACACAGCCGCCGGCGGTGTACTCGTCGGTCACGAGTACCACGATGCGGCACTTCGCCTCATGGGCCGCGGACTGCAGGCGGGCAAGAACGTGAGCCGGGTCTGACAGCCACGGCTGCTGGCTCGCGTCGAAGAGGAACGCCCGTCCTCCTGACAGGTCGGCACCGGTGAGTTCATTCGTGTCGGCGCTTGTGTTGATCATCGCTGGCGGCGTGCCGGAGCTGCCCGCCCAGGTGAGCAGTGCGGAGTAGGCGGTCGTGCTCCGGCCGGAATCCGGTCGGCCCCTGAGCAGGACGACCGGATCATCCGCGAGCAACTCGATCAGCCGGGACAGGGACCGCGTCGGCGCCGTGTGCCGCGCCAGCTCTTTGATCTTCCCGGGGGTCAGAGGCGTGATGAGCTGCGCCGGTTTACCGGAGAAACCGAAATTCTGGTTGATCGTCTGATTGCCGTAGGTGGCGGTGTTGGAACCCGCTCCGGCGATGTTGTACGACGGCACCAGGGAGTACAGCCCGTCGATGCGGAACTGTCGTTGCCGGGCCGCGTCCTCCGGCGATAGCTCGTCAAACACCTCCACCTCCGGCGCTGAAGCGGCGGCGGGCGGCTCGTCCGGGGCCTCGGGTGAAGGACTCGGAGGCGAAGAACCATCCGAAGGGCCGTCAGGCGGCGTTTCAGGCGCAGCGGGAGGTTCGCCCCCATCATGGGGGGCTTCGGCGCTCATGACCGGAACGTCTGGTGGTTGGTCTGGTCGCCGTGCACCGCCACATTGCTTCCGGTCCCGCTGAAGTTGTACACCGGGCCGGCCGCTCCGCCCGGCGGATTCGCGGGCGGAGCGGAAGCCAGATCGAGAGCATGGACGTTGTGACCGGGAAGGTGAAGGTAGGCGACGTAGCGCTGGTTCTTCTCAGCCACGTCGACACGGCGGAACTGGTCGCGTGGCGGCCCGCCAGGCCGCTGCCCCACGTAGTCGGCGAACACCCGGTCAGAGATGATCACGCCCAGCCACGCCTCCGGGCACGCGGCCAGCGCGGCCCGCAGCGACTGCGCGCCCACCAGTCGGTTGGTCTGTACGGCGTGGTCCCCGGGATAGCCGTTGGGCCCGTCGAGCTGGATCGGTCCCTCGTGGACGGACAGCCGCATCCGCACCCGGAACGTGGCCGTCTGCTGCGCGGCCACGGCCTCGGCGAGAGCGGTGATGAACGCCCCCAGCACGGCGTACCGGTCGGTCGAGACGGGGAGCACCACGAATTGCCCGTCCCCTTGCGGCTGGCATTCCCACTCGGGGAACGCGAGCTTCGCCGCGGTCGCCGCCTGGGTGAGCGAGCTGACCAGAGCCCACTGAAGCCTGTTCTGGTCGCTCCCGTTGCGGTCGCTGTAGCGCTCGATGTCGGTGCCGAGCATCATCCTGTGCTCGCTGCGCGGCTCCATGGGATCACCCCTCTGTGTGCGCGGATGGAGACATCCACAGTGGGGCTGTTCATCGGCCTCCGACCCGGATTAATCCGGGTCGGAGGCATACGAGGTGAACGCGGTCAGCCGGCGCGCGTCGGTGATGACCACCCGGCGGGAGCCGCGTTCGACCAAGCCTGCGCGGCTGAGCTCACGCAGGGCCTTCTGCACGGTCGCCTCCCTGGCTCCGATCAGGCCGCCCAGCTCCGACTGCGTCAGCGGCACACCGATGTCCAGACCTTCGGCGGTCTGCACACCGTGCCGGTGGGCCAGCGACAGCAGGACCCGGGCCAGGCGAACGCCCGCGCCGTACCCCGCGACATCGAGGCGGCGCTCGTTCGCCCAGCGCAGCCGATCACCGACCAGCCGGTTGAGAGCCAGGCCGGCCGCGGGGGAGCGGCGGACGAAGTCGAGGAAGACCGGGCCCTTGACGACGACGGCGGTCGTCCGGCCACAGGTGGTGACCGTGGCCGAGTGCGGCGCGTCGGCCATGGCGGCCATGTCGCCGATGACGTCCCCGCGCACCCGTACGGCCAGCAGCGTCTCGATGCCGTTCTCGGATCTGCCGGTCACCTTGACCACCGCCCTCAGCAGGAGGAAGACGGTATGGCTCTGCTCGTCCTGGGAGATGAGCTCGTGGCCGGGGCCGTACCCGACGGTGGTGCCCAGGGAGAGCAGCCGGGCACGGGCGTCTTCGGGCAGGTACCAGAGAAAGGTCGAGACAGGATAGTGGCCCGCCATTCCGTGCCCTTCGCAGACTCCGTCGTCACCGCGAATATGACATCGGGCGAAGGATTCATCAACGGACTGTCAGGCCGGGATGAGTGGCTGGTCGCGGCTCACCAGAGCGGCGTAGTGGCCGGCTTGGGAGAGTAGGGTCTCGTGGGTGCCGGTTTCGGTGATGCGGCCGTGGTCGAGGACGACGATCTGGTCGGCGTCGCGGACCGTGGACAGGCGGTGGGCGATGGTCAGCGTGGTGCGGCCCTCGGACAGCGTGTCCAGGGCCTCCTGGACGGCTCGCTCGGTCTGCGTGTCCAGCGCGCTGGTCGCCTCGTCGAGGATGAGCACCGGCGGGTTGCGCAGCAGTGTCCTGGCGATCGCCAGCCGCTGCTTCTCGCCGCCCGAGAAGCGGTACCCGCGCTCGCCCACCATGGTGTCGTACCCGTCGGGCAGGGAGGCGATGTGGTCGTGGATGCGTGCCGCCCGAGCCGCCGCGACCAGGTCCTCGTCGGTGGCGTCCGGCTTGGCGAAGCGGAGGTTGTCGGCGATGGAGGCGTGGAAGAGGTAGGTCTCCTGGGAGACCACGCCGACCGTTTCGGCCAGCGTCTCGAAGCTCAGCTCCCGTACGTCCACCCCGTCGATGGTGACCCGGCCGCCGGTGACGTCGTACAGGCGGGGCAGCAGGTAGCTCAGTGTGGTCTTGCCGGATCCGGTCTCGCCGACGATGGCCAGGCTGGTCCCGGCGGGGACGGAGAGGTCGATCCCGTCCAGCGCGGGGGTCTCGCCGTAGGAGAAGGAGACGTTCTCGTAGCGGACCTCGCCGCGCACCGGGGGGAGCGTGCGCGTGCCGGGGTGGATCTCGACGGGCAGGTCGAGGTACTCGAAGATGCGGCCGAACAGGGCCAGTGAGCTCTGTACGTCCACGCCGAGGCGCAGCAGCGAGACCGCCGGCCGGAACAGGCTCATCTGCAGCGTGGTGAAGGCCACCAGGGTGCCCACCGAGATCGCCCCGGTGAACCCGACCGCCCAGTAGATGAGCGCGGGCATCGCGGCCATGATGATCTGGATCGACGACTGCCGCCAGCGCCCGGCCATGCTGGAGCGCACCTCCAGGTCGGCCAGTTCGCCGGAGCCGTCGGTGAACCGCCGGGTGAGCTCGGGCGCGCGGCCCATCGTCCGGCCGAGCAGGATGCCGCTGATCGACAGCGACTCCTGGACCATGGAGGAGAGCGCGGCCATCTTGCGCTGCCGCTCGGAGGTGATCCTCCTGCGCTCCTGGCCGACCTTGCGACTGATCCACACGAAGAGCGGCAGCAGCAGCAGGGAGACCACGGTCAGCCGCCAGTCGAGCGCGAGCATGGCCGCGATCGTGGCGATCACGGTGGTCAGGTTGGAGACGATCGAGGTGGCGGTCGAGGTGACCACCGACTGCATGCCGCCGATGTCGTTGGCGATGCGCGACTGCACCTCACCGGTGCGGGTGCGGGTGAAGAACGCCAGCGACATGCGCTGCAGGTGGCTGTAGACCGAGGTGCGCAGGTCGTGCATGACCCGCTGGCCGACGGTGGTGGAGACGAGCGTCTGGATCACGTCGAAGACGCTGGTGGTGACCGCGACCACGATCATGCCGGCCGCGAGCAGGGTGAGCAGGACGGTGTCCGCGGTGGGGATCGCGACGTCGAGCACCTCCCTGAGCAGGAAGGGCGAGGCCAGCGAGACCAGCGACGACAGCAGGATGAGCCCGCCCACGAGGGCCAGGCGGCCGCGGTACGGGCGGAAGAGGGCGATGATGCGCCGCAGGGGCGCGCGGGGTTCGTCCGTCATGGAACTCCTTTCTGATGTTCACTCAAACAGAGTGTGCCTCATAATTGTTCCCATGGAAGACATCGAGCTCTCCGAGCTCTTCCACCGGGTGACCCGCAGCCTGCGCCGGGGCTACGTCGACCAGCTCGAACCGCTCGGGCTCACCCCCGGCCAGGCCCGCGCGCTGCGCGCGGTGATCGTGGCCGAGCGCCCACTCAGGATGGTGCGGCTCGCCGAGGAGTTGCGCGTCGTGCCCCGTTCGGTGACGCCGCTGGTCGACGCGCTGGAGCAGGCCGGGCTGGTCAGGCGGGAGGTCGACCCGGCCAGCCGCCGGGCCACCCTGCTGGTGCCGACGCCCGAGGGGGAGCGGGTCTACGAGCGGGTGCGCGAGGCCCGCAGGCGCTCGGCCGAGCGGGTCTTCGCGGTGCTGACCGGCGAGCAGCGCGATCAGCTTCGCGACCTGCTGCTGATCCTCGACGAGGGCGCGGGCGAAGGCGGGGCCTGAGCACCGGCGAGCACGGTGCCGACGCAGCGCCCGTGGTCGAGCAGGGCCGCGTACGGGCCGCGCCCGCGCGCCTCGAAGATCGCCAGGTCGGCCCTGCTGCCGGGACCGAGCGTGCCGATCCGTCCCGGCCCGGTGTCCAGGCCGAGAGCCCGCGCGCCGCCCAGCGTGGCCGCCTCCACCAGCGTCCGGTCCAGCGCGGCCGTCCGCACCCCGCGCGCCCGCGCGTGGTCACGGATCGCCCTGGCCAGCGCCAGCGGCGGAGTACGGCCCGCGCCGCTGCCCAACGCGATCCGATCGCCCTCCTCCAGCAGCGCCAGCACGTCGCCGGGGCTCAGCATCGGCGGCTTGATCGCCACGGTCGCCCGGCGCAGCCGCAGCAGCTTGCGCTCGCCCGGATCGAGCGGCCCGCCGCAGGCCACATGGCAGTGCGGCCCGAGCGCGCCCGCCTCGTCGAGGAAGGCGGGGGAGTGCCTGTCCACATCGGCCAGCAGCCGCAGCCCGAACGTCCTGGCCAGGATCGCCACGTCCTCCAGCACGTGCGGGTCGGGCGTGTGCAGCGCGAGGCCCAGCGCGCCCGGATGGTCGGTCTCGCGGAGGGCGGTGATCAGCGCGTCGCGGTCGTGGTCCTCCCACGCCCGCTCGCCGGTGGCGCGCACCTCCAGGTAGGCGATGCCGCCGTGCGGGTCGCAGTCGTGCGGGTCGGCCATCACCCCGGCGGCGGCGGTCACCCCGTGCGCGAGCGCGCCCGGCCACGGCGCCACCTGGAACGCGTCGACCAGGCCCGGCGCGATCACCCCGGTCCAGCGCCGCTCCTCCTGGACGGGGAAACAGGCCCGGAGCTCGGCCCACGCCCCCACCTGCAGCACCTTGTCACCCCTGACGGCGACGGCGCCGTCCCGGATCGGCGGCGCGGAGATGGGCAGCACCAGCGGAGCGGAGTGCAGGACGACCGGAGCGGGCGCGCGGGCGCCCAGGCGTTGCCCGGAACGCGGCGCGGACGGCATGACGGCTCCCGTCGGATCTTCTTCTGTGCGATTAAACGGCAGCGACCGGCGCCTGGCAATCACACGCGCGGGCGATAGCGGCCGGACAGCCGGGCCAGCTTGAGGCTGAGGTGCAGCGACAGCCGCTCGCCGCCGTCCTTGAGATCGGTGTCCGCCAGTTCCTCCACCCGCTGCAGGCGGTAGTAGAGCGAGGTGCGGTGCAGCCTCAGCAGCCGCGAGGTGGCGACCGCGCTGCCCGCCAGGTCGAGATAGGCCTCCAGCGTCTCCAGCAGCGGCAGGTGCTGCTCGTCGGTCAGCATCCGCTCCAGGCCCGGGTGCAGCTCCATCGCGGGCACCTGCGCCAGCAGCCGGTAGACGCCCAGCCGAGACCACTCCACGGTACGGCCGAGCCCTGGCACCCGCGCGGCCACCTCCGCCGCCCGCAGCGCCTCGGCGTACGACTCGCCCGCCTCGGCCAGTGATCGGCGCGCGCCGCCCACGCCCACCACCACGGGCGCGGCCACCGCCGCGTGCAGGTCGTCGGCGTGGACCAGGGCGCCGGAGGTGAGCAGGACGCCGTGGTCGTACCTGACCAGGTGCAGCGGGTGGTGCCCGGCCAGGCGGCGCCGTACGGCGAGCAGTCCCTGCTCCAGCGTGAGCCGCAACGGCTCGCCGGGCTCGGCCGCCGACCTGGCGACCAGCACGCGCACCTGCTCGCCCTGCGGGAAGGCGCCCGCCTCGATGAGTGTGCGGGCCGCCTCCGGCTCGCCGCGCAGCACCCCGGTGACCGCCTCCAGCTCGCGGTGCGAGGCCAGCCCGGTCGCCACGCTCTCGTGGTACAGCGCCAGCGCCAGCGGGGGCGAGCTGGCCGAGGCCAGCGCGATCTCCGCGTCGGACATGGCGGGCTCGGCGTCGATGAACCACAGGAACCCCAGCAGCCGCCCTTCGTGCCGGACGGGCACGCACACCCGGGGCAGCAGCCCCATGGCCGACACGCCCGGGGTGCGCAGCGGCACGACGCTTTCGTCGATCCCGGCCGAGCGCAGGAACAGCCGGACCTCGGGGGTGGTGTGGCGGCGCAGGATGGAGTCGCGGCGGACCTCGTCCATCGCGCCGTCCTGGGTGCTGTAGGCCACCACGTGCTGGCGCCGGTCCTCCAGCAGCAGCGGGCGGCCCAGCCGCGCGGCGAGGTCGTCCACGGCCCGTTGGAGATCAGCCACAACCCGCCGTCCTATCTGGACTTTTCATCAGATGTCGTAACTGAAGGTACGAGTCTTCCCTACAACTGATCGATGATCTCCGTCAAGGGCGTCTATAGCGTCCAATCGTGACTCTCCCGAAGAAGCTGCTGAAGGGACTGCTGGCGGCGCTCGTGCTGATCCCGGTGGGCCTCTCGGCCACCCCCGCTTCCGCAGAACCGCCCTCGGACCCCGAACACCCCTGGCGCTACAACCACTGGCCGCAGACCCAGCCCTGGCAGCAGGACGCCGCGCCGGACGCGGCCCTGCGCGGCCGGCCGGCCACCGCCAAGCCGATCGACCCGCAGAACTGGAAGAACCCCGACCACATGACGTGGGCGGACTACAAGAAGATCCCCGACACGAACTGGGCCGACCCGAGCGTCAAGGGCTCCAAGCGCACCTTCAAGGGCGCGCTGGTGCTGCTGGACTACCCCAACCAGCCGTTCGTCGTCACCCAGCCGCAGGGCTCCACCGTCTTCAAGAACCCCGCCGCCACGGCCCACGACATCCCGCGTGACCAGGTGGCGAAGTTCTACCAGGACTTCCTCAACACCCCGAACGAGGTCAACCGGGGCCACACCATCCACGAGTACTGGATGGAGGACTCCGGCGGGCGCTACGGCGTGGACCTGACCGGGTACGGCCCGTACACCATGGCGGGCAAGGACCACGAGTACGCCATGGAGTACCAGCGCGACGCCTGCCCCGCCGGCGACACCTGCACCAAGAACCTGCGCACGGACGGCAACGCCGCCTGGATCGCCGCCGTGGGCGCGGAGGAGGCGGCCAAGTACGACTTCGTCTTCTACCTCAGCGCCGGCCAGGACGAGTCGTCCACCTGGCAGGAGTTCGGCATGATGAAGTTCCCCACCAAGGAGGAGGTCACCGACGAGTTCGGCCCGGACGACCCGAACCTGCCCAACTGGTCCAAGACCCGGTACGTGGACTGGACCTCCTGGCAGGCCGGCTCCACCTTCTGGCCGAACGCCCGCTTCGGCGTCGACTCCGTGCAGGCCGAGAGCTCGGGCATGGGCGTCTACGCCCACGAGCTCAGCCACATCATGGGCATCGCCGACAACTACAACAACCCGTACGGCGTGCCCGCCCGCCGCGCCTACACCGGCATCTGGGAGATGCTCAGCCGGGGCAGCTTCAACGGCCCGGGCGGCCCGCACAGCCGCTGGCTGATCCCGCCCACCTCCGGCGGCTCCATGGGCGCCCAGCACATGCTGCGCAACAAGATCAAGCTGGAGATGGTCGACGAGAAGAACGTCCTGCGCCTGTCGCGTGAGGCGCTCGACGAGTCCGGCCTGGTCACCGCCAAGGTGATCGCCCGCGCGGTGGACCCCGGCGAGAGCGGCCTGGCGGGCGTCAACGTCTCCTTCGACACCGGGGACAAGTCGCCGGCCTGCAGCACCGCCACCGACCCGCTCTGCGACGGCGGCGGCTACGAGAACTACACCGTCGAGGTCGTCGACCGGATGGGCACCGACTCCTTCACCCCCGACTCCGGCGTCCTGCTGGCCAAGACCAAGAACGAGGACCGCGCTCCGTTCGAGTGGGTGGTCGACGCCAACCCGCAGGACATCGGGATGACCGACTACGTTCTGCCCGACGGCACCCAGGTCCCGATCACCGTCGGCGACTACCGCCAGCTCTCCGACGCCCTCTTCCACGCGGGCACCGACTCGGGCAGCGAGTACGAGTACGTCGACGCGGCCAACCGGCTGCACTTCTACGTCACCGACGTCAAGCGCGACCGCAAGGGCGTGCTGTCCTACACCGTGGCGATCCGCTCGCTCGACGGCGCCGGCCCGCAGAAGCGCGGCGTCCGGGTGCTGCCCGCGGTCGGTGTGCCCGCCGGCAAGAACCTGTCCACCTGCAAGTTCCCGCTGTTCAACACCGGCAGGAAGGCTCCCGCCCAGGGTCAGCACCCCGAGGACGTCAGCGCCTACCTGGGCTCCGACGTCTACCGCCTCAAGGCCGAGGTGCAGGGCCGCGGCTGGACCGCCGTGGTGCCGAACGCCCTGGCGTCGGTGGAGTCCGGCAAGCACGCCCTGGTGAGCGTGCACGCCCAGCGCGGTGACGGCGCCAGCCGCCTGGCCAAGGTCAAGCTGACCGCCACCTCCGAGTCCGACCCGACCAAGACGATGACCACCACCTGCCACGTGATCGGCCTCTGATCGCGCGGGGCCGGGGAGCGCCGCTCCCCGGCCCCGGGGCTTCACCGATCATCTACAGCGTGGATGCCCTGTCCTTCAGGTTGGGGAGGAAGCGCGGTGCTTCGGGTCACTGTGTTCTCCTGCTTTTGTCGGTGACGTTCGGTAGTTTGTTCGGCGTGTCCCGTTACCGGCTTCAGCCGACGCCTGCCCAGGAGGTGGCGCTGCTGGAGCATTGCGGGCATGCGAGGTTTGTGTGGAATCTGGCGGTTGAGCAGCACACGCACTGGCGTCCCGGCCTGAAGTCCGCGCCCGGTTTCGCCGAGCAGTGCCGCCAGCTCACCGAGGCGCGAGCAGAGTTCGGGTGGCTGCGCGCTGGGTCGATCGTCGTGCAGCAGCAGGCGTTGAAGGATTTCGCGCAGGCGTTGGCGAATTTCTTCGGTGGAACGCATCGCAGGCCGGGGTGGCGTCGGCGTGGGCGGGGTGAGGGTTTCCGGATCGTGGCGGTCAAGGTGGGTGATGTGCGCCGCGTGTCGCGCAAGGTGGGTGAGGTGAGGGTCCCGAAGGTGGGCTGGGTGCGGTTTCGCTGGTCGCGTGCGGTGCCCGGCGGGGTGAGGTCGTATCGGGTCACCCGTGACGCCGCGGGGCGCTGGCATGTGGCGTTCGCCGCGATTCCCGCACCGGTGCCCGGTCCTGGAACCGGTGGGGTTGTCGGTGTGGACCGTGGTGTGAGTGTGTCGGCGGCGTTGTCCATGGGCGAGTTGCTGAATGTGCCCGCGCTGCGCGACGGCGAGCAGTCCCGTCTGCGGCGGTTGTTGCGCGGGTTGGCGCGGGCCAAGCGCGGCTCGAACCGGCGCGGCAGGGTCAAGACGGCGATCGCGAAGCTGCGGGCGCGTGAGGTGGACCGGCGTAAGGACTGGGTCGAGAAGACGTCCACCGATCTGGCACGCCGTTTCGATGTGATCGCGGTCGAAGACCTCAAGATCGGCGGCATGACCCGTTCGGCGAAGGGCACTCTTGCCGAGCCTGGCCGAAACGTCCGGCAGAAGGCCGGTCTGAACCGGGGCATCCTCGCCAACGGGTGGGGCCTGCTCGTGGAACGGCTGGAGCACAAGGCTCCCGGCCGCGTGCAGAAGATCAATCCGCGTTTCACGTCGCAGACCTGCAACGCCTGCAAGCATGTCGCCGGGGAGAGTCGTGAGAGCCAAGCTCTCTTCCTGTGTGTGGCCTGCGGGTGGCGGGACAACGCCGACGTCAACGCGGCTAAAAACGTTCGAGACACTGCCGCAGGGCATGCGGTGGCCGCACGGGGAGGCGCCGGGTTGCCGGAGCCTGTGAACCGTGAATCTCAACGCGACCTCCTTCCCGTGGGGTAGTCGCCGTTGGAATCCCCTGCTTCAGGCAGAGGAGGATGTCAAGGATCCAGCCAGAACGACAGGAAGCCGAGGCTGAACATGATCCCGAGGATGGCCTCGACGCCGTAGACGATGTTCTGGCCGGTCGGGCCGAACAGGACGAAGGCGACCGCGGCGAGGAAGCAGGCGACCGTCAGGAGGAGGTCGACGACGCCGAGGATCAGCGCCACCACCAGACGGACCAGGAACCAGAGGAAGCCGAACCCCATCCACTTCGACATCGTCGAGTCGTCGTAGGCCCACCGCGACAGCGAGAACGGGCTGTAGAACGAGGTGTCCCAGTAGGTCTGCCAGCGTTCACCGAAGCCGGGCCGGTGCTCCTGGACGGCGATCTCGGCCTGCTTGAACTGGATGCTCCGCACGTCGCCCTCGGTGACGTCGATGAGCACCTGGCGGTCGACCACCTGGATGGTCGTCGTGCCGTTCACCACCGCGGTGAACTCGCCCGAGCCGCTCCTGAGCTTGTAGATGTGATCGAAGCCCACGTCACTCTGGCCTGGCGGGACCTCGTTGGCGTTGCGCACGATCACGTAGATGCCGTCGTCCCCGTCGTCGGGGAGCTGGTAGTCGGCGCCGATGGAGAACACGCCGACCGGGGTGACGAGCGAGGCCTCACCAGCGATCTTGAGTCCAGCAGGTCCCCATTCGAGCCGCACCGGGAGGAAGGCGGGGCGGTAGGTTCCCTTGACCTCTGTGCTGGAGCAGCCGGCGGTGGCCAGGATGGCGACGGCGAGAAGGAGCCGCACGGCTGAACGGATGTTCCAGTGCGGCCGGCGTAACGGGGGGACGGCTGCCACGGCCTTCATCAAGCTCCCTTCGGAAATGCGGGACCGACGACTAGGCGGAAAGTAGGGCGAATGGCTGGGAGGTCTCGGTCCGCGCGCTCATTCAGAGGGTCAACGCTCGGCCCTGTCCACAGGTTCCACGGGAGGGTGGCGCGAGCCGTACGCGATCAGTTTGAATCTCCTTCGGAGGGGGTGGGTGTTGGCGGGGTATACGCGGCTTCCCGATCGTGAGGGGGAGGAGGCGCCGAAGCCGAGGCGCGGGCGGGCGTCGTCGCTGGCGGCGCCGGTGGCGGCCGGGGGCGCGGCCGCCGCGGCGAGCATCCTGGCCGCGTCTCTGGAGTGGGAGCTGCCCGGCGTGGCGAAGATCGGGGTGACGCTCGCCGCCGCGCTGCTGGTCGGGCTGGCGACCTGGGCCACCACGCTGACCTCCAAGTCCGCGAAGGCGGAGGGCGCCGCCGAAGACGAGCGGCGGCCCCCTGACCAGTGGCCGCCGGTCTCCGAGCACTTCACCGGCCGCACCGAGGCCCTGGCCGAGCTGCGCAAGGTCTTCGCCGCCCGCCGCGGCTCCGGCGACGTGGCCCCGCCCCTGGTCGTCTCGGTGTACGGCAGGGGCGGCGTGGGCAAGTCGGCGCTCATGGCCAGGTTCGGCCAGGAGGCCGCCGACTGGTTCCCCGACGGCCGCCTCTACGCCGACCTGCGCGGCGGCCTCGACGCGCCGGTCAGGCCCGAGGAGGTGCTGACCGGGTTCCTGCGCGCGCTCGGCGTCCGGCTCACCACCGACCCCGGCGGCCTCGACGAGCTGCGCAAGCTCTGGCTGACCTGGACCAAGGGCCGCCGCATCCTCATCGGCCTGGACAACGCGCCCGACAGCGCCCACGTCAAGGCGCTCATCCCGGCCGAACCCGGCTGCGCGGTGATCGTCACCTCGCGGCAGCCGCTGTTCCTGCTGAACACCTACGACACCCAGCTCAGCGTGTTCAGCGAGGCGCAGGGCGTGGAGCTGCTGGCCAGGCTGGCGGGCGGCTCGCGGGTGGTCGACGACCTCGACTCGGCCAGGCAGATCGTCAAGATCTGCGACCACCTGCCGCTGGCGATCAGCATCTGCGGCGGACGCCTCGCCTCCCGCGCCTCCTGGTCGCTGCTGGAGCTGGCCGACCGGCTCACCGACGAGCGCCGCCGCCTCGACCAGCTCGAACTCGCGCCCACGATCGACACCAGCGTGCGCGCCTCGGTGCAGCTCAGCTACGACGACTGCACCGGCGTGCAGCGCCGCCTGCTGCGCCTGCTCAGCTCGCTGACCTCGCCCGACGTGCCCGCCTGGGTGGCCGGCGAGCTGCTGGACATCTCCGGCCTCGACGGCGCCGACCAGCTGGAGGCGCTGATCGACGCGCAGCTCGCCGAGTGCTCGGGCACCGACCAGACCGGCACGATGCGCTACCGGCTGCACGACCTGGTCAAACTCTTCGCCGCCGAGCTGGCCGAGCAGGACGAGGACGCCGACCGGCGGCTGGCCGCCGTCGAACGGGTGCTGGCCGGCTACCGGCGCAGGGCCGAGGCGGTGGCCCAGGGCAGGTGGCCGCAGGACTGGGGCCGCGGCGGGCGCTCCACCACCCCCGAGGGCCAGGCCTCCGCGGCCGAGTGGCTGAACGCCGAACGGCTCAGCCTGGTCGCCATGGTCAACCTGGCCAGGACACTGGAGCTGTGGGAGCCGGCCTGGGGGCTCGCGCGGGCGTTCTGCTCGATCTGCCACTCGCTGCGCGCCTACTGGTCGGACTGGCAGGCCGTCGCGGAGATCTCCTGCGAGGCCGCGCGGCGGATGGACGACCGGCGGGCGCTGGGCATCTCGCTGCTCGACCGCGCGGCCGTACTCGGCGGGTTCGGCAACCACGACGGCGGGCGCGCGGACGCCGAACGGGCCCTGGAGATCTTCAGCGACCTGGGCGAGTCCTGGTGGATGGCCCGGGCGATGCGGACCATCGGCATGACGCTGTTCGGCGCCGGCCACCTCGATCGCGCCCAGGGCGACCTGCTCGGCGCCGTCGCCGCCTTCAGGCGCGAGGACGACCCCTGGTGGATGGCCCGCACCCAGCGCAACCTGGCCGAGCTGCGGCTGGCCCAGCGCCGCCCCGAGGAGGCCAGGGAGCTGCTGGAGGAGGCGCTGGCGGTGTTCGAGCGCGACGGCAACCGCTACTCCGAGGCGCAGACGCTGCGCGTCTACGGCGAGGTGCTCGCCGCCCAGGCGCGCGGCCTGCGCAGAGACGGCGAGCTGCGCGCCGCCGGCGACGGCTTCACCAGGGCGGCGCTCAACCTCGGCAGGGCCGCGGAGATGTTCAGGCTCCGCGGTGAGCTGTGGGAGGAGGCCCGCTGCCTGCGCGCGGCCGGCGAGGTCGGCGACCCGGGCAACGGCTTACCCGAGCTGGAGTCGGTACGGCGGGCCGAGGAGATCCTGCGGGCGCTGGGCGACTCCTGGGGGGTGGCGCGCTGCGCGCTGTCGTCGGGCCGGGCACTGGCCAGGCTGGGCAGGGGCGAGGAGGCCGAGCGGGATCTGCTGCGGGCCGTCCACGCCTTCGAGGCCCTGGACGACCGGTGGCGGATGGCGTTGAGCCTGCGCTGTCTGGGGGAGGCGCACCTCGAGGCGGGCGACCGGAAGGCCGCGACCGGGCCGCTGCGGCAGGCCAGGGAGATCTACCGCAGCCTCGGCAACGAGGCGGGCATGCGCAGAACGCTCGAACTGCTCAGGAAAGCGGAGTCCTGACCAGGTGCCCGGCGGCCCGGCGGGCCTGCTCGATGCTCTCCTCGAACAGCTTGCGGACGTGCCTCGCCTGGTCGGACAGCCGCTCGATCTGCTGGCGGGCCAGGTCGTCGCGGACGGTGTCGGCGATCAGCCGCTGGTAGTCGGGGGTGCGCTGGATGAGCACCTCCAGCCGCCGGTGCGCCCGGAAGACGTCGTCGGCGCGCAGCACCTGCAGGGCGTACTCCTCCAGATGGCGCACCCGCTGCGACAGCGACGTCCAGGCCGTGTCGAGCGCGGTGGTGTACGGCTGGAACGCCTCGGCCAGCCCCTGGGGAACGTTCTTGGGAACGATCCTGCCGTGTTCGTAGTGCATCGCCGACAGCTTCGCCAGGCGCCTGGCGATCTGCCAGACCTCCTCGGGCAGCGTCACCCGGTTGTCGATCGTGTCGATCAGCCCGGCCCGGTGCACCTCCGAGGCGAGGATCGTGTCGGTGGCGTTCTGCGCCCTGCGCAGGAGCACCTGGCAGGGGTAGTCGAGATCCTCGGGCAGGACGTACCTGCCCGCGTGCTCGTAGGCCAGCTTCACGCGCCTGCGCGCGGTGCGGTTGGTCTCGTCCACAGCCATCCACCTCATCAGCGAGATCAGTCCCATGCACACCAAGGCGACGATCATGCCCGAGGTGCTCGTCAGCATCCAGATCAGCATGAGGAAGCCCGGGAGGACGAACAGCAGGGCGGAGTTGCGCGCGGGTTCGTGCTTGCGCCCCTGCCTGGCCATCCGCATCGCGTGTGGCGCGGCGCGCAACTGGGCCGAGACCTCCGGCGGTAGCGACGGGTCCACGACCAGCCGCGGGGGAAACGCGCGCGGATCCACCTGACCTCCTTGCCCCTTGAGACAGGTTCCCTTTTTCTTCATGCTGCGTTATGAAACGTCGATCCGCACAGATTAATGCGGATATATAGGATCGTTGCTGATGACGAACTTCACACGATGGATCGACCTGCAGGGTGCCGTCAACGTCCGCGACCTCGGTGGCCTGCCCACCGTGGACGGCGGGACCACCCGGCCGGGACGCATCCTCAGATCCGACAATCTGCAGGCTCTGACCCCCGCCGACATCGCCCTGCTCGTCGGGGAACTCAAGCTCAGGCACGTCGTCGACCTCCGCTCGGGGGCCGAGGTGTCGCTGGAGGGCCCCGGACCGCTGAACGCGGTGCCCGAGGTGAGCATCCACCACCTGTCGCTGTTCGCCGAAGGCGGCCGGCACACCGACGTCGAGGCCGACACCATCGAAGCCGACAAGGTGCTGCCCTGGCGGGAGCGGGCCGAGGACGAAGACCTCAGGGTCACCGGCTACTACTACGGCTACCTGCGCGAGCGGCCCGACTCGGTGGTCGAGGCGCTGCGCGTCATGGCCGTCGGCGACGGCGCCGCGCTGGTGCACTGCGCGGCCGGCAAGGACCGCACGGGCGTGCTGAGCGCGCTGGCGCTGGAGATCGCGGGCGCCACCCGCGAGTCGATCGTGGCCGACTACACGGCCACCGGCGACCGCCTGGAGCGGATCCTGGTACGGCTGCGCGGCAGCGCCACCTACCGCGACGACCTGGACTCCAGGCCCGCCGACGACCACATGCCGAGAAGCGCCTACATCGAGCGGTTCCTGCAGGTGCTCGACGACCGCTTCGGCGGGCCACTGGGCTGGCTGACCGCCCAGGGCTGGACCGACGCGGACACCACCCTGCTGCGCGCCCGCCTGCGCGACTGACCCGGGCCCGGTCAGGCCTGCCCGGGCCTGACCACTCGGCGCTCGGTGGCCGAGCGCCGGGCCGCCTCCAGGACCTCCAGCGCCTCGACGACCTCGGCGGGGTCCACGGGCGCCGGCCCGCCGGCCCTGAGGCAGGCCACGACGCCCTGGTAGAAGTCGAGGTAGGCCCCCGGCTCGGTGCGCACCCGCCGGTTCGACTCGGCGGTGCCCAGCACGCCCCACCGGTCCTCGGGCTCCTCGCCGAACCCGGGCTCGTCCGGCCTCGTCCCGGCGCGCAGCCGCTCCTCCTGCACGTCCATCCCCTCCTTCAGGTAGGCCGCGGAGGAGCCGAGCACCCGGAAGCGGGGGCCCAGGTGGGCGGCCACCGCGCTGGCCCACAGGTGGGACCTGGCGCCGTTCGCGTGGGTGAGCGCCAGGAAGGTGTCGTCGTCGGCGGCGATGCCGGGCCGGCGTGCGTCGCACTCGGCGTAGACGCCGGTGACCGGGCCGAGCAAGCGCAGCGCCTGGTCGACCAGATGGCTGCCCAGGTCGTAGAGCAGGCCGCCGAGGTCGTCCACGCCGCCCGCCTCGCGCCAGCCGCCCTTCGGCGTGGGCCGCCAGCGCTCGAAACGCGACTCGAACCGGTACACCTCGCCCAGCGCGCCCGCCGCCACCAGAGCGCGCAGCGTGCGGAAGTCGCCGTCCCAGCGGCGGTTCTGGAAGACGGTCAGCATGAGGCCGTGTTCATGCGCCAGCCGGATCAGCGAGCGGGCCTCGTCGGCCGTCCCGGCCAGTGGTTTGTCGACCACGACGGGGAGTCCGGCGGTGAGGGCGGCGGTGGCCAGCGGGACGTGGGTGCGATTCGGCGCGGCGATCACGATCAGGTCGCTGCGCTCCCACAGGTGGTCCGCCTCGGCCACCGTGGCGGCGCCGTACCGCCGCTCGACCTCGGCGGCGCGTTCGGGATTGCGCGTGACCACCGCGGACAGGCGCATGCCCGGCGTCGCGTGGATCAGCGGGGCGTGGAAGAAGGCGCCCGCGGGGCCGTATCCGACCAGGCCGACCCGGATCTCGCTCATCGGCCCAGCCTAGACCCCGCGGGCGATCTTCCCTGGCTCAGCCCAGGCCGTCGCGGTCGTCGCGCTCGGCCAGGAACTGCTCGAACTGGGCGGCCAGCTCGTCGCCCGTGGGCATCGGCGTCGACTCGGCGATCAGGTTCTCCCGCTCCGCGCCCCCGGCGAAGGCGTCGTACTGCTGCTCCAGGCCGCTGATCGCGGTCGACAGCTCGGTGGAGGACCGGATCTGCTCCTCGATCTCCGCCGTGGTCCGCTCGGCGGCCTCGTGCAGGCTCTCCATCGGGAAGACCAGGCCGGTGCTCCTGGTCACCGCCTCCAGCGCGGAGACCGCGCTCTGCGGATACTCCGCCTGGGACAGGTAGTGCGGGACGTGGACGGCGTAGCCCACCGCGTCGCGGCCCTCGGCGCCCAGTCGCAGCTCCAGCAGCGCGGCCACGCTGCCGGGCACCTGCACCCGGCCGAACGAGCTGGTCTGCGGGCTGATCAGGTCGGGCCTGCTGGCGTGCGCGGTGACGCCGAGCGGCCTGGTGTGCGGCACGGCCATCGGGATGCCGTGCACGGTGATCATCTTGCTCACGCCGAGCTCCTCGACGAGCGCGCCGACCGCGCGGGTGAACAGCTCCCACTCCCGGTCCGGCTCGGGGCCGCTCATCAGCAGGAACGGCGTGCCTGTCGAGTCGTGCGCGAGGTGGACGGCGAGCTCGGGGCTCTCGCAGTCGACCCACCTGTCGGTGTCGAACGTCATGATCGGCCGCCTGGAGCGGTAGTCGAGCAGGCGGTCCACGTCGAAGGTCGCCACGACCCGGTGCTCCAGCTCGGCCAGCAGGTGGCCCACGGCCAGGCGCCCGGCACCGCCGGCGTCGACGAAGCCGTCGAAGTGGTAGAGCAGCACCGGATCGGTCAGCTCGGGGGAATCCTCCGCGAGCCGGTAGAGATCCGTCGGGTCGAACACGGTTGATCAGCCTTTCCGTCGGTACTCTTTCCTGAACCTACGGCGAGCCGCAACGATTCCGTGCAGCGCACCCTATCGAGGCGGGCGAGGGTTTCGGACACGGGCACAATACGTGCATGGACACAGCCGAAGATCCGGAGCTCGAGGAGTTCGCCACCAAGATGTTCGACCTGGCTCGGGCCGGGGAGACGGAGGCACTTGCTGCCTATGTGAAGGCCGGGGTTCCGGCGAATCTCGCCAACCACAACGGTGACACCTTGCTGATGCTGGCGGCTTATCACGGTCACGCCGCGACAGTGCGGATGCTGGCGGAGCACGGGGCCGACCCGGACAGAGCCAACGACCGAGGGCAGACGCCGCTGTCCGGCGCCGTGTTCAAGAAGGAGTCGGCCGTGGTCAGGGCACTGCTGGACGCGGGAGCCGACCCCGAGGCGGGCACCCCGTCGGCGGTGGACACCGCGCGGATGTTCGCGAACGAGCAATTTCTGGCGTGGTTCCACGAGAATTAGTAGGAAATATGGTGGTTCATCTATACTGTGGCTTTTCGAATGGTCGATCGTCATGCTGGACGCGTGGCTACAACTTCTGCGCACACGTTCAGCGGTCGACCACTCCGCATCCCCTCCCTCCCCTGCCCCTTCCCCAGCGAGATCAACGTCCACGCCGACGAGGCCGACGCCGAGAGCCACGCCTGGCTCGCCGCCTCGGGCATGCTCCCCGGCCTGGACACGCTGGAGCACTTCAAACGATCCAAGATCGGGCACCTCGCCGCGCGCACCAACCCCCTGGTCTCCCGCGACAGCCTCCGCCTGATCACCGACTGGTACAACTGGCTCTTCGCCTTCGACGACGCCTTCTGCGAGGGCGAGCTGATGGGCCACCGGGCCTCCGCCCTGGCCCGCGCCCTGCCGCCGCTGCTGGAGATCCTCGACGGCCGCCGGGAACCCCTCCGGAGTGACCCTTTCGGGCTGGCCCTGAACGAGGTGCAGGCCCGCCTGGCCCAGGTGGGCACGCCCGCCCAGCTCGAACGCTGGCGGACGACGGTCAAGGAGTACCTCTTCGCCCAGATCTGGGAGGCGGCCAACCGGGAGGTCGACCTCATCCCCACGCCCAAGGACTACGTCCTCATGCGCCGCATCACCGGCGCCACCTTCACCTGCCTCGCCCTCATCGACATCGGCGGCGGCTACCGCCTCGAAGCGGAGGAATGGCACCACCCCGACGTCAGAGCCCTGTCCGACCTGGCCTGCGACCTGATCGGCTGGGACAACGACCTGCTGTCGTACGCCAAGGAGCGCGACCGGGACAAGGCCAGGCACAACCTCGTCACCGTGCTGGCCACGCACCGCTCCTACGACCTGCAGAAGGCGCTCGAAGTGGTGTCCACCATGCACAACGACACGCTCGCCGGCTTCATCGAACGGCGAGCCGTACTCGAAGGCTGGGCGTCACTGCCCGTCCGCAGGTACGTGCGCGGGCTCGAACACTGGGTGCGCGGGCACATCGACTACTCGCTGAACAGCGCCCGTTACGTGCACGCCTGGCCGAGCGACACCCGCTGGCCCGAGGCCGTCTGAGCGCGGATCACGACGGGGCGTCCAGCTCGCCGAGCGCGAGCGAGGACGCCTCGTCCAGGTCCAGCCGCGCGCCCTGCGCGAAAGCCACCAGGTACTCCTCCTCGCCGAGCAGCTTCTGGCACTCCTTGACGCACTTCTCGTGATCGGCCGTGAGGAACGGCGCGCCCAGCATCGGCAGGCCCGACGTCTTCCAGTTCTGGTGCAGGGCGCCCAGCAGGCAGGCGGCCAGCTTCGCCTGCTCCTGCGCGACGAAGATCCGGGCGGTGGTCTCCAGCGCCAGCAGCGTGCCCACCGTGTCGTGGAAGTGCCGCTTGATCCGCAGCCCCTCCTGCGCGCAGGTCAGCGCCTCGGCCGTCCGGTTCGCCGCCAGCCTCGGCAGTGACAGCGCCCAGTTGGCGTACGAGCTGACCCACAGCTCGCCGCGCTCCCGGCACACCTGCAGGCAGTCCAGCAGCAGCGACTCCGCCTCGTACAGCTCGCCCTGCGCGTTCAGCACCAGTGACAGCTCCACGATCGCCGGCAGCAGGCCGGGGTTGAGCTCCTTGTTGTCGGTGTTGAACTCGATCGCCACGCCCAGCAGCGCGCTCGCCTTCTGCAGGTCGCCCTGCAGCAGCGCCGCGGTGCCCTGCATCTTCGAGGCCAGGATCACCGCCCGGGAGTCGCCGACCCTGACCGCCTCCGTGCTGCACTGCTCGGCCGCCTGCAGCGCCCCCGCGCTGTCACCCTGCGCGCTGCGCACGTACGACAGCACCCAGAGCGCCTTGCAGCGCTCCTTGCTCGGGGTCTGGTTGGCGTGCAGGGCACGCTCCAGATACACCCGGCCCTCACGGGCGAAACCACAGCACACCCACATGAACCACAGCGACGACAACAGCTTCAGCGCCAGCAGCGACTCGCCCGGCGTGCGCAGCGCGTGCTCCAGCGCCATGCGGACGTTGTCGTGCTCCTGGCGCATGCGCACGAACCAGTACACCTGCCGCGGGCCCGACCAAGCGTCCTCGCTGCGTTCGGCCAGGCCGAGGTAGTACTCCAGGTGGCGGTGGCGTAGCTGCTCGGACTCGCCCAGCTTGTCCAGCCACTCCTCGCCGTACTCCGCCAGCGTGTCGATCAGCTTGTACCGCACGCCCGCGTGGTCGCTCCTGATCAGCAGGATGGACTTCTCCACCAGGCCGGTCACCAGGTTGGTGATCGCCTCGGACGGCAGCCGGGCGTCCGAGCAGACGAACCTGGCCGCGTCCAGCTCGAAGTCCCCCGCGAACACCGACAGCCGCGCCCACAGCAGCCGCTCGGCGGGCTCGCACAGCTCATGGCTCCAGCCGATGGCCGCCCGCAGCGTCTGATGCCGCGGCAGCGCCGTACGGCTCGCACCGGCGAGCAGGCTGAACCGGTCGGCCAGCAGCCCCAGGATCTGCTCCACCGACAGCGCCCGCAGCCGCACCGCGGCCAGCTCGATCGCCAGCGGGATGCCGTCCAGCCTGCGGCACAGCTCCGCCACCGCGCCGATGTTGTGCTCGTCCAGCACGAAATCGGGCACCACCGCGCCCGCCCGCGCGGCGAACAGCAGCACCGACTCGTTGTTGAACAGGCTCTCGTTCGGATCATCCCCCGGCACCACCAGCGGCGGCACCGGCACCACATGCTCGTACGGCAGATGCAGCGACTGCCGGCTCGTGGCCAGCACCTTCAGGTTCGGATTCGCGGTGAGTAGCTCGTCGACCAGCTCCGCGCAGCCGTCCACCAGGTGCTCGCAGGTGTCGATGATGAGCAGCATGTTGCGGTCGGCCACCCACTCCGACAGCGTCTCCGACGCCGCGCGCGACGACTGGTCGGCGATGCCCAGGGCGGAGGCGATCGTGTGCTTCACCATCCCCGCGTCCTGCAGCCTGGCCAGGTCGGCGAACCAGACACCGTCGTCGTACTGCGAGCGCACCTGGTGGGCCAGCCGGAGCACCGTGCGCGACTTGCCGACACCGCCGATTCCCGTGACGGTCACCAGGCGTGACTCGGAGAGGTGGCGTTTGAGGTTGGCGAGCAGGCGGGTGCGACCCACGAAACTCGTGAGCTCTGCGGGTAGATTGCCTTCGCGACGCCAACCTGTCGGGGTGGCCATGGGCAGCCTCACGGGGGGTAGCCGACACCTGCATCTCACGTTGCGCGCGCCGTCGCCGACCCGCTGATTCACTGTACCCCGGGCGACTATCACTGTCCTTTGTGCCGCACATGTACGGGGCAACCGTTTCCCCCTCCAGGTAGCAGCCCCTCCACCCCTTTTGACATAACCGGAACCCCAATAGGGGGCATTGGGGTGAATCCACATCCGCGCGCGTCGCCCAGATGGCCGAGGGGACGATCACCGCGATCATCTTGGCGGCGGGCCTGTACCCGCCGCCGACCGGCGACTCCACGCCGCGGTTCCTGCCCCGGATAGCATGGTTGGCGTGAGTGAACACCTGCCCGAACAGACCGGCGACGACACCGACCTCGGCTGGGGTGACGACTCCTCCGCCTTCGACGACGCCCACTACCTCGACGACAAGCCCCCGCACTGGGGCTGACGCCACCCCTCGGCCCGAGATCGCCCTTCACAGCGCGATCTTCGAGTGCGCCGAGACCCACAGCCTGCATCGGCTCCACAGAAGCCCCGACCTCATGGCCCCGCCGCCTATGAAGCCGCATCTGCGGCCCGACTACGCGAGCGTGGAGGGAGGGGGGCTCAGCTGACGACGTCCTTCTTGCGGAAGTGTCTGAAGGCTATGGCGATCAGGATGGCGGAGTACGTCACCGAGACCGCCGCGCCCTTGGTCATGCCGCTCCAGTCGAGCTCCGGGGCGAGGGCGTCGAGCCAGGCCGTGTTCCAGAACGTCGGCAGGAACTCGCGCAGCGCGCCGAGCGCCTCGACCGCCTGCAGGATGTTGCTCACGATCACCAGGCCGACGGCGCCGCCGACCGCGCCCAGCGGGGAGTCGGTGACCGTGGACAGCAGGAACGCCAGTGAGGCGATGACGAGCTGGCTGACCAGGGCGTAGCCGATCACGATGCCGAAGCGGGGCAGGACGTCGAGGGCGGGGATCGTCTCGCCGGTGCCGGGGACCTGGATGTCGTGCCAGCCGAACGCGAGTGTCCCCGCCAGCAGCGCCATCAGTGGCAGGCAGATCACCGCCAGCGCGGAGTAGCCGAGCGCGACGATGAGCTTCTGGCGGAGCAGCCTGTCGCGCGGCACCGGGGCGGCCAGCAGGTAGCGCAGCGAGGACCAGCTCGCCTCGCTGGCCACGGTGTCGCCGCAGAACAGCGCCACCGCGACCACCAGCAGGAAGCCGGCCGACACCGACAGGGCGAAGGCGCTGAAGTTGAGCGCGCTGGCCGTCGCCAGGTCGGAGATGCGCAGCGACGCCTGCTGGGAGCCGCCCTGGGTGGGGCCGAACTTGAAGGCGATCACCAGGATCCACGGCAGCGCCAGTAGCAGCCCGAACATCACGATCGTCCGGCGGCGCTTGAACTGCCTGACGATCTCCACCCGCAGCGTCAGCGTACGGCCGGGCGCGTAGCCGGGGGCCGTCGTGGAGCGCGAGCGCACCGGGGCGGGCGCGGTCGTCATGAGTTCTCTCCGATCAGATCGAGGAACACGTCCTCGAGGCGCGGGCCGTGGCCGTTGGACTTGGCGGTGCTCAGCAGGACGTCGACCGGGCCCGTCCTGATCAGCCGGCCGCGGTGCATGACGACGACATGGCTGCAGGTCTGCTCCACCTCGGCCAGCAGGTGGCTGGAGACGATCACGGTCTTGCCGGTGAGCGCGTAGCGCTTGAGCACCTCGCGCATCTCCCTGATCTGGGGCGGGTCGAGACCGTTGGTGGGTTCGTCGAGCACCAGCAGGTCGGGCAGGCCGAGCATGGCCTGGGCGATGGCCAGGCGCTGGCGCATGCCCTGGGAGTAGGTGCGCACCGCGCGGTCGAGGGCCGACCCCAGCCCGGCGATCTGCAGCGCCTCCTCCAGGTGGGCGTCCTGGGCGGGCCGGCCGGTGGCCTTCCAGTACAGGTCGAGGTTGTCGCGCCCGGTCAGGTGCGGCAGGAACCCCGCGCCTTCGATGAACGAGCCGAGCCTGGACAGCACCGGGGCACCCGGTGTCACCTTGTCGCCGAAGATGCGGATCTCGCCCGCGTCGGGCTGGATGAGGCCGAGCATCATCCGCATCGTGGTCGTCTTGCCCGCGCCGTTCGGCCCGAGCAGCCCGAGCACCTGCCCCTGTTCCACCGTGAAGGACAGCCCGTCGACGGCGAGCTCGCCGTTGCGGTACGCCTTGGTCAGCCCGCTGATCTCCAGCGGAATCCCGCCCGCGGCCCCACCCTCGGAACCGCCGGGCAGGTCCACCGGTGTCCCACCCGCCGGCCTGCCTGAGGGGGCTCGTATGCGGCCCTGGAGCAGGAGACCGGCGGCGAGCGCGACGGCCGCCAAGGGCATGGCCCAGGTCCACCACGCGGGGCCGGTCGCCGGGGTGGTCAGCGCCTCGACGGTCGGGACGGTGAGGGTGGGGGAGGCCAGGCCGATCTGGTAGGTGGCGGGCTGGCTCGGCGCGGAGTAGGCCAGGTCGGTCGTCGTCAGCGTCAGTCGCAGCTTGTGCCCGACGGCGAAGAGGTGGTCGACGGCGGGCAGGGTGATCGTCGCCTCGGCCGAGTCGCCGCCCTCGGGAACGGTCACCCGCACCGGGGCCACGAGGCCCTGCGGCAGGTTGGGCGGCTGGGCGCTGTCGGCGACGTCGTACAGCTTGGCGAACAGCGTCACCTCGCCCTTGCCCCGCACCTTGACCTTGACGGTCGGGCTTCCGGTGAGCTGCAGCGGCGCGGTGAGCGGGGCCGACTCGAAGGCGGCGCTCTGGCCGGGCATGTCGAGGGAGACGCTGAGGTTGGACTGGCCGCCGCCGAGCAGGCCGCCGAAGCCGGGCACCGCCGAGATGGAGGCGGGCGAGCCGCCGGGCGGGGTGGCGACGTTCTGCTCGGGGCCGGTCAGGGTCACGGGCGTCGTGGCAGTGCCGGACAGGCCCGGGTAGCGGTCGGCGCCCGGATGCGCCCGCACTCGCTGCCGGGTTCCGGGATCGCGCCCGGCGTCACGCGTGACGGTGAACTGCTGCCCGGGCGGCGCGGCGCCCACTGCGCTCGCGCCCGCGGCGGTTCCGGAGCCGCCGCCGGCCGCCGGGGTGGTGCCCTTCAGCCAGTGGTCGAACCAGGCGAGGGTCTGTTCGTGGAGCCAGTCGACTTCGCCGTTGCCGCCGTCGTGTCCGCCGTCGAACCAGGCCACCTGCACGGGAGTGCCGGTGGCGGCGATCGCCTTGGCGTTGGCGTCGGCGTGGCTCAGCGGGAACAGCGAGTCCCGCTGGCCCTGCAGCAGCAGGGCGGGCGCCTTGATCTGGCCCGCCACCGAGACGGGACTCGACTTCCGCAGCGTCTCGATCGCCTCGGGCGTCGCCTTGCCCGTCGTGGCGACCTGCTGGTACATCTCGCAGATGGCGGGCAGGAACCGGCCGCAGCGGGCCTCCTCGGCAGAGACGGGGCGCGGCGTCTCGCTCAGCGCGCCCAGCCCGCCCAGCCCGCCCTGGCCCTGTACGGGAGCGCCGCGGCTGAAGAACAGGCCCGCCCACATGCGCTTGAACACGCCGTTGGCGGGGCCCGCGCCGGTGGCGTCGGGGAAGAGCGCGTCGGCCAGGTCGTGCCAGGTGATCATGGGGACGATGGCGTCGACCCTGGCGTCGTGGGCGGCGGTCATCAGCGCGATGGCTCCGCCGTACGAGCCGCCGGCGATGCCGACGCGGGGGTCGCCCGCCGCGTCGAGTCGCACCTCCGGACGCTTCGCGAGCCAGTCGATCAGCTGCTTGACGTCCTTGACCTCGTAGTCGGGGGAGTTGAGTGCGATCTGGCCGGTGGAGGCGCCGAAGCCGCGCGCCGACCAGGTGAGGACGGCGTAGCCGTCCTGGGCGAGGCGGCTCGCCTGCTCCCTGACGCTCTGCTTGCTCCCGCCGAAGCCGTGCGCGAGCAGGATCGCGGGAGCCTTGCCGCCGTCGGCGGGTGCGAAGAACGTGGCGTCGAGGGTGATCCGCTGGTCGTCGGCGGGGCCGTCGACGACGTCGATCCGCTGGTTCTGACCGCGCGGCTCCGGAGCCGACGGCCACACCCACCATGCCGTCATGGCGATGACGGCCACGGCCGCGACCAGCGCGACGACTCGCTTCATGCGTTCCCCTCGGAGATGGTCATGGCGAACGCACCCGCTCGCCTGACCCGCCGCGCTCGCACCTGGGCGCAGCCTACTTTCACGACCTGAGAGATTCCTGAGACGCTCCCCCGCCCCAGGTCAGCCCAGGATCGCGTAGACCGTGGAGGCGTGCGCCGCCGGATCGGCGGAGCCCTCCGGGGTCAGGGTGACCTCGGAGAAGGCCAGGGTGCGGCCGAGCTTGGTGACGCGCACCTCGATGAGCACGTCGGCGTCGATGATCGGGCGCTGGAAGGTGGTCGACTGCTGGACGGTCGTCATCGGGACGAATCCGCCGCGGGCGGAGGCGATCGCGATGACGGTCGCCGTGTCGGCGGCGGCCATCAGCGCCTGCCCCGACATGCCGCCGCCCTCGCGGGCGAGCCGGCCGGACCACGGCAGCCTGAGCACGGCCCGCCGTTCGCCCACCTCCTCCACGCGCAACCCCAGATCCTGGACCCAGGGGGCGAAATAGTCCTTCAGGATCGCGTCGCCTTCTTCAGGTGTCACGCGCTCATCATGCAGGCTGGAGAGCGTGTTGGGGAGCGGCGGACGCGGGCCTGTGGACGACACGCCCGAGGACGGAACGGCTGTGGACATGGAGCGGACGGCAGGTGGCCGCCAAGCGGGCCAGAGGAATGGAAGCACAGGGCCGGTCGAGGTGTTCCTGCCGGAGACCTATGCCTCGGAAGTGCCGTACGAGGTGTTCGCCCGGCTTCGCCGAGACGCGCCGGTCTGCTGGATCGACGAGCCCGCGATAGGTCCCTGGCCCGCCGGAACAGGGTACTGGGCGGTCTTCCGGCACGCCGACGTCAAGCACGTCCTGCGTACGCCCGAGGACTTCTCCTCGCACCTGGGCGCCACCCAGATCCGCGACCCCGAAACGCCCTCCGACCTGGCGTTCGTCCAGGCGATGATGCTCAACACCGATCCGCCGGACCACTCCAGGCTGCGCCGGATCGTGGCCGCCGCGTTCACGCCGCGGGCCGTACGGGCGCTTGAGGAAACCGTCGAGGCGCGGGCGGGCGAGCTGTTCGCGGCGGGGGAGTGCGACTTCGTGGAGGTGGCGGCGGAGTTGCCGGTGTGGACGCTGGCGCACGTCATGGGGGTGCCCGCGGAGGACCGGCGGCTGCTGTACGACTGGGCGTCGCGGGTGATCGGCTACCAGGACGCCGACTACGCGGGCCTGTCGACGGCCGAGGTGGGCTCGCTCAGTCTGATGGGCCGCCTGGCCTGCGCTTCGCGTCCCGAGCCGCGGCCGGGGGTGAATCCGCGGTCGCGGGCGGCGCTGGCGGACATGTTCGCGTACGCCCACGCGCTGGCCGCGCGCGGCGGGAACGGCCAGGACGTGATGTCCAGGATGCTCGCGGGCGGCCTGACCGAGGCCGAGTTCGAGAACATGTTCTTCCTGTTCGCGGTCGCCGGGAACGAGACGCTGCGCAACGGCATCCCGGGCGGCCTGCTGACGCTGCTGCGGCACCCGGCCGAGTTCGCCAGGCTGCGCGCGGACCCGTCGCTGCTGGACTCGGCGGTGGAGGAGATGCTGCGGTTCTGGCCGCCGGTGATGGATTTCCGGCGTACCGCCACGCGCGACCTCGAACTCGGCGGCGTGCCGATCGCCGCGGGACAGAAGGTCGTCGTCTACCACGCCTCCGCGAACCGGGACGAGACGGTCTTCCCGTACCCCGACCGCTTCGACATCGCCCGCACCCCCAACGACCACGTCAGCTTCGGCTTCGGCCCGCACTTCTGCCTCGGTGCGCACCTGGCCAGGGTGCAGCTGCGCGCGGTGTTCAGGCGGCTGCTCGCCTGGGACGTCGACCTGGCGGGCACCCCGGTCAGGCTGACGTCCAACTTCCAGAACGGCCTCAAACACCTCCCTGTACGGCTTCGCCCGAGACAGCCCTAGGAAAAACTCCCCACTCAGGTGAAATGTCGCAATTGTGCCCCGATTGCGGAGAAGGTAAAGGCCCGGCATCATGTCCAGGCGTGAAGCCACAAGCAGTCCTCAAATCCGCGGTCACCTGGGCGATGCCCTACTGGACCCGTGGACCGGCGGGGCGCGAGACGCCGCCCGACCTGTTCAGAGTCCTCTACTACGGATGGCTCGTGGCGTTCACCTTCAAAGTGCTGGGATCGTCCTGGGACGTCTCCTGGCACTTCAAATGGCTGCGCGACGACCTCGCCCCGCCGCACCTGCTCAACTCGGTGGGCACCGCCCTCGCCCTCGCGCTGACCGTCATCCACGGCTACACCGGCTACGGCGTCGACAGGACCGCGCTGCGGCTGATCCAGTGGGGCACCGGCATCTTCCTGGTCGCCGTGCCGCTCGACCTGATCAACCACCGCGTCAACGGGCTCGACATCACCTCGTGGAGCCCGTCGCACATCATGCTGTACGTCGGCACCTTCTTCATGATCGCCGGCATCATCCGCGGCTGGTACCAGGGCGCCCCATCGGACTCCAGAAGCAAACTGATCCTGGGCGCCTTCTTCGTCTTCTTCCTGGAGAACGTGCTCTTCCCGGCACAGCACCAGGAGTACGGCGTGCTGTCCATCGCCGCCTGGGACCGCCAGCAGCCGTACGCCGAGCCGATCCTGCTGCAGTTCGCCGCCGACCAGATGGGCCGGGACATCGACCGGCCGATGATGGTGGCCTTCTCGCTGCCCGTCCCCGACTTCCTCTACCCGGTCTACTTCACCGTCGCGGGCCTGATCGTGCTGGTCGCCGCCCGGATGATGACCGGCAGGTTCGGCACGGCGACGCTGGTCGCGGGCGCGCTGGTGGCCTACCGCTCACTCATCTGGCCGCTGCTCACCGTCAGCGACTTCCCGCCGTCCGCGGTGCCGTACTTCCTGGTGATCGCCGCGATCTGCGTCGACCTGGCCTTCCTGGTACGGCTGCCCGCCGTGCGGGCCGTCCTCGGCGCGGTGCTCGCCACCGCCGCCGTGTACGGCGCGCTGATGGTGCAGGAGCAGGTGCTGGCCGCCCCGCCCCTGGCCGTGTACTCGGCGGTCTACGCGGGGGCCGGGCTGGCCGTCGCCTGGCTGGTGATGGAGTGGTTCGTCACCCGGTTCGAGCTGCGGGCCGCCGATCAGCCGATCGGCGCCCGGGTGAGGGCCACCGCCACGCCGTAGGCCAGGCCCATCACCGCCACCTCCGTCGCGGCCCAGGCGGCGACGGAGGTGCCCTCCAGGCGGGCGATGCGCGGCATCAGGCGGTACCGGATGTTGGCGGCCAGCGGGATCAGCAGGCCGACCAGCGCCACCTTGGCCACCACGAGCAGGCCGTACCCGGTGGTGAGGATGTCGCCGGGCAGCTCCACGCCCGTGGTGAGGGCCATCGTGGACAGGCCGCTGACCAGGCCGGACACGCTGACCAGCGCGAGGCTGACGGTGGCGAGCCTGGAGAATCCCGGGAGCGCCCTGGCCAGCAGCTCGCGGTCGCGCGCGACCAGGGCGGCCACGGCGAGCAGGCCGCCGGTCCAGACGGCGGCGCCCATCACGTGCAGCTCCATCGAGATCATGATGGGGTCGTGCCAGACGGAGTCGACCGCGTGGCCGGTGACCGGGATGGGCAGCAGCCCGAACAGCGCCACCACGATCCGCAGCTCGGCCGGGACCTTCTCGCCGAACCGCACCGCCAGCAGGCCGATGCCCGCGTAGCCGAGCGCGCACGCCATCGTGAACAGCAGCCCCTGGCCCGCGCCGACGGAGCCGATGTAGGCGGCGATCATCCCCAGCGTGGGCACCCCGCCCGGGTTCAGTTCGGCGGTGTAGAAGACCACGGCGACCAGGGCGGTGATCGCCCACAGCCAGGCGGCGCCGACCGCGTAGGACCGGGCCCTGCGCATCACCGGCTCGGTACGGTCCGGATCGTCGAACCCGAGCAGCTTGGGCAGCACGCTGAGCCCGACGACGGCCGCCGAGGCGAGATCGAGCAGCACCCGCACGACGGGCAGGCCGTACTCCACGACCGGCCCCGGCATCACGATCCCCGGCACCGCCTCCTCCGCGGTGAACGTACTGCCCACGACCACGGCCACCACCGACGAGAAGACCAGCCCCCCGACCACACTCCACCCACGGGCCCGCCCGGTCGCGGCGACGGGCACACTCACCACAGCACTCACACCGAACCCCCACGCTGTACGGCTCCCGCACCCTCGTGCCCGTCGCCCCCGCCTCCGGCGTCCGGGGAACCCGAGTCCGCGGGACCGGAGTCCGGGCCGGAGGTGCCGGCGCGCCGCAGGGCCACGATCGTGCCCGCGCCGAGCAGAAGAAGGGCGCCGACGACCCACACGATGGCCATCCCCGCGCCGCCGTTGGCCGCCGCCTCGGCCGCCTGAGCGCTGAGGTCCTGGTCCGCGGGACCCGCCCCGGGCCGCGCGGTGGCGTCCGTCGCGGGAGCGGGCTCCGACGCGGACTCGGGGTCGGCGGTCGAGGTGGCGGGCGTGGCCGCGGCATCACCGCCGGCGGACGGCGCGGGCACGGACTCGGCGGGTGCCGCGGCGGCGGTCAGGGTGAAAGTGATCTTGCCGGAGACGGGGTGGCCGTCGGAGGAGAGGATGCGGTAGCCGATCACGTACTCACCGGCCGCCCCGAGGGGCTTCACCCCGATGCCCACCTTGACCCCTTGCACGGTCGCGGCGCCGCTCTCGAACCGCCCGCCCCCGGGCCCGGTGACCGAGACCACCGCGTACCCCTGCCGGGCGGGCTGGTCGAACTCCAGCGTCACCCGGGACGGCCCGGCCGCGAGCCGCGCGCCGTCGGCGGGGTCGCTGCCGACCAGCTTGTTGTGGGCCTGCGCAGGACCGGCCCCGACACCGACCGCGCAGCACGCGAGCAGCAGAACCGTGAGTAGCCGCCTCACCGATCGTGACCTTCCTTTGAACCGTCTTGACCAAGACATGCTCCCACTGGTCACGACCTGCGCAGACCCTCGTCTGGGAAAGCCCTTCCGTACCGTTGTGAGTAAAGCTCAGATGCCCTTGCGCATGGCGCGGGTGCCGAGCCACAGGCCGAGCGCGGCGACCGCGCAGGCCGCGAGCGTGCCGTACACGAGGGAGATGTCGGTGAAGCGGCCGGCGAACAGTTCGCGTTCGGCGGCGACGATGTGCGAGACCGGGTTGATCGCCGCCGCGGTCTGCAGCCACTGCGGGCCGTAGTCCATCGGCAGCAGTACCCCGGACAGCAGCATCAGCGGGAACATGATGATCTGGGTGACGCCGTAGAACAGGTCGCCGCCGGGGTGGGAGCGCAGCGCGAGCAGGAACGACAGCGCGCCCAGCCCGACCCCGAACACGACCAGCAGCGCCATCCCGGCCAGCACGCCCCCGAGATGCAGCCGGAAACCCAGCGGCAGCGCCAGGGCGATGATGAGCACGGCCTGGGCGAACAGGATCACGAACTCCTTCATTGTCCTGCCGACCAGCATCGCCGCCCGGTTCAGCGGCGTCACCAGCATCCGCTCCAGTGATCCGCCGAGGAGTTCGACCAGCAGGTTCCAGCCGGACATCATCGGACCCGACAGGCACATCATGATCAGGATGCCGGGCACGAACCACTGCCACGGCGACCCGCCGGAGAACCCCTGCGTCCCGCCGAGCAGCGGGCCGAACAGGAACAGGAACAGCAGCGGCTGCGCCATCGTGAACAGCAGCCCGAGCGGCTCGCGCAGGCTGGGGGCGATCTCGCGCTCGAAGACGGTGAGCGTGTCGCGGACGAAGGCCCTCACGCCGCCACCCCCTCGGCGTCGCTCTCGCGCAGGGTACGGCCGGTCAGGGCGAGGAAGACGTCGTCGAGCGTCGGCCTGGCCGTCTCGGCGGCGCACACCTTGATCTGCGCCGCCTCCAGAACGCGGAGGTACTCGGGCAGGGCGGTGTCGGCGCGGGGCACGCGCAGCCGTACCGTCGAGTCCTCGGTGACGGCCTCGCTGGCCGAGACGGCCCGCGCGGCCAGGTCGGCGGCCCGCGCGGCCGAGGCCGGGTCGGGCACTGTGACGGTGATGCGGTCACCGGCCAGGTCGCTCTTGAGCTGGGCGGCCGTCCCGTCGGCGATGATCCGGCCGTGGTCGATGATCACCACCCGTTCGGCCATGCTGTCGGCCTCCTCCAGGTAGTGCGTGGTCAGGAAGAGCGTGGTGTCCTGCTCCTCGCGCAGGCGCAGGATGTGCGCCCAGATGTTGGCGCGGCTCTGCGGGTCGAGGCCGGTCGACGGCTCGTCCAGGAAGAGCAGCGCGGGCCGGTGCATGAGGCCGATGGCGATGTCCAGGCGGCGGCGCTGGCCGCCGGAGAGGGTGCCGGGCTTGCGGGCGGCCAGCGGCCGCAGGTCCAGCAGGTCGAGCAGTTCGTCGGCGCGGCGGCGGGACTCGGTCCTGGTCATGCCGTAGCAGCGGCCTTGGGTGACCAGTTCGTCCAGGACGCGGAAGTACTCGCCCGCGCTGTTCTTCTGGCCGACGTAGCCGATGCGGGCGCGCACGGCCGCGGGGTCGGCGACGATGTCGAGGCCCGCGACGGTCGCGGTGCCGGAGGTCGGGGGAAGCAGGGTGGTCAGCATGCGCAGGGTGGTGGACTTGCCTGCGCCGTTCGGGCCGAGGAAGGCCACGAGCTGGCCTTTCCCGACGTCCAGGTCGATGCCGCGAACGGCGTCGACGCTCTCGCGTTTGATTCGGAATCGCCTGGTCAGCCCACGGGCATGGATCATCATCGCGTCCTCGGGGGATCGGCGGGCACGGCGAACACACCCCTCTTGGGGGGTTCGTCTGGGTGATGATTCATCCTTGACCAGGAGATCCGCGTTTGGCAAACGTGAAACGTGCGTTCATGTTTGCTCTGACCTGCGGAAACGTCATAGAGGTCGGAAGGCTGAGAGCTCTGACCAGGCTCTTAGGAAACTTTCCCGGTGTACCGGTCCCGAGGCCTGGGACGGTCAGGCCAGACGGCGTCCGAGGGATGGCCCGGGACCGGCATCTTGGGATTCACCAGCTAGCTCTGGCGGCCTCCGCCTTGCTTGTTGGTGCCGCCGCGCTGCCCTCTGCGCAGCGGGAGCGACTGCTTGGCCAGCCGCTTGGACAGGGCACCACCGGAGGCCGTGCGCTCGGTCATCGCCCGTGACGCCTCTCGCGCCTTGGACAGCGAGACCGGCGCCTCCATCTGACGGCTCTCGTGTTTCTCTTCGTGCTGCTCACGCGTCTTGCGTGACTTGGAGCTCACGACACCACCTCCCGATATAGGCGTTTATGTCCTATTCGGTAGCGGTGAAACGGATGGCTCACAGGTCCTCGGGGGAGAGCCCCAGTTCGGTGGCGGCCGCCGTACGCAGCAGCTCGGCCACCCGCCGCCGCGGCAGCACCTTCTTGTGTACGGTCACCTGCACCGCCAGCCCGTTGGAGAGCGAGAGCAGCCGCCAGGTCGTCCCCTCGGGGTCCGGGCAGACGAACTGCCCCGCCGCCACGCCGTCCTCGACGATCGCCTGGAAGGCCTCCTGCCAGCGCAGGTCGAGCCGGCGGGTGGTCTCCTCGAGGTCGGTGCTGCGCATCGACTCCGCCCAGGCGTCGATCCACAGCCGCCAGCTCTTGGCGGACCCGGTGGGGGAGTGCAGGCGCAGCAGCGCGCGCAGCCGGTCGAGCGCCGAGCCTCCGGAGCGCTCCAGCTTGGCCAGCGCCTCGATGTCGCGCCTGGCCGCGTAGGCGAAGGCCTGCGCGAACAGATGGTCCTTGCTTTCGAAGTGGTAGAAGAGCAGTGCCTGGCTGACCCCCGCCTCGCGGGCGATGTCCAGCGTCCTGGTGTGCCCGAACCCCCTGGCCGAGATCACCTCGCAGGCGGTCTTGAGTAAGTCGTCGCGCCGCAATCGGCTGAAACCCCGTGTCACAGAGGAAAACTGTATTACTCATGGTAACTGTTGCGTAGGGGCAGATGAAGGACAAACCGTGCACCGCTCCCCGAGTCGGCGAGCCACAGCGTGCCGCCGTGGGCCTGGGCGATCTCGCGGGCGATGGGCAGGCCCAGTCCAGTGCCGCCGGCGTCGCGGTTACGCGAGGCGTCCAGCCGGGTGAAGCGGTGGAAGACGGCCTCGCGCTGTTCGGCGGCGATCCCCGCGCCGTCGTCCTGCACCTCCAGGACCGCGCCCTCCTCGCCTCGGGCCACGGTGACGGTGATGGTGGTCTCGGCGTGCCGTTCGGCGTTGTCCAGCAGGTTGGTGAGCAGGCGGGCCAACCGCAGCCGGTCGCCCGTCACCACGACGCCCGGCGCCAGGTCGTGGACGATCCGCTTGCCGACCTGCCGCCGCGCCAGCTCCGAGGTGGTCAGCTCGGCCAGGTCGACGGGCTCCTTGGCCCCCGGCGCGCCCGCGTCGAGCTTGGCCAGGGTGAGCAGGTCGGAGACGATGGCCTGCAGCCGGTCGAGGCTGGACAGCAGCGCCTCGCCCGTCGCGTTCCAGTCGGCGTCCTCCGGATGCAGCATCGCCTCCTCCACCTGGGCGCGCATGGCGGTGATGGGGCTGCGCAGGTCGTGGGAGGCGTCGGAGGCGAACCGGCGCTGCTGTTCGACGGCGGCCTCCAGCCGGTCCAGCGTCTGGTTCACGGTCAGCGCGAGGTCGCCGATCTCGTCCCGGTGCGGGGTGGGCGGCACCCGGCGGCCGAGGTCGGTGGTGGTGATCTCGGCCAGCTCGTTCTTGATGGTCTTCACCGGCCGCAGCGCCTTCCCCGCGGTGAGCGAGGTGATCCAGGTGATCAGGCCGACGATCAGCAGCGTGACCAGGCCCATGATCGGCAGGTAGAGGGGATGGATGTACCAGGGGATCGTGCCGGTGAAGGCGTAGACCATCCAGTAGGCGTCCTCCACCCGGACCCGGAACCCGACCATGATCAGGCAGCGCTCGCCCGGCACCTCGGTGGTGCAGATCGTGCCGTCGACGCGCCCGTCGTCCCCCGGGGGCTTCGCGGTCGTCAGCGGCGGGTCGCCGACGAGCCGCAGGCTGGCCTGCTGGACCCGGCCCTGCTCGTCGACCACCTGGATCAGGTCGATCTGCTCGGTCGTGGTGATGCCCCTGATCCCGTCGGGGGCCAGGCGCTCCACGTTGTAGGTGATCCGCCGGGCCGCGCCGGCCACCCGCTCGGTCGCGTACTCCGTCAGCACGAGGTGGCCCAGCGCCGTGATCAGGGTCCCGCCCAGCAGGCAGACCGCGAGCGAGATCACCGTGGCCAGCATGGTGAGGCGGCGGCGTACCGACCAGTTCGTCAGCATGGTCAGCCTCCTGGGAGCCGCAGGACGAACCGCGCGCCGCCCGCGGAGTCGGCGATCCGCAGCGTGCCCCCGTGGGCCCGGGCGATCTCGCGGGCGATGGGCAGGCCCAGTCCGGTGCCGCCGGCGTCGCGGCTGCGCGAGGCGTCCAGCCGGGTGAAGCGCTGGAAGACCACCTCGCGCTGCTCGGGAGCGATCCCGGCGCCGTCGTCGAGCACTTCGAGGACGGCGTCGCCGTTCTCGGACCTGACCTTGATCGTGATGACCTTCTCCGCGTGCCGTGCGGCGTTGTCCAGCAGGTTGGCCAGCAGCCTGGACAGCCGCAGCCGGTCCCCGACCACCGTCACGCCTGGCCGCAGATCGGTGGCCATCTCCTTGTCGCCGTGCCGGGTGGCCAGCTCGGAGGAGACCAGTTCGGCCAGGTCGACGTGCTCCTGGGCGGTCGGCGCGCCCGCGTCGAGCTTGGCCAGGATGAGCAGGTCGGTGACGATGGCCTGCAGCCGGTCGAGGCTGGCCAGCAGCGCCTCGGCCATGTGCGGCCAGTCCGCGTCCTCGGGGTGCAGCAGGGTCTCCTCGACCTGCGCGCGCATGGCGGTGATGGGGCTGCGCAGGTCGTGGGAGGCGTCGGAGGCGAACCGGCGCTGCTGCTCGACGGCGGCCTCCAGCCGGTCCAGCGTCTGGTTCGCGGTGCGGGCCAGGGCGTTGATCTCGTCGTCGTCGTCCGGCACCGGGACGCGCTGGCCGAGGTCGGTGGCGGTGATGTCGGCAAGTTTGGCGCGTATGGCGTCGACCGGGGCGAGGGTTCTGGCGATCGTGTGGGACGTGCCGTACCAGGTGATGGCGACCGCGCAGATCGTGATGCCGATCAGGAAGGCGAGGCCCCAGGGGTGGACGTACCAGGGGACCGTCTCCCCGAAGGCGTACACCACCCAGTCGCCGTCGTCCTGGTAGACGCGGAACGCCGAGACGATCAGGCAGGTGTCGGGGAGCTCCGGCATGTCGCAGTAGGTCCGGTGGTGGGTGGTGGCGTCGATGTCTGGTTCGTCCTGGATGATGCGCGGGCGGCCCACGAAGTTCGGTGAGGCCGAGACCACCTGCCCGGTGCTGTTGACCACCTGGGCGCCGTAGACGTCCACGACCACCACCGGGCGCAGCTCGCCGCGCTTGAGCAGGTGGATCACCCGCATCGCGGCGCTCGTCACCCGGTTGGTCTCGTACTCCACGGCGGCGTCGTTCACCGCGTAGAGGAGCAGCGAGTTCACCACGATGCAGAGCAGCGCCATGACGACGCTGGCAATGAGCGTCAGCCGGGCGCGCACTGAGCCCCCGAACCGTTTGACCACGCCTTCCCCCCGGTGATCAGATGATCACACTAGGTGGCCTCACCTCCAATTTTCGGAGATTCGACCCCAAAAGCCAACAAATCTCCCTACAGAGCAATGCTCTGTACGGCTCCGGGGCGGCTGGTTAGAGTAAGTGAACACTGATGCCAAGGAGACGTCGTGAACCTTGATGACTACCGGCGCACGGCCAGGGCCTGGCTCGCGGAGAACGCGGGCACCGACGACCCCCGGGAATTCATGGCCAAGCTCTACGACGCCGGATACTCCGGCATCACCTGGCCGGAACAGTGGGGCGGACAGGGCCTGACCCAGGAGGAGGAGCGCGCCTTCGCCGCCGAGGCCCGCCACTACTCGCTGCCCCTCTACATCTTCTCCATCGGCCTCGGCATGACCGGGCCCACCCTGGTCGACCGCGGCAGCGACGAGCAGCGCGCGCGCTTCGTCCGGCCGCTGCTGCGCGGCGAGGAGGTCTGGTGCCAGCTCTTCTCCGAGCCGGGGGCGGGCAGCGATGTGGCCAGCCTGCAGACCCGCGCGGTCCGCGACGGCGACGACTGGATCGTCAACGGGCAGAAGGTCTGGACGTCGGTCGCCCAGCACGCCGACTGGGGCCTGCTGCTCGCCCGCACCAACGTGGACGTGCCCAAGCACCGGGGCCTGACCATGTTCGTGGTGAACATGCGCGATCCCGGCGTGACGGTGCGCCCGCTGAAGGACATGACCGGGCGGGCCTTCTTCAACGAGATCTTCTTCGACGACGTGCGCGTCCCCGACGCGCACCGGGTGGGCGAGGCCGACGACGGCTGGAGCGTCGCCGTCACGACGCTGCTGCACGAGCGGCTGTCGATCTCCGCGGGCGTCGGCATGAGCGGCCAGAAGGACGACCCCACCTCGCTGGAGGCGCTGCGCCGCAGGGTCGACGCCGCCGATCCCTATGTCCGCGACCAGCTCGTCGAGCTGCACATCCGCTCGCGCGCGCTGGCCCTGTTCAACCAGCGCCTGTCGCAGGAGACCCGGGCGGGGATCTTCCCCGGCGCCCGGGGCAGCGCCGCCAAACTGCTGCTGGCCGAGCTGACCATGTTCAAGGCCGACCTGGCCACCTCGCTGGCCGGGCCCGGTGCGCTCGTCGGCGACGACCCACTGGCCCACGCGCTGGCTCTGGCGCCCGCGATGGCCCTCGGCGGCGGCACGAACGAGATCATGCGCAACATCGTCGGCGACCGCGTGCTGAACCTGCCGCCCGAGCCCCGCGTGGACAAGACCGTGCCGTTCAAGGACCTGAAGGTGGGGACCCAGGCGTGAAACTCGTCCTCAGCCCGGAACAGCGGGAACTGCGCGCCGCGGTCCGCTCCTTCCTCGCCTCCGCCGCACCGCTGCCCGCCGTCCGCGCCGCCTTCGACTCGGCCGACGGCTACGACCGCGACGTCTACGCGCGCCTCAACGGCGAACTCGGCCTGTCCGGCCTGATCATCCCCGAGGAGTACGGCGGAGCCGGCGCGGGCCACGCCGACCTCGCCGTCGCCCTGGAGGAGACCGGCGCCGCCCTGCTCCCGGGCCCGTTCCTGGCCACCGTCCTCGCCACCATCGCGCTGACCCGCGCCCCGGACAAGGACCTGCTCACCGGCATCGCCGAGGGCCGGATCACCGCCACCTACCTCCTGGACGGCGCCCTCACCGGCGGGCCCGGCGGGCAGGGCGAGCTCCTGCTCGACGGCGTGGCCGAGCAGGTGATCAACGGCCTCGACGCGGACGTGATCCTCGCCGGGACCGAGCACGGCCTGGTGGCCGTGAACGCCACCGCCTCCGGGGTCGCCCGCGAAGCCCTCACCACCTTCGACCTCACCCGCCGCCAGGCCAGGGTCACCTTCGAGCGGGCGAGCGCGCGGGTGATCCCCGGCCCGGTCGAGGGGATCCGGGACCTGTTCGCGGTCGCGCTGGCGGCCGAGCAGCTCGGCGTGCTCAGGGCCGCGCTGGACGCCATCGTCGCCTACGCCAAAGTCCGGGTGGCTTTCGGCCGATATATCGGGTCTTATCAGGGAGTGAAGCACAAGCTCGCCGACATGCACGGCAAGCTCGAACAGGCCGAGTCGATCGTCCGCTACGCCGCCTGGGCCGCCGACGAGTCCCCGGCGGAGCTGCCCGAGGCCGCCGCCCTCGCCCAGGCCTACGTCGGCCGGGCCTGCTTCGAGGTGGCCCGCGACCACCTGCTGCTGCACGGCGGCATCGGCTTCACCTGGGAGCACGACGCCCACCTGTTCTACAAGCGGGCCAAGGCCGACGAGGTCCTGCTCGGCCCGCCGAGGACGCACCGCGTCCGACTCGCCGACCTGCTGGAGCTGTGATGGACATCAGCCAGTCGCCAGGCTTCTACGCGATCGCCGAGGCCGACCCCGACCGGCCCGCCGTGATCGACGCCGACGGCTGCACGACCAGCTACGGCGAACTGCTCGCCCGGGTCAACCAGGTCTCGCACGGCCTGCGGGCCCGCGGCCTGGGCGAGGGGGACGTGGTCGCGGGCGTGCTGCCGAACGGCCTGGACGCCGTGGTCATGCTGATGGCGACCGGGCAGATCGGGCTCTACCACGTGCCGGTCAACTGGCACCTCACCGAGCCGGAGATCGCCTACATCCTGGGCGACTCCGAAGCCCGGGTGGTGGTGGCCGGGGAGGCGTACGCGCGGGCCGTACCCGGGGCCGAGGTCGGGGTGGAAGGGCTGGCCGCCGGGCAGCCCACCGGCGCGCCCGCGGAACGCACCTCCGGGGCGGTCATGTGGTACACCTCCGGCACCACCGGCTTCCCCAAAGGCGTGCAGCGGGCGCTGCCCGGCGCGCCGCCGGAGTCGGTCGTGCCGCTCTACACCTGGTTCCTCGGCGAGGTGTGCGACCTGAGGCCGGGCGACGGCGTGCACCTGGTGACCTCGCCGATGTACCACTCCGCGCCCTGCGCGCACACCCAGTTCGCGCTGCACCTGGGGCACACCGTGGTGATCACGCCGAAGTTCGAGCCGGTCGGCATCCTCGAACTCGTCGCACGCCACCGGGTGACGAACGCGATGATGGTGCCGACCATGTTCCACCGGATGCTGCAACTGCCCGACGAGGTCAAGGCGGCGTACGACGTGTCCTCGCTGCGGCAGGTGATCCACACCGGGGCCGCCTGCCCGATCGCGGTCAAACAGGGGATCATGGACTGGTGGGGGCCGGTGCTGTACGAGTACTACGGCTCCACCGAGTCCGCCATCGCCTTCGCCGTCAAGCCGCGCGACTGGCTGGCCAGGCCCGGCACCGTCGGCAGGCCCGCGCCCACGTTCGAGGCGAAGATCCTCGACGAGGCCGGCATGGAGCTGCCCGCGGGCGAGCCCGGCATGATCTACATCAAGTCCTCGCTGGGCACCTTCGAGTACCGCAAGGACCCGGTGAAGACCGCCTCCAGCATGCGCGGCGAGTGGTACACCCCGGGCGACATCGGCTTCCTGGACAAGGACGGCTTCCTGTTCCTGTGCGACCGGCGCACCGACCTGATCGTCTCGGGCGGGGTCAACATCTACCCCGCCGAGATCGAGGCCGCGTTCCTGGAGCACCCGGCCGTCGCCGACGTGGTGGTCATCGGCGTGCCCGACGCGGAGTGGGGGCACAACGTGGTCGCGCTGGTCCAGCCCGTGGAGGGCGTCACGCCCGGCCCCGAGCTGACCGCCGGGCTGATGGCGCACTGCGTGCCGCGCCTCGCCAGGTTCAAGCACCCCAAGGTGGTCGAGTACCGCGACGAGCTGCCCCGCACGCCGACGGGGAAGCTGTCGCGCGGCAAGGTCCGCGAACAGTACCTGGCCTCAGCGGGCGGCTGAGAGCACGACCTCCTCGGTGTAACGCGGACCGTCCGGGCCGTCGCCCAGGTAGAAGCGGGTGGACAGGGTACGGTCCGCCGTGTCGAACACGCTGCTCCAGGTGGTCCGCCACGGCTTGGCCGGATCGGCGTCCACCTGGACGGCCCGCATGCTCTCCCGCAGGTCGTCCGGCGACATCGTGACGCCCTTGCTGCGCTCGTGCAGCGTGCGCAGCCGCCGGAAGGTGTCGAAGGTCAGCTCGGTGTCCTCCGGCAGGTTCATCGGATCCGGGTGGCGGTGCAGCAGGTGGTTGGTGACGCACAGCGGCCCGTCGCCGAGGTCGACGATGTGCTCCCGGCCGTCCGAGCCGCGCTCCCACACGAACGCCCGCCCGCTCGCGTCGGCGACGAGGTAGTGGCAGGGCAGCCCGTGGTCGTACTGCTTGGCCCCGAGCAGCGCCTGCTTGGCCTGCTCGGCGTTCTCGCAGGTGTCCATGAGGAACCGGGGGAGGTGGAGCTGGCCGAGCCCGACCTGGGCCGTGGAGTCCTGCGGCGGTTCGGCGGTGGCGACGTCGGCCATCAGCAGCGCCACCGACAGGCCCGCCTCGTTGATCCCGTCCATGCAGCCGTCCAGGTCCATCATGGTGATGACCGTGCTGGCCAGGCCCTCGTCGGGCAGCGTGGTGATGACGTGCGGCCTGGCCGCCATCGGCAGTTCGCCCGGGGTGGCGGCGCCGCCCATCACCTCGCCGGTGGTGCTGGTGAAGAAGTCGTAGTTGCGGCCGATCCGTCCATGGCCGTCGGAGGAGGCGGACGGCGGGCACCACAGGGCCGAGCAGCCGGAGTCCACCGGCAGGCCGTACTGCCCGTCGAGCACGAGGTCGTCCTGGTTCGGGTCGAGGCCGAGCACGGCGGCGGCGCCGTCCATCCGGGCGTGGTGCTGCGGCCAGTGCCGCTCGAACCAGGCCATCCGGGCCCGGTTCACCACCGGATCGCCGGGGACGGGGGCCCAGCCGAGCCGCCTGGCCTCCTCGGCCAGCGCCCGGCCGATCTCGAACTGGCTGCCGGTGACGGTGAGGTGGCGGACGAGCTGGAAGTCGTTCCTGCTGCCCGCGATCTGCTTGATGTCCATGCCGTACAGCGTGCGGCGGGGCGCTGACCGTCCCCTTACCGGCCGCTGACCGCGCGCTGGTAGCGGGCGGCGACGCGCAGCAGGCGGTCGGCCAGCTCCGGCGGGTCCAGCACCTCGAAGTCCACGTCGAGGTAGCCGATCCACACCGCGATGGCCGTCAGGTCGTCGCCGCCCGTCCGCATCAGGCAGCTCCGCTCGTCGACCGGCTCGATGTCCATTCCCGCAGGCAGCCCCCGCATCCGCTCCGCGGGCGCGTGCAGCAGCACCGTCGCCTGGTACCGCCACATCGCGGTGTTGATGCCCTTCTCCACGTACCCGGCGAAATCCCCGTCCTCCGGGAGCTGGCGCGCCGCGAAGCGCGGCCCTGTGGGCGTGCGCGGGACGAGCCGGTCCACCCGGAACGTCCGCCAGTCCTGCCGCTCCACGTCCCAGCCCACCAGATACCAGCGGCCACGCCGGTGCACCAGCCGGTACGGCTCGACGTCGCGCGTCGTCGCCGTGCCGTCGTGCCCGGTGTAGTCGAAGCGCAGCCGCTCGCGGTCCCGGGCGGCGTTCGCGATCGTGGTCAGCGTCTCCGGCGGAACCTCGGGCGCCGTGCCGGGGATCTGGACCGTGTAGGCGTGCAGCGCGTTCACCCGGCGCCGCAGCCGGGACGGCAGCACCTGCTCCAGCTTGGCCAGCGCGCGCACCGAGGTCTCCTCGATACCGGCCACCCCGCCGCCCGCGGCGCGGCCGAGCCCGACCGCGACGGCCACCGCCTCGTCGTCGTCGAGCAGCAGCGGCGGCAGCGCCGCCCCCGCGCCCAGGCGGTAGCCGCCCGAGACGCCCGGGGTGGCGTGCACCGGATAGCCGAGGCTGCGCAGCCGCTCCACGTCGTTGCGCACCGTCCTGGTGGAGATGCCGAGCCGTTCCGCCAGCTCCGGCCCTGACCAGTCCTTGTGCGCCTGCAGCAGGGAGAGCAGCTTGAGCAGGCGGGCCGAGGTTTCCAGCATGCGTCCATTTTGCCCGCTATCGCGGAAGAATGCCTTCCGCGATAGGACGGCCTTGCCGACTAGCTCTTGGGACTCCAGCAGCCTCAGGAATCCCCGTGAATCCCCCGGTTAACCACATACTCGCCCTCGGGGGTGAATCCCACGACCTTCCCCCTGGCGGCCATCAGCCCGCCCAGCACCTCCCGTACGGCGAACCGCCACGCCTTGGCGGCCTCGGGGTCGGTGTGGCGCAGCTTCTCGATGTCCTCCGGCGTGCCCACCAGCACCACGTCCCCCTCGACCGTCCCGGCCACCGGCCGCCCCTCCACCTCCCGCAACCCCACCACGCCCCGGTACGGCTCCCGCGCCGGAACCTGCTCCTCCTCCAGCCGCCACACCGCCAGCACCCGGTCCGACGCGTCCCCCTCGTTGATCGCGTCGGCCATCGGGCCGTAGAAGTCCTCCAGGTACTCCCCGGGCATGGCGCCCAGCTTCACCAGGTTGAAGTGCGCGTTACGCCGTACCAGCGGGTCGAACGTCCAGGTGATCCATCCGATGCCGCGCTCCCGGCACCACTCCCGCTGGTGCAGCTTGAGCGCGTACCCGATGCCCCGGCCGATCGACGCGCCGGTGACGTGCGAGTGCAGGCCGCCGCCCGCCGCCAGGAGCGCGACGGACGCCCCGACGAGCGCGCCGTCCTCGTAGGCGCCCGCCAGGTACCCGCCGGCGTGCGAGATGACCTTCATCAGCTCGACCGTCACCGGCGGGTTACCGGGCTCGGGCCGCCAGATGACGTCGAACAGCCGGAAGACCTCCGCGAACTCGCGCATCTCGCGCAGCTCGCGGATCTCCACGCCGCTCCTGGCGGCCGCCTGCTGGTAGTCCACGCCTGGAACCTACCCAGGCTCAGGACGTCGCTAGCACCGCCTCGACCAGGCCGCGCAGCAGCGCCGTCCGGTGCGGCATCTCGGCCACGATCACGTGCTCGTGGTCGGCGTGCGCGCCGCCGCCCACCGCGCCCAGGCCGTCGAGCGTCGGGCAGCCCACCCCGGCGGTGAAGTTGCCGTCCGAGGCGCCGCCCACCGACGCCGACAGCAGCGGCGGCTGACCGAGCCGCGCCGCGATCGACTGGGCCAGCTCGAACAGCCCCGCCGAACTCGCCGCCTCCAGCGGCGGCCGGTTGGGCCCGCCGCGCACCTCCAACCGGGTGCCCGCCGTGTGCGGGGTGAGGGCGTGCATCAGCTCGTCCAGCCGGGTCTGGGCGCGTACCGTCGGCACCCGCACGTCCACGCCCACCCGCGCCTCGGCGGGCACCGTGTTGAGCGTGGTGCCGCCGGACAGGACCGTCGGGGTGACCGTGACCCCCGGTGTGCCCTCCTCGGCGGCCATGCCGGCGATGCGCAGGATCTGGTGGGCCAGCTCGACGCCCGCGTTGGCGCCGTTCCACGGCTCCAGGCCGGAGTGCGCGGCCTTGCCGTACACGTCGAGGTGGTAGATCGAGGTGCCCTTGCGCTCGGTCTTGAGCGCGCCGCCGTCGGCGCTGGCCTCCAGCACGAACGCGGCCGCCAGGCCGCGGGCGCTGTCCTGGATCAGCGGCGTGGAGCTGATCGACCCGACCTCCTCGTCACCGGTGATCAGTACGCTCACCCCGTCGAGCGAGCCGAGCCCGGACAGCGCGTGGAACATCTGCACCAGGCCCGCCTTCATGTCGAAGACGCCCGGTCCGCGCGCGACGCCGTCGACCAGCGACCACGGGTGCCGCTCCAGCGTGCCCATCGGCCACACCGTGTCGTGGTGGCCGACCAGCAGCACCCTCGGCGTGCCGAAGGTCCAGCGCAGGTGGGTGACGCCGTCGATGACGATGTACTCGGGCTCGGCGCCGAGCAGCCTGCTGCCCTGCGCCGCCACCACTTTGGCGCTGCGCGCGACCGCCTCCAGGTCGGCGGAGAAGGACTCGCAGCGCACCAGTTCCTCAAGGTCCTCGATCACGCGAGCACCGCCTTGAACAGCCGCTGGACGTTCGTGCCGAGCACCTTGACGATCTCCTCTTCGGTGAAACCCCGCTTGAGCAGGGCGTCGGTGACCATGGGCAGGCCCTCGGGACCTTCGAGCCCGGGGATGGCGGCCAGTGAATCGATCCCGCTGTAGCTGGCGTCGTCGCAGCACGGGGGAGTGAGGTCGGTGGTGACCTCGCGCATGAAGTCCGGGCCGAGCCCGACGTGGTCGATGCCGGCGACCTGCGCCACGTGCTCGATGTGGTCGACCAGGTGGTCGATCGTGCACGAGCGGGCGTCCTCGGTGAGGAAGGCGGCCAGGAAGTTCACGCAGACCACGCCGCCGGTGGCGGCCACGCCCCTGAGCTGCTCGTCGGTGAGGTTGCGGTGGTGGTCGCGCAGCGCGCGGGCCGCCGAGTGGGTGGCCATGAGCGGTTTGGTGGCCAGCTCCAGCACGTGCGTCACGCCGGAGGCGCCCAGGTGGGAGACGTCGAAGACGATGCCGAGGCGCTCCATCTCCTGGAGCGCGGCCACGCCGTGCGAGGTCAGGCCGCTGCCCGTGGCGTCCTCGCCGCTGCCGTCGGCCAGCGGGGTACGGCCCCAGTGCGCGATGGAGGCGACCCGGACGCCGAGCCGGTACAGCGTCGGGATCAGTTCCACGCTGGCGTCCAGGCCGGGCATGCTCTCCATGGCCAGGACCAGGGCGATCCTGCCGTCGGCCAGGGCCTGGTCGATCTCGGCGGAGTCGCGGCAGAGCCGTACCCGGTCGGCGTTGCCCTCGGCGAGGACGTGCGCGCACTCGATCATGCGGAGGGTCTGCCTGAGCGCGCCCTCGGGGCGGTACTCGCTGTCGATGAACACCGGCAGCACCTGGAGGTTCACCCCGCCCGCTTCCAGTTGCGGCAGCCATCGCTCGCGGAAGAAGGCGGACCATCGCCCGGGAGGCCGGGCGGAGACCGCCATGAGCAGGTCGTTATGCGTGTCGGCCACGACGGCCCTGTGGTGCAACGTCATGACGGCGACGTTATCTAGCCGAAGCGGTAGGCGGGAAGCGGGGGCATGCCGGTGAGCCTGCGGTAGAGCGGAGTGGGGCCCGGCCAGTTGTTGGTGACACGGCCCGCCGCGTTCTGGTACCAGCTCTGGCAGCCGTCGCCCCACACCATGGTCTCCAGCGTGGCGTCGAGCCGGCCGCGCCACGCGGCCATCGCCGCCGGCCTGACCTCCATCGGGCCGTGCTCCGTGAGGTGTGGCAGGCAGGACATGATGTGCCTGACCTGGCATTCGAGCATGAAGATGATCGAGTTGTGGCCCAGGTTGGTGTTGGGGCCGTACAGCAGGAACAGGTTCGGGAAGTTCGGCACCGCGATGCCGAGGTACGCCTCGGCGCCGTCCCGCCACTGCTCGCTCAGCGTGCGCCCGCCGCGTCCGGTGAACTCGATCGGCGACAGGAACTCCGTCGTCCGGAAGCCGGTGGCGTAGATGATCGTGTCCGCTTCGCGGAGTTCGCCGTCGGCCGTCTCCACCCCCGCGGGGACGATCCGGCTGATCTTCTCGGTCACCACTTCGACGTTCGGCCTGGTCAGGGCCGGGTAGAAGCTGCTGTCGATGACCACGCGCTTGCAGCCGAGGGGGTAGTCGGGGGTGAGCTTGGCGCGCAGCTCCGGGTCGGGGACCTGGGCGCGCAGGTGGCCGAGGGCGCTTCTCCTGGCCAGGTTCTCCGACCAGCCTCGGGCCAGGGCGGAGTACAGGACGGCCTCGGCGTAGCGGTAGATCCACTCGCGGTAGGCGCGCTGCAGGCCGGGGACGACGCGGAAGGCCAGCCTGGTCAGGGGGCCGAAGGTGGCGTCCGCCTTGGGGATGACCCAGTTGGGGGTGCGCTGGTAGACGTCGAGGTGGGCGACCTTGGGGGCGATGCGGGGGATGAACTGGGCGGCGGAGGAGCCGCTGCCGATCACGGCCACGCGCCTGCCGGTGAGGTCGTGGGCGTGGTTCCAGCGGGCCGAGTGGAAACTCGTGCCCTCGAAGGTGGAAATTTCGGGTATGTCGGGGAGGGCGGGGCGGTTGAGCTGACCTACCGCGGCCACCACCACGTCGAACGACTCCGTCGCCGGGGAGACCGGCGCGGAGGTCGCCGCCGGGCCTGGCGCGCCGGCCGTCGTGGGAGCCGTGGTCACCTGCCAGCGGGAGCCGTCGAACGCGGCGGACGCGACCTCGGTGCCGAACCGGATTTTTCGCCTGACGTCGTATTTATCAGCACATCGGTTGAGGTATTCGAGGATCTCCGGCTGCTCGGGGTAGCGGCGGGTCCAGCTCGCGTACTTCTCGAAGGAGAAGGAGTACAGATGCGAGGGGATGTCGCAGCCCGCCCCCGGATAGGTGTTGTCCCGCCAGGTCCCGCCGAGATCGCCCGCCTTCTCGAACACCGTGTACGACGTGATCCCGGCCCGTTCGAGCTGGATCGCCATGCACAGCCCGCCGAATCCCGCGCCGATGATCGCGACCCTTGGCGTCATACCCGCCCCTCCGCATGTCAGAATGCGCTTACCGTACGCCGAACCATGTTCGGATGACAGTCCCGGTGTTCATGCTCCCCGGCCGGTAGTCTGCCCAGGTGGCTGGAGCGACACTGACAGATGTCATCAAAAAGCTGGAGGCGGCCTACCCGCCGGCCAGGGCCGAATCGTGGGACGCGGTGGGCCTGGTGTGCGGAGACCCCGCCCTGACCGTGCGCCGGGTGCTGTTCGCGGTCGACCCGGTGGCGGCGGTGGCCGACGAGGCGCTCGACTGGGGCGCCGACCTGATCGTCACCCACCACCCGCTGTACCTGCGCGGCACCACCAGCGTCGCCGCGACCACGCCCAAGGGTCGGTTGGTGCACACCCTCATCAAGAATGACATCGCCCTCTACACCGCCCACACCAACGCCGACGTCGCCAATCCCGGCGTCTCCGACGCGCTGGCCCGCGCGGTCGGCCTGGTCGGCGACCTGGTGCCGCTGCGGCCGTTCGACGACGACCCGTGGCGCGGCCTCGGCCGCGTCGGCGACCTGCCCCGGCGGATGACGCTCGGCGAGTTCGCCGAGCAGGCCGCGGCCGGGCTGCCGCGCGCGCCCGGCGGCCTGCGCGTGGCCGGCGATCTGTCCCGCCCGGTCTCCAGGGTGGCCGTCAGCGGGGGCGCGGGCGACTCCCTCCTCGGTACGGCTCGCGCCGCCGGCGTCGACGTCTTCCTCACCGCCGACCTCCGCCACCACCCGGTCAGCGAGTTCGTCGAGGCGGGCGGCCCCGCCCTGATCGACGCCGGGCACTGGGCCACCGAGTGGCCCTGGCTCGACAGCGCGGCGTCCATCCTGGCCTCGAGTGGCGTTAACGTTGAGACGCGCGTCTCCGCCACGGTCACCGATGCTTGGACAAGAGGATATTGATCATGAAAGCAGCCCCTGAAGCCCAGAAGCGACTGCTCGACCTGGCGGCGCTCGACTCGGTGATCGACCGCCTGGCGCACCGCCGGCGCACCATGCCCGAGCTCGCGGAGATCGACGAGCAGTCGAAGCGCCACGCCAAGCTCGCCACCCAGGTGATCGCCGCCGAGACCGAGGCCGGCGACCTGGCCCGCGAGCAGACCAAGGCCGAAGGCGACGTCGACACCGTGCGCACCCGCGCCGAACGCGACCAGAAGCGCCTCGACTCCGGCCAGGTCACCTCCCCGAAGGACCTGTCCAGCCTGCAGTCCGAGATCGCCTCCCTGCACCGCCGCCAGGGCGACCTCGAAGAGGTCGTGCTGGAGATCATGGAGCGCCGCGAGGCGGCCGACACCAAGGTCACCGAGCTGAGCGCGCAGCGCGACGAGCTGTCCGCCGCCCGCGCCGCCGCCGAGGACCGCCGCGACGCCGCGTTCGTCGTCATCGACAAGGAGGCGTCCGAGGCCCAGGCCAAGCGCGGCACCCTCGCCGCCGACATCCCCGCCGACCTGCTCAGCCTCTACGAGAAGCTCAGGGGCCAGTACGGCGTGGGCGCCGCGATGCTGCACGGCGGACGCTGCCAGGGCTGCAAGGTGTCGCTGTCCATCGCCGACATGAACCGCATCAAGGCCGCCCCGCACGACGAGGTGCTGCGCTGCGAGGAGTGCCGCAGGATCCTGGTCCGGACCCCCGAGTCAGGCCTGTGACCACGTACGTCATCGAGGCAGACGGCGGTTCCCGGGGCAACCCCGGCCCCGCCGGGTACGGCGCCGTGGTCATGGACGCCGCCGACGGCCAGGTGCTGGCCGAGGCCGCCGAGGCGATCGGCGTCGCGACCAACAACGTCGCCGAGTACAAGGGGCTGATCGCCGGGCTGGCCGAGGTGCTGCGGCTGGCCGGGGACGGGGCCGAGGTCCGGGTCCGGATGGACTCCAAGCTGGTGATCGAGCAGATGGCCGGCCGTTGGAAGATCAAGAACGAGGGGTTGCGCCCGCTCGCCCTCGAAGCCCGCGACCTGGCGCGCCGCCTGCGCGTCCGCGAGTGGACATGGATCCCCCGCGAACGCAACAAGCACGCCGACCGCCTGGCGAACGAGGCCATGGACGCCGCCGCCAAGGGCCTGACCTGGAAGGCGAGCGGCACGACCGCCCCCTCCCGGACGCCGCGGACCGGGGCGCACGAGCAGACCGATCTGCTTGACTCGGGCGACATTTCCGATCTGTCGGCTCCGTCCGCCTCGCAGGTCTCCGGCGAGCGGACCAAGGGCACCGGCTGGGCGCCGCCGACCAGGGTGGCCACCTCGCTGCTGCTGCTCAGGCACGGCGAGACCCCGCTGTCGGTCGAGCGCAGGTTCTCCGGCCTGGGCGATCCCGAACTCACGCCGAGGGGCCTGGCCCAGGCGTCCGCCGCCGCCGAGAGGCTCACGCGCGAGCCGTACCGGATCGATGTCATCGTCAGCTCGCCGCTGAAGCGGGCCCGGCAGACCGCCGAGGCCGTCGCCGGGCGGGCCGGGCTCGACGTCGTCGTGGACGAAGGGCTCAGGGAGACCGATTTCGGCGCCTGGGAGGGCTACACGTTCACCGAGATCCAGCGACGCTGGCCCGCCGAACTGGCCGCCTGGCTGGCGGACCCGGCCGTCGCGCCGCCGGAGGGGGAGAGCTTCCAGGAGGCGGCGCGGCGGGTCCAGGCGACCAGGGACAGGCTGGTCGAACGCTACGAGGGCCGGACGATCCTGGCCGTCTCGCACGTCACGCCGATCAAGCTGCTGCTGCGGTTCGCGCTGATGGCGCCGCCGGAGGCGCTGTACCGCATGCATCTCGACCTGGCGTGCCTGTCCCTGATCGAGTACTACGCGGACGGCAACGAGGTCGTGAAGGCGTTCAACGACACCTCACACCTGCGCTGAAGCGGTAGCCGTACCTCGACCACCGGGCTGAAGGCGGGCCGCACCCGCCCCGTCGCCCCTCCGGTGGTCGTGGATCCCCGCCGACCGTATGGTCGGCCGCGCCGGACACCGCCAGGTGGCCCGGCGCGGCCGAAGGGCGCCACCGCCCCCTCAGGCGGTGACGTGGACCATTCCACCTTGTTGATCTTGTCGATCGGTTGGAGATCGGTTGGGGGTTGCTAAGCTGTGCGCAGACGAGCCGGCCGGGCGGCCGCGTCGGGTTCCTCCGGGAGCCCGCCGAGGAAGGTCCGGGCTCCACAGGGCAGGGTGGTCGGTAACACCGACCCGGGGTGACCCGCGGGAAAGTGCCACAGAGAGCAGACCGCCTCCCGCCTGCGGGAGGTAAGGGTGAAAGGGTGGTGTAAGAGACCACCAGCGCCCACGGTGACGTGGGCGGCTAGGTAAACCCCACCCGGAGCAAGGTCAAGAAGGGGCGCCTCGTAAGAGACGTTCCGCGCGCGGCGTTCGAGGACGGCCCGTCCGAGTCGCGCGGGTAGACCGCTTGAGGCCGTCGGCAACGACGGCCCTAGATGGATGGTCGCCGGTCGGCGCAAGCCGATCACAGAACCCGGCCTACAGGCCGGCTCGTCTTCTTCTCCCTCCGGCCGCGCCTCGCGAACGCGAGGTTTCAGGAACGGGTGCCCCGATCCGCCCTGTGGGGGATCGGGGCTGTCTTGGTTCACATCCCTAGGGGTGCTGCTTCCCGTTGACGGTGAAGTTGGTGATGTGTCCGCTGGGGTTGGCGGAGTTGAAGGTCATGTTGACCCGGAGGTATCGGGCTGTTGTGGTGAGGGCGTAGCTGTCACCGGTGGTGGTGGCCCGAGTGTCGTTGTTCTTGGTGGCGATGGTGGTCCAGGTGGTGCCGTCGGTGCTGGCCTGGATGTTGTAGCGGTAGTAGCGGGTGCCGTCCGCGTAGTTGGTGATGGTGACGTTGCTCAGGTCGTAGACGTTCTGCAGGTCGACCTGCCACCACTGCGGCAGCGGTCCGGCCGCCCAGTAGGAGCCGGTGTTCGAGTCGACGGCTCGCTCTGGGGTGGCGCCGGGCTCGCTGCTCTGGGCCGTGGCGGGCTTGTCCAGCGCCAGATTGGGTGCTGGTAGTCCGTTGACGGTGAAGTTGGTGATGTGTCCGCCGGAACCGGCGGTCATGTTGACCCGCAGGTATCGGGCTGTCGTGTTGACGGCGTAGCTGTCACCGGTGCTGGTGGCCGGAGAATCGTTGTCCTTGGTTGCGACGGTGGTCCAGGTGCTGCCGTCGGTGCTGGCCTGGATGTTGTAGCGGTAGTAGCGCGTGCCGTCCGCGGAGTTGGTGATGGCGACGTTGTTCAGGTCGTAGACGTTCTGCAGGTCGACCTGCCACCACTGCGGCAGCGGCCCGGTGGCGGCCCAGGACGTTTCCGGGTTCGAGTCGACGGCTCGCTCGGGGGTGGCGCCGGATTCGCTGCTCTGGGCCGTGGCGGGCTTGTCCAGCGCCAGATTGGGTGCTGGTAGTCCGTTGACGGTGAAGTTGGTGATGTATCCGCTGGAACCGGTGGAATTCGCGGTCATGTTGACCCGCAGGTATCGGGCAGCCGCATGGACGGCGTAGCTGTCACCCTTTTTGGTGGCCCGAGTGTCGTTGTTCTTGGTTGCGACGGTGGTCCAGGTGGTGCCGTCGATGCTGGCCTGGATGTCGTAGTGGTAGTAGCGGGCGCCGCGCACGTGGTTGGCGATGGTGACCTTGCTCAGGTCGTAGACGTTCTGCAGGTCGACCTGCCACCACTGCGGCAGCGGTCCGGCCGCCCAGTAGGAGCCTGTGTCCGAGTCGACGGCTCGCTCTGGGGTGGCGCCAGGCTCGCTGCTCTGGGCCGTGGCCGGCTTGTCCAGGGCCAGATTGGGGGCTTGCCCGACCGGCTTGAGCTTGAGCGTCTGCTCGGATGCCTTGCGGGCGTCGCCCACCGGACTGCCGGTCTTATCCGTCCAGGACCGTGACGGGGTGGTCTCGGCCAGGCGGTCGGAATCCGACGACATACCGAGAACGAGGCCGCTGTACCGGTTGACGAGCCGGTAGGAATTGGAGGGTGACGTGTTCTTGATGATGAACCACTGCTGTCCGACACTCCAGTTCACCGGGGTGGCGGTGAGCTGAGTCGCCCATGCGCGGGTGGCTGTGGTGGAGGAGTCGACTCCGAGGGCGTGCCCCGTGCCGGAGTTGATGATGGTGTAAGATCCGTCCCCGGTTGGGTGGAATGACCAGGCTTTCAGGGCGGAGCCGGTGGGTGAGGACACGGATGTGGTCGCCGATGAGCCGGACACCTGGGCGAGAGTCCTGCCGGAGGTGCTGGTGATCCGGTACGACAGGCTTGGGTCGACCGGCGCGGCCGGGTTGGAGGTGCCGATGGTGATCTCGCGCCACTCCGCACGCCCGCTCGGGCAGCTGTAGTCGCAGTACTCGCGGTAGGTGCGGCCCACGATCGTCCCGCTGGTCTTGCTTCCCGTATCGGCGAACCAGTGGTACCAGTAGTCGCCGTAGGTGATGTCTCCGGTGTCGCCGATCTGGTGCCACTTCTGCGTGGAGAGATCATCGGTCACGAACAGCGGCTCGGCATGCCGGGAATCGTTCGGGTTGATCGGGTTGGCTGCGGCGAGGTACAAGCCCAGGTAGGCGTTGTAGGTGACGCTCATGTACAGGAGTGGCGACTGGCCGGGCATCTTGCCGGCGGCAACTTGTTCGTCGATGTAGCCGGTGTTGGCCGGGTCGTACTCGTCGGCGACGGGGGTGTAGCCGTTGGGGTTCGACGACGTCACCGGGACGATGTTGCTTTCCTTGCCACCGACGCCCGGCTCGCCCCAGGCCCCGTCGAACCACTTCTGCCAGGTTCCGGTCGCCATCTTGCCCGACATGGGCGCTCTGGCCACATGCTCGTACCGCATGCTCCAGTTGCCGGAACCGCCGGGCTTGTTGATGATCGTGGAGCCGTAGTAGACGTAGAAGTAGCCGGATGCCGCATCGACGAACAGGCGCTGGTCGCCGTCCCCGTAGTAGTAGGTCTGGTTCGGGAACGCCGCGGTGTCACCTCGGTTCGTGCTGTACGGCGAGGTGAGCACGTGGCCCTTGATGTCCCAGGTTTTACCCTGGTCGGTCGAGACGGCGTAGTCGATCGAATCGTAGTGCATCCCGTCGCCGAACGGGCCCATGGTGAACTCGTTGTGCACCAGGCCGATCCAGTCGCCGGTGTCGGGATCGACCCAGGTCCCGATGAGATCGCAGTAGTTCTTCTGGAGCGTGCTCCCGGCGGGAGTGGTGGCGATGCGGCCCGTCGGGCTGTTGTTGCAGCGCCAGGTGGTGTCGTTGTTGCGGTCCAGGCTGTTGGCCGGGTTCACGGCGTCGCTGATCGCTGACGATCGTGATGCGTCGTCCAGATTCGTGCCTGTGAAGAAGTCCCAGTGCCGCGGGTCTTTCGGGCCGTACAGGGCCGCGGACTGCTGGGTGTAGAAGGTGCCGTCCTTGTCGACGAACAGCGACGCCGGGGAGTCGCTGACGTACTGGTTGCGGCCTGAGGCCCCCGTCGTGACGCTGTACGTGGTGTCCGGGGGAAGCGGGGGTGCTGCCCACGCGGCCACCGGTGCCGTCACGACGACCGCGGTGGTCGCGACGGTGGTGGTGAAGGCTGCGAGAATCTGGCCTAAGCCTGACATGAACCCTCCCTGTATTTTCGGAGGCACATAAATAAGTGCCTTGAGTAAAGAGGTGGGTCCGCCAGGTTGTCAAGGGGCCATCCGGATCGCGGCCGGCGTCAGCTGGGTGCCGCTGTCCAGTGTCGATATGCGCTGCTGAACAGTGTCCAAGGCCAGCCGGACCGCGCCGAAGCCCACCGACTCCTCGCCCAGCTGGGAGGCCTCCAGGCGTGGATTGTGGGGGCAACTGCGGGCCAGCCGTTCGCCGAGGAGGGGGAGGAGCAGGTCGGCGGCGTAGGCGAAGCCGCCGCCGAGCACCACCAGATCGGGGTCGATCGTCAAGGCCATGGCGGTCAGCCCGCGGGCCACATCGGTGGCGAACTGCTCCACGGCCGCGACGGCGGTGGCGTCGTGGTCGCGTGCGGCCTGGAACACCTGTTTCGCGGCATGGCTGCGATCGCTCACCGGGTCGGGTGCGGCCGCGGCCAGCCGTTCTGCGGCGTCGTGCCAGCCGAACTCGTGGATCTCCCCGATTTCGCCGGCGGCGCCGGCCGAGCCGCGGTGCAGTTGGCCGGCGATGACCAGCCCGACCCCCAGCCGTACACCGGTCAGCAGGTAGATCATGGTGTCCGCGTGGTGCCCACGCCAGCGTTCGGCCAGGACGGCCAGGTTTCCGTCGTTGGCCACGGAGACCGGGCAGCGCAGAATGCCGGCCAGGTGCTTGCCGGGGTTGACGCCCACCCAGCCGGGAAGCACGGCCGACTTGGTGACGCCGCCCTCCGGATCGACGATGCCCGTGGTCCCCACCGCCCCGGCCCACACGCCGACCTCGTCGAGCTTGGCGGCGGCAAGCGCTGCCCGCAGTACGGCCTCGGCGGCGGCCAGCCGGTCGGGCGCGGAATCATACGGCGACACCTTGACGCGGTGGCTGCCGACGATCGTCCCGGCAAGGTCGGCGACGTAGACGGAGATCGCGTGCGCTCCGATGTCTATCCCGGCCACATGGCCGACGTCGGCCCGGAACCGGTACCCGCGCGCCGGCCTCCCCAGGCGTTTCCCGTTCGGACCGGCCTCGCTGCTGGCCAGCCAGCCGTGCGCCTCCAGCGACTCGGTCACCACGTTCGCTGTGCGCCACGACAGCCCGGTCTGGTCGGCGATCTCCCGCATGACCCGAGGTGTCCCATCACGTAGCACGGCCAGCACTGACAGCTCGTTGGCTCGGCGGACTATCGTCTGATCCCTGGCGGCACTTGGCATCGGCTCGGTCACGACCCTGCTCTCTCCTTGACATCCACCTTGGGCTTTGCGGTCCTTCCCGCTATTTGTATGCGACTACGAAAATACATGAGGACCTGCGGGTGCTGAGCGGCTTGGAGTCCGCAGGCATGCCGTAAGCCACCGATGTTGACGAAGTGAGCGCCGTCCCATGCTGGGCTGCCTGTCAAGCCGTAGCAACGGCGTCGCACCCTGTCCGCCTGCCGGCCCGCCGGGGAACGAATCGGTAACGGCATGGCCGCCACCCCTTGACGACGCGCATGGACTGGACTTTTACTTCGAGCACTTATTTATGTGACATCTAAAAGTCTGCGGGCGACCCTCGTCTCCGGCAGGTCGATCGATCCGATCGTGAAGGTGGTTGGCGAATGAAGGCGACATGGGCAGTGGTCGTTGTGGTCACTCCGACAGGACGACCCGTCGCTGAGGTGGGCCGATGAGCAAGGTCCGTTTGTCGGCTATGAGAATCCCAGTGGCTGATCTGGGCGACGACAATCCGCTGCCCTCGCTGGTCACCACGGAGTTGGTCACCGCTCCCGCACAGGTGGCGGAGGCCGACGAGACTATGGCCCGCAACCTGGGCTACGGGCGGGTGGCGTCCGTGCTGCCGTACACCATTCAGGACGGATACCCCCGGGACCTGACCGACCGGGCACTCCCGACCGCCGTTGTCGAAAGCAACGTCCTGCGGGCCGAGTTCCTTCTTGGCCTGGGCGGGCGGATGTGGTCGCTTGTGCACAAGCCGACCGGGCGGGAGTTGCTGCACCGCAACCCCGTGGTGCAACTGGCGAACTTGTCCCTGCGGAACGCCTGGTTCGCCGGTGGTGTCGAGTGGAATCTGGGCACGACCGGCCATACCGCGCTGACCTGCGCGCCCGTACACGCCGCTCGGGTCCTCCGGCCGGATGGCATCGAGGTGCTCCGGTTGTGGGAGTGGGAACGGATGCGCGGGCTGGTGTATCAGCTCGACGTATGGGCCCCGGCCGACTCACCGGTCTTGTTCGTCCAGGTCAGGATCCTCAACCCGAATCCGCACGAGGTGCCTGTCTACTGGTGGTCCAACATCGCCGTCCCCGAGGAACCGGGCATGCGCGTGCTGGCGCCCGCGTCCCACGCCTGGCGCGGGCATGACGGCGTGACGCTTGAGTACGTCACCGCCCCCGATGATGATCCCTTCGCGTTGAAGCGCGCTACTGATCACTTCTTCGATATCCCCCGCGAGCAGAGAAAGTGGATCGCCGCGCTCATGGCGGACGGTTCGGGCCTGGTGCACACGTCAACGGACCGGTTGGCCGGGCGGAAGCTGTTCGTGTGGGGCCAGGGCACTGGCGGACAACGCTGGCAGGAGTGGCTGTCCCCGCCGGGCTTGCCCTATCTGGAGATTCAAGGGGGCCTGGCCCGTACGCAACTGGAGCACCTTCCCCTGCCTGCCGGCGAAAGCTGGTCGTGGGTCGAGGCTTATGGGCTGCTGCGTGCGGACGGCGATCCAGAGGCGGCACTGGAGGCCATGCTGCCGAGGTCCACTGTGGACGGTATTGAGGGATGCCTCGACCAGCCACCCACCGAAATGCTCTACGCGGGTTCCGGCTGGGGCGCATTGGAGTCCCGGCTGCGCAGGCTCGACTTGCCCGGTACCCCCTTCGCCGCTTCCACTCTGGGTCCGGATCAGGAGCCTTGGCGGCAACTGCTGGAAACCGGTCAGATGACCGCGGGATCGCCTACGAAGGCGCCGGTGTCCTACCAGGTCGGCCCCGCGTGGCAGGCGCTCCTGGAGGCGGCCACCCCGAACTGGGTGACGCTGCTGCATCTGGGCGTCGCGCTGCACCACTCCGGCGACCCCGACGGCGCGTTCTCGGCATGGACGTCGTCGGTGGCCAGTGCGCGCAACCCATGGGCACTGCGCAATCTGGCCGTGCTCGCGCGGCAGTCCGGCGACATCCACCTGGCGGCAGACCTGCTTCGCGAAGCACACGGCATGGTGCCGCTCGTGCGCGCGCTCGCCGTGGAAGCCGTGGACGCGCTTCTGGAAATCGATCCCGCAGAAGCACTGGCGTTCATCGACGAGCTCGCCCCCGAGCTGCGCACACATGGCCGGATCCGCATGCTCGAATGTACGGCCGCGGTCGGGGCCGGCCGACTGGAACGGGCAACGCGCATGGCCGACGCCAGCCTGGTCGTCGACGACCTGCGCGAGGGCGAGGACTCTCTCGGCGAACTGTGGTTCCGCTACCACGAGGCCCGTCATTCTTCACTGCCACCGCAGCGTGTGCGTGAAGAGAACCCTGTCCCCAGACCCTACGACTTCCGGATGGGGTGACACGGCTCCAAACGGACTGTCTCAACTGGAAGAAGGATGTCCATGAAGGTTTTCCGGCAACGGCGAGTGTTCCGCGCCGTCGCGGTCGCGATGTTGGTCACGGCACCCCTTGCCGCCTGTGGTGGCAAGGGGGCCGCCACCGAAGCGGGTGGCGAGCTGACCTACTGGTCCATGTGGAAGCAGGGCGAGGATCAGCAGAAGGTGCTCCAGGCTGCCATCGACCAGTTCACCAAAACCACCAAGATCAAGGTCAATGTCCAGTGGAGTGGCCGCGACGTGCTCAAGACCGTCGCCGCGAGGTTGAACACCGGCAACCCGCCTGACCTGACCGACCAGGACGGCGGCGCGATCGCCGGCAACCTCGCGAAGGTCAACGGCGTGATGGGCCTCGGTGACCTGTACTCCGCGACCATCGACGGCGAGAGCAAGAAGGTGGGCGACGTGATCCCCGCCGGCCTGCTGAACACGTACAAGACGAGCGGCGGTGAGCCCTACATCGTGCCCTACGAGGTCGTGGGCTCGACCATCTGGTACAACGCCGGCGCCGACAACGGCCTGGCCGCCAAGCCGCCGGGGACCTGGGATGAATTCATCGCCTGGCTCGACGCCCAGAAGGCGAAGGGCCGGACGCCGCTGGCGCTCGACGGGGACATCAAGTTCTACGACGCCTACTGGACCACCTGGTCCATCATCCGGCACGGCGGCCCTGGCCTGCTCAACAAGGCCGCACAGGACAAGACCGGCGCGACGTTCGACGACCCGGCGTTCCTCGCGGCGGCGAAGGACATCGAGAAGCTGATCAAGGGCGGCTACATCGTCAAGGACTTCAACGGAACGAAGTGGCCGGCGCAGCAGAACAACTGGGCCGCCGGCAAGACGCCGACCGACATCCTGCTCATGGGCACCTGGGCGCCGAGTGAGACCGGTCCGCAGGCCGCGCCCGGGTTCGAGTACCGCTCATTCCCCTTCCCCTCGGTCGCCGGAGGCAAGGGCAACGGCGCCGCCGATGCCGGGGTCATCGGTTTCGCGATTCCGGCCAAAGCCAAGCATGCGGCTGAAGCCAAGAAGTTCATTCAGTTCTTCATGAACAAGGATCGTCTCGCCGGAATCTCGTCCGAAGCCAAGAACCTCACCCCGCGTGCCGACGTTGCCGCTCCGGCCGCGCTCGCCGACTACCAGAAGGAGTTCCTGGCCGCCGGCTCGAACTTCTTCCTGCCCGGCGACAACGCCTCCGCGGTCGCGCCGCAGTGGGTGAGCAACGTGTGGGAGCAGGCCAACGCGGACTTCTTCAACGGCAAGCTGGACGCGGCTGGTTTCGTCAAGCGGCTCAAGGACGAGACCGTCAAGCTCTACGAGAACGGCTGACAGATCCGCTCATGAGCGACAACATCGCGGGCGGCGGTGGCGCTGCCGCCGCCCAGACCTCAGGCTCCTCCCGGAGATCGGCCCCACCGAAGCAGGTCGGTGCCCTGAGCCGGCAGCGCAGAAAGCTGTACTGGCCGTTCGTCGCACCGGCCCTCGTGGTGTACCTGACGCTCTTCTTCGGCCCGGCACTGACCGGCATCTGGATCAGCTTCCAGTCGTGGCGCGGCTCCGGGGACCAGATGCGGTTCGTCGGCACGCGAAACTATGTGCGCCTGTGGAACGACACCGCTTTCATGACCGCGTTCGGCAACTCCCTGAAGATCCTGGTCGTCTGCGGCGTGGCCATCTTCGTCCTGGCCTTCGTGATCAGCGCGGTTCTCCGTGAAATGAAGTTCCGCAAGGGCCTGCAAGCGCTGCTGTTCCTTCCCTACATCATTTCGCCGATAGCCATCGGTGTGGGGCTGGGACTTCTCCTGGACCCGAACGGCCTGGTCAACACCGGGCTGCGAGGAGTGGGCCTCTCGTCGCTCGCCAAGCCCTGGCTGTCGCCGGACCGCCTGTTCGCCACCATCCTGGTCGGCATCGTGTGGGTCACCGCCGGCTTCTATGTCATGCTGCTCATGGCCAGCGCTGACCGGATCCCGGGGTACTTCTATGAGGACAGCGAGTTGGCGGGCGCGAACAAATTTCAGCAGTGGTGGTACGTGACATTGCCGCTGAGCTGGGACGTCGTCGCCATCTCCGCGGTGCTCTGGGTCATCAACTCGCTGAAGATCTTCGAGTTCGTCTACGCCTTCACCGGCACCACCGACGCTCCACCCGAGCAGGCGCGCACAGTACCGATCTACCAGTTCGTGATGACAATGGGCGGCCGTAATCCGGCATACCAAATGGGTTATGGGTCCGCGATGGGTGTCGCCATGGTGGTGCTGATCGTCGTTCTGGTCGTGCTGATACGGCGGGTCATGCACCGCGAGGCGGTGACGTTCTGATGAGTAAATTTCTGGTCCGTACGGCACGCAGCCTCGTGTGGCTGTGGGCCGCATTCAACGTCTTCCTGTTCGCCTGGATCGCGTTCACGTCGCTGAAAAGCAGCCGTGAAGTCTTCGACGCACCGCTCAAGCTCCCGGCCAGCCCGCAATGGGCCAACTATGAGAGCGCGTGGAGCGTGTCGCAGATGGGCGAAGGCTTCATCAACTCGCTCGTCATCGTCGCGGCAGCGTCAGTCACCACGATCGCCCTCTCAGCTCCAGCCGCGTACATGCTGAGCCGCCGCGACATGCGTTCGGCCGGGCCACTGACCACCTTCTTCGCCGTCGGCATGGGCATACCGCTCCAGGCCGCGATCATTCCCATCTTCGTCCTCATGCAGAACGTGTCGCTGATATTCAGCGACACGTTCGGTTGGTGGGACGACCGCATCAGCCTCTACGTCATCTACGTGGCCATGTCGCTGCCCTTCAGCATATTTCTGCTGACCGGCTTCTTCCGAACGCTGCCTCCTGAAATGGAGGAGGCGGCCGCTCTCGACGGAGCCGGCGGACTGCGCATATTCGCCACAATCATGCTCCCACTGGCCCAGCCAGGCCTGATCACCGCACTCATCCTCACGGTGGTCAGCCTGTGGAACGAGACCCTCCTCGCCCTGATGCTCATCGTGGAGAACGACAAGTACACCCTGCCGCAGGCATTACTCGGCCTTTATCAGACCATGCAGTACACGTCGAACTGGGGCGGTCTGTTCGCCGGCGTCGTCATCGTGGTGCTGCCGATCATCATCGTTTACATCTGGCTGGGCAGCCGGATTATCGAGGGTATGACGGTGGGCGCCGATAAGTGACATGGAGGAGCCCCGGCGGCCAAGGCGGTGGCGGCCGGGGCTCCGTCGCGTCCAGTTGAGGGGAAGGCTGGACGAGCTCTTGGCGTGGGACGCTACCAGTCCTTCGCGCCCGGCTGACAGGACCGGTATCAAGGCGTCGTCAAAGCGTTGCCAATCGTTATCCGGAGACGTCTGAATCGCGGAAGCGTTCGTGGGCGGCCTGCTTGGAGATGCCGAGGGCGGTGCCGATGTCGGCCCAGGACGCGCCCTCGCTTCGGGCGGCGGCGACCGCCTGCTGGGTGAGCGCGCGCTGCCAGGAGTCCACCCGGGCCAGCAGGGACAGCGCCGCCCGCGGGCGTTCCTGGACCACGCGGGCCACCTCCTGGCAGAGCAGGTCGGCCTTGACGACGACCCAGCTCGGCGGGGCGAGCGCGAGGAGGGGCTGGGCGTGCCGGTACCACTGGTCCTCGGCGGACTTGGCGCCTTCGGGGGTCGGCGGGTACCGGCGGCTGTGGGTCCAGCCGCAGGAGCAGGCCGCCTGGTAGCCGAAGCAGTTCTGTACGAAGGCCGCCGAGGTCTGCGACAGTGTGCCGTCGGCGAGGACGGGGGCGGCGAAACCCTCGTGGCCGGGGATGTCGCTGAAGACGATGCTCATGCCGTCAAGATACCTTGACGCGTCAGGAGTTCTTGACGATTTGGAGGGATGGGTGTGCTGGCGGAACTGCTCGCTCAGGCGGCCAACGGGGTGATGCCGGTCCCGGGAGGTGGGCCGACGATCCTCCCGCAACCCTCGCCCAGGGACGCCGGGGTCATCGCCTTCACGGCTCACAATGTGATCTTCGCTGACGTCGATCCGGACTGGATCAGCGGGCACCTTCCCGGCGACGACCTGTCCGCTCCGCTCAACCCGCCCTTTCTCAACGCGCTGGAGAAGGAGACGGGGCGCAGGGTGGACAACGTGGACATGCTGGCGCTGGCCGTACCGCTGGAGGGTGGGGTGCCTGTGGCGTTGCGGGAGATCACCGACAGCGGGCATCCGCGGGTGGAGCGGGCCCGGTCGCATCGGGACGACGTGCGGGTGTGGGCGGGGGAAGCCGGAGTGGTGGTGCTCGGGCGCGGGGTGGCGGGGCGGTGGGAGGTCGCGGTCGAGGTCGAGGTCGAGCACCAGGGGCGCGGGGCCGGCCGGGCGCTCGCCCGCGCCGCGCGGCACCTGGCCCCCGGGCCCCTGTGGGCGCAGATCGCGCCGGGCAACGCCGCCAGCGTCAGAGCCTTCCTGGCCGCGGGGTATGTCCCGATGGGTGCCGAAGCGCTGCTGGTTCCCGCAATAGGTCCGCGTGATGGGGCGGAGGCGCCGACGCCTCCGCCCCTCGGCCCCTGGGAGTGAGGACCGTGCCGGCAGGCGGTGTCCGGGGGTCGAATGACCGCCTGCGGCACCGATGACGCTAGTGCGCCCCGCCCTCCCGTTCTGTGGAGGAATCCACAGAACGGGCAGCCCATTCAGCCAGGATCGCCGCTTCCTTGTCCGCCGCGATGCCGTGCTCCCGCTTCGCCCCGAAGACCCGGGACTCCACCGGGATGTGGCGCAACCACTCCCATGTGTCCGCGACCGTCTCGGCCACCGGCCGGCACCGCAGCCCGGCCCGCTCCGCCTTGGCCGTCGAAGCCCGCCAGAAGCTGGACGTCTCCGGTGCGGCCGGTGCCCACAACGGCAACTCGAACCATACGTCCACCTCACGCTCCAGCAGGAAGGCGTCGTCCACCCAGACGAACTCCGCGTCGGACCCGGTGACCTCCCGGCACATCTCCAGCCAACCGCCGTAGGTCGCGTTCCCCTCCGGCCCGGTGACGATGAAGCGGTCGCTGGTGCCGGCCCGGTCGAGCGTGAAGATCGCGATGTCCCGGGCGTCGATGAGCTGCATGGGCACGTACGGGTCGCCGGGCGCCAGGACCTGGCCGCCGCGCGAGATCCTGGTCAGCCACCAGGGCAGGCGGGCGACGTTCTCGTGCGGGCCGAGGATGAGACCGGGCTGGATGATCAGCGCGTTGCCGTCGAAGCCCTGTTCGACGGCTCGCTCGCACCCGGCCTTCAACACCCCGTAGTCGCCGTCCGCGAAGTCGGGCCCGGCGTCCGGCGGGCACTCCTGCAGCCCGGACTCCTCTGAGACCGGCTTCTCGGGGAAACCGGCGACGGCGGAGATGGTGGAGATGAAGGCATAGGTCCCCGCGTGTCCGGACAGGGCGCGCACCGAGTCGCCCACCACCCGCGGTACATAGCCGGACGTGTCCACCACCAGGTCCCAGTGACGCCCCTCGACGAGCCGAGCCAGATCCGCGCCGACCTCCCGGTCGCCGCGCACCGCCTCCACCCCCGGCAGATCCTCGCCGCTGCGCCCCCTGTTGAACGTGGTGACCTCATGCCCCCTGCGAAGCGCCTCCTCGACGACCGCGCGCCCGAGAAACGCCGAACCTCCGATAACCAGAACTCTCATACCTGCATTCTTCGGGTACGGCACGCGATACCCCTCATGGCTTCACCGAGAGCGTAGGAGCCGACAGCATGTGCACCCGCGCCGACCCGATGTCGAAGTACAGCCCCACCAGCTCCAGCCGCCCCTCCCGGACCTGCCGGTCCACCTTCGGATAGGTGCGCAGGTTCTCCAACTGCTGGATCACGTTCACCCGGCACAGCCGGTCGAGCGGCCCCTGCTCACTCCCGTCGGCGTCGGTCGCGATGAACCTGGCCAGGCTGTGGTTGCCGTGCCGCAGCCAGCGCCGCAGACCGGGCAGGCCGCCCGCCCGGACCCCGGCGCTGAGCAGCCCGGCCATCGCGCCGCACCCGGAGTGCCCGCATACGGTGATCGTCCGTACGCCCAGCACCTGCGTGGCGTACTCGATGGCGGCCACCACGGAGTCGTCGCTGTGCGGCGAGCCGTGCCGGGGCACGAGGTTGCCGATGTTGCGCACGGTGAACAGGTCGCCCGGCCCGCTGGCGGTGATCAGGCTGGGGATGATCCGCGAGTCGGCGCAGGTGATGAACAGGTGGGTGGGCTGCTGCTTGTTCGCCAGCTCGGTGAAGATGGGCCGCACCAGCGGGGCCGTACGCCGGTGGAACTCGCGCGCGCCCGTGGTGAGCTGGCATTCGATTGCGGCCGGCCCGCCCTGCGCGGGCACCAGCTCACGAGCCGGCCGTCGGCGGTGCCTGCGGTGCGCCCACGGCAGCCACCAGCGGTCGGGCGTCTTCGGCGGCGACTTGGCGGGGAACATGCGGACGCCGCTGGCCGCCATCGCGTACCACTCGTCGTGGATCTCGTCGATGTCGACGCTGCCGCCGCTCTGCTCGTGCCGCAGCCGCCAGGAGTGCAGGGCCTCGAAGGCGGCGTTGTCCATGAAGTCGATGTTCAGGTCGAGGTCCACGGGGACGCCCGGCGGGATGGTGCGCAGCTCGTCGGTGAGCCGGGGCACGCCGAGGAAGGTGAGCGAACCGGTGACGGTCACGTGCGTGCGGCCGTCCGGCTCCTGACGCGCGTGCACGGTGACCCGGGTCAGCCGGCGCAACGCGAACAGTACGGCCAGGCCCAGCCCGAACAGCACCCCCTCGGCCAGGCCCAGCAGCACCACGCCCGCCATCGTGACGAGGTAGATCGGCACATCACCGTGGCCGTGCACCTTCCTGATGTGACCCAGGTTGACCATCTGGACGCCGATGAACACCAGCAGCGCGGCCAGCGCCTCCATCGGCACCAGCATGATCGCCCAGCCGAAGCAGAGCGCGAAGAGCAGCACCCACACCCCGTGCAGGACGGTCGACCAGCGGCTGCGCGCGCCCGCCTTGACGTTCGCGGTGCTGCGCACGATCACCCCGGCGACCGGCAGGCCGCCGAGCAGGCCGCTGATCACGTTGGCCGTGCCCTGGCCGGTCAGCTCCCGGTCCAGGTCCGCGCGCGGGCCGTCGTGCTGCCCGTCCACGGCCACCGAGCAGAGCAGCGACTCGACGCCGGCCAGCAGGGCGACCAGCAGGACCGCGCTCACGATGCCGTGCCAGTCACCGGAGGGCAGGATCGGCGGCGCCCAGTCGGTGAAACTGACGCTCAGGTCGACATAGGTGACGTCCCAGTCGAGGGCGGCGGCGGCGAGGGAGGCGGTCAGCAGCGCGACGAGCGGGGCGGGCACCGTCTTGACCTTCTTCGGCAGGCGGGTCCAGATCACCAGGACGGCGATGGTCAGCAAGCCGGTGAGGGTGGCGTGGCCCTGATGGCCGATGATCTGGCCGGGCAGTTCGAGCAGGTTGTCGACGGCCGAGCGCTGCGGCGTGCCGCCGAGCACCACGTGGAGCTGGGACAGCGCGATCACCACGCCGACGCCGGCCAGCATGCCGTGCACCACGGCGGGGGAGACGGCGAGCGCCGCCCTGGCCGCCCGGAACGCGCCGAGGAAGAGCTGCACGACTCCGGCGAACAGGGTGATCATGCAGGTCGCGCGCCAGCCGTAGGTGTGCACGAGGTCCGCGACGACCAGCGTCAACCCGGCCGCGGGCCCACTCACCTGGACGGCCGAGCCGCCCAGCAGCCCTGCCACGATTCCGCCGACCACCGCGGCGATCAGCCCCGACACCAGCGGGGCTCCGGAGGCGACCGCGACCCCCAGGGACAGCGGGACGGCCACGAGGAAGACGACCAGCGAGGCGAGCAGGTCGTGTTTGAGAACCGAGGGGAGGCGACGCCGTGTACTGGCGCCGCTACTCTGAGTGTCCGGCGTCATATGCCAGACTCTACGACGTCTGGACCACTCTCTTAGGCGATTTCTGAGGCTTTTACCAGATCATCATCACCGGTAGTAGTCGGGGTACTCCTGCTCGGGAGTCGGCCGGTGGTGACCGCCGCGCTGGCCGTTCTGGGCGCCCGCCTCGGGGGTGCCGTACATCTCGCCGTACGACGGCCAGCTCGCGTTGGCCGCGGGGGGCTCGGGCCAGGCGGCGGGAGCCGCAGGAGTGGCCGGGGGGCCATAGGAGTACGCCTCGCTCGGCGCCGACAGCAGGTCGTCGTAGGCCGGCACCGCCCTGGTGGGAGCGGTCGGCGTGGAGCTCGCCGGCGTCGGGCCGGTCAGCGCGTCGGAGTCGTCGATCGCCGCCCAGCCCGAGCGCACCTCGTAGGAGGCGGGGTAGGCGGGCTCGCGGACGGGGGCCTCGAAGGCGGGCCAGGAGGAGCCCGTCGAGGGGCCCGGATCATCCAGTATGTCGGGGGACGGGGAGGCCGGCCAGGAGCCGGAGGCGGTGGCCGGGGCGGCGGGCGGCTGGGCCTGCCAGGTGGACTCCAGCGGGTCGGCCGCGTTCGTGTAGGCGGCGGGGAACGGGTCACTGGTGGGCGCGCCGTGGATCGGGGTGGGGCTGACGGCGGGGAAGGATCCGCTGCCCGCGGCGTTCACCGCGGGGAAGGATCCGCTGCCGGGTTGCGCGGCGGGGAAGGAGCTCACCGTGCTGGCGGGCCGCTGCTGCGGCGTCGTCTGGGCGCCGCCGCTCAGGATGCTCAGCACGTCGGGTGTCGGCGCGGCGAAGGTCACCGTGCGCTGGTCGGCCAGCTCGGAGGTGGCGGGCGCGGGCCGCTTGGCGGGTTCCATGAGGTCGGCGAGGCCCGCCGAGGCGGCGGCGGGAGCGGGCACGGGGGGCGCGGCGGGGCGCGGCGGCAGGGCGGCCTGGACGGTCGTGGCGTGCGGGTCGCCCGTGGCGGCGGCCGGCTCGGAGGCCACCGGACGGCTCGCGCCCTTCCTGGCGGCGACCGTGCCGCCGGCGCCGAAACCGCCCTCTTCGGCGTCGTTGCGGATGTTCGCCCAGAACGCCTCGTCGTCGTCTTCGCCCGACGGGGTGCCCCACTCGTCCACGCCGCGTTTGCCGCGCTGGCCGGTGCGTACGGGCTTGGGCTGCCGATGCTCGTCGATCGGGCTGAAGTCGGGGCTGAAGCTGTTCATCCGCGGCTCGGCAGCCGCGAACTGGTCCGTGGATCTGGTCTGCGTCTGCTCATCGCGCTCGGCCAGCGCCTTGAGTCGCTCCGGATCAAGGGAGCTCTCCCGATTGTTCATCGACCGCATGCCCAGTGCCACGACAACGAGCACGAGGAGCACGACGGCGACGAGGCTCAATACGACCGCAGTCATTGCACCACCCTCAAGGCCATGGCCTGCCAGCGGCGCCGGTGAGATCGCGCGGCCATCGACGCGATCTGCCCCCTTTGATCACCAACGCACAACAATTGGATCTGATTGTGTCGGACCACTACGAGCGTTGTCACACCCTAAGTGAAGATTTGGTAAGTACCACTACGTGCAGCGATCACATCATCACTCGATGTGCACCGCCGTGAGACGCCCGCGCGCGATGGTCTGGTCAGCGATCTTCTTGAGGATCTCGGGGAGGGGGGCGCCCTCCTTGACATCGACCCTGCCGCTCAGCGCGTAGACGGTGAAACGGTAGTTGCCCGTCGGCGAGCACGGTGCTTCGTAGCCGGCCTTCCCGCCGGTGACGCGGGCCTGACCGCTGTCGTCAGGCGGACTCGACGCCGCGTCCTCGCCCAGCTCCGTCGTACGCGGGTCGATGTTGTACAGCACCCAGTGCACGGCGGATTCGGAGGGAGCGCTGTTGTCGGCCACGATCGCGATCGACTTGGCCCTGGGCAGGGGTTCGCTCGACCAACGCAGCGGCGGGCTCACACCCGGCGGCTTCTTGCAGGAGTAGTCGGCGGGCAGAGGCGCCTCGTCACGCAGTTGCGGGCTGGAGACATTGATCTCCGCGATCACCGTCGCCTCCGAGGAGGCGAACCCGCAGCCGGCCACGCCGAACGTCAGCGCTGCCGCCGTCATCATGACGGCGACGCGCCCTGCGCGCGTTGACGTGGTCAGCTGCCCCATGCCGGATGATGCTACGCGGGTATCGGCGGTGCGCCGACCGGTTCGGGAGGTTCGGTGGCTCGGAAACGACCCGAAATCCGGCAGAATCTAGACATGGAGGGGGTGAGGTTGGACACAAGCATGACCTTCGCGATTCTCGGCCCCCTCGAAGTCCGCCGAGACGGCCGCCCCGTCGAGATCCCCGGGCACCGCGTGCGCACCTTGCTCAGCCTGCTGATACTCGATGCCGGCCGGACCGTCCCCTTCGAGACGCTGACCGCCGGAATCTGGGACGACCGCCCGCCCGGCGCCGTCGGCAACGCGCTGCAGGCCCTCGTCTCCCGATTGCGCGCGGCCCTCGCGGCGGGCGGAAACAATCCTGTACGCCAACTGGTCGTCGCCGACCCTTCGGGCTACCGGTTGTGCGCCGGGCCGGAGCAGGTGGACGCGCGCCGCTTCGCCGTACTCGCCGCGGAAGGCAGGGCCGCGCTCGCGGCCGGTGACGCGGAGACCGCGGCCGGCACCCTCCGGGAGGCGCTGGCGCTGTGGCGTGGGCCGGGCGAGCTGGGCGACATCCCGGTCGTCGCCCCCGAGATCACCCGGCTGGCCGGGCTGCGGCTGGCCGCCACCGAGGACCGGGTCGAGGCCGACCTGCGCCTCGGCCGCCACGCCGAGGTCCTGGCCGAGCTGCCGGCGCTGCTCGCCGGGCACCCGCTGCGCGAACGCCTGCACGGCCAGCACATGAGGGCGCTGTACGGCACGGGCCGCCAGGTCGAGGCGCTCGCCGCCTACGAGCAGGCCCGCGCGATCTTCGCCGAGGAACTCGGCGCCGACCCCTCGCCCGAGCTGGCCGAGCTGCACCTGTCCATGCTGCGCCGCGAGCCCGCCCCGGCCAAGGGCAACCTGCGGGCCAGGCTGACCAGCTTCGTCGGCCGCGAGGAGGACGTCGCCCGCACCACCACCCTGCTCGAACGCCACCGCCTGGTCACCCTGCTCGGCGCGGGCGGCGCGGGAAAGACGCGCCTCGCCGTGGAGTCGGCCGCGCTCATGGACGGCCCCGCCGGCGGGGCGTGGCTGGCCGAACTCGCGCCCACGAGTGACGCGGCGGGGGTGACGCAGGCGGTCGTCAACGCGCTGGACGTACGCGACAACCTGCCCAGCCCGATCGGCGGAAGCCTGCCGCAGGACCCGGTCGACCGCCTGGTCAGAGCACTGGCCGGGCGGCGGCTGCTGCTCGTGCTGGACAACTGCGAGCACGTCGTCGAGCACGCCGCCCGCCTGGTCGACCGCATCCTGGCCGACTGCCCCGGCGTACGCGTCCTGGCCACCAGTCGCGAACCCCTGGGCATCACCGGCGAGATCACCTGGACCCTGCCCCCGCTCGCGCTGCCACCCGCCGGAGCCGATCCACGCGAACTGACCGCCTCCCCGGCGGTACGGCTGTTCGCCGACCGCGCCGCCGCCGCCCGGCCCGGCTACCAGGTCGAGGGAGAGGCAGCGGCCGTGGCCAGGATCTGCCGCGAACTCGACGGCATGCCGCTGGCCATCGAGCTGGCCGCCGCCAGGCTGCGCTCGCTGTCCACACAGCAGATCGCCGACCGGCTGAACGACCGCTTCCGACTGCTGACCGGCGGCAGCCGTACGGCGCTGCCCCGCCACCAGACGCTGCGCGCGGTCGTCGAGTGGAGCTGGGATCTGCTGGAGGAGGACGAGAGGGCGCTGGCCAGACGGCTGGCGGCGTTCTCGGACGGCGCCACCCTCGCCGCCGCCGAACGCGTCTGCTCCCTCGCGGCCCTCCCGGACACCGAGGCACGCGAACTCGCGCCGGCCGACGTGCTCGACGTCCTGGCCAGGCTGGTGGACAAATCCCTCGTCGTCTTCGACGCCGGGCGCTACCGGATGCTCGACACCATCCGCGCCTACGCCACCGAACGCCTTTCCGAAGCTGCCGAGGACCAGGTCGTCCGGCACGCGCACGCCCTCTACTTCACCGAGCTGGCCGAGGCCGCCGACCCGGGGCTGCGCCGCGGCGAGCAGCTCGGCGTGCTGGCCGCGATGGCCGCCGAGCACGACAACCTGTCGTCCGCGTTGCGCTGGGCGACCGACACCCGCGCCACCGACCTGGCGCTGCGGCTGGTCGGCGCGCTCGGCTGGTACTGGTGGCTGCGCGGCAACCGCCTCGAAGGAGCCGCCCGCACCCACGAGGTCCTCACCACGACGGATCCCGGCGCGGACTCCGCGCGGGTCGCGCTCGCGCAGGCCGTCTACGCGATCACCGCGATCGGGGCGGCGCTGCCGAACGACGACGCGATCGCCTCGCTGGAGCGGGCCCGCCAGGCGACGGTGTCCCTGGGGGCGCTGCTGGCGGGGGAACCGGGTGCCGATCGGCATCCCCTGGTCGCGATCGCCCGGCCGATGCTCGTGCTGTTCGGCGGGGAGCAGGCGCTGGACGGCGAGGTGTTCCCGGAGGAGATGCTCACCCACGCCGACCCCTGGGTGGTCGCCGCGGGCCACCTGTTCCGGTCGCTGATGGACTACAACGACGGCCTGATCGGCGAGTCGGAGCGGGCCGCGCTCGCGGCGGCCGAGGGGTTCCGGGCGGTGGGGGACCGGTGGGGCATCGGCACCTCCCTCAGCACGCTCGCCGACGCCTACTTCCTCAGGGGCGAGTCCAAGCAGGCCATCGAGGTGATGCGCGAGGCGCTGGGCGTGATCGAGGACCTCGGCTCGCTGGAGGACACCCCCTACCTGCGCGCCCGCCTCGCTCTCGGCCTGGACCTGGCCGGGCATCGGGAGGAGGCCGAGGGGATTCTGCGGGAGATCGCGGAGATCGTCACCGGCACCGGCGACCGGATCGGCGAGGCCGGGGTGATCGGCGCCAGGGGCGAGTTCGCCCGGCACGACGGCGACCTGGCCGAGGCCCGCAGGCTCTACGCGGAGGCGGTGGGCCTGCTGGAGGACACCACGGGTGTGCCGTCGCACATGCTGTGCGCCCTCAACTCCTCCCTCGGGCTGCTCGCCGTGCAGGAAGGGGATCCGGAGCAGGCCAGGCCGCTGATCCTGCTGGCTATGGACCAGGCGCTGGAGACCAAGGACTCCCAGCTCATCGGGGCGATGCTGATCGCCTGCGCCGCGGTGTGCCTGGCCGAGGGCCGGGCCGGGGAGGCGGCGACGCTGCTCGGCGGGGCCGAGACATTCCGCGGGGTCGCCGTGGTGGTCGAGTGGGACCATGTGCGGGCCACAGAGGCCGCGCTGTCCGCGCTCGGCCCCGGCGAGTTCGCCCGCCACCTCGACGCGGGCCGCCACCTCACCTGCCCGGAGGTGCTCGCCCTGGCCCGCGCCCAGCTGGGCCAGGCCCCCGCCTGACCAGCCCAGCTCGCTCACGCCCTCACCCGCCCCGCCCTGCTCGGTCACGCCCCCGCCTGACCGGTCCCTGTCGCGCACGGCCGGGGTCAGGCGCGGCTGCGGAAGACCCTGATCGCCAGCGGGGCGAACACGATCATGAATCCGGCCGCCCACAGCAGCGACACGAGCACGGGCCCGGCCACCTCGCCGCCGATCATCAGGCCGCGGATCGCGTCGGCCAGGTGGGTCACCGGGTTGACGTCGGACCAGGCCTGCAGCCAGCCGGGGAAGGTCGCCGAGGGCACCAGCGCGCTGCTGGTGAAGGTCAGCGGCATCATCGTGGAGAAGGCGATCATCTGCACCTTCTCCGGGCTGGACGCCTTGAGCCCGATCAGGACCGACATCCAGGACATGGCCAGCGCCACGACCACCAGCAGCGCCAGCGCCCCCAGCAGGCCCACCACACTGGTCGTCACCCTGAAGCCCAGGATCATGCCGAACCCGACCAGCAGCGCGAACGCCCACATCTGCTTGAAGGTGTCGGCGATGATCCGCCCCGACAGCGGCGCCGTACGCGCGATCGGCAGGCTGCGCAGCCGGTCGAACACGCCCTTGGTGATGTCGGTGTTGAGGCCGATCGCCGTGGACAGCGTGTAGAACAGGGCGTTCTGCACCAGCAGGCCCGGCAGCGCGAACTGCAGGTAGTCGCCGGTCGAGCCCGAGATCGCGCCGCCGAACACATAGGTGAACAGCACCAGGAACATGATGGGCTGGATGCTCAGGTCGAGCAGCTCCCACGGGTTGTGCTTGATCTGCACCAGGCTGCGCCAGGCCAGCGTCATCGTCTGCCGCACGGTGGCGCCCGCGGTCGGCCGCCTGGCCACCGGCGCGGTCACGGTCGTCAGCGCGGTCATACGAGCACCTCCTGCTTCTCGTCGCTCGGCTCGTCCTCGGCCCGGTGGCCGGTGAGCGCCAGGAACACCTCGTCGAGGCTCGACTTGCGCAGCGTCAGCTCCGAGGCGACCACCCCGAGGTCGTCGAGACGCCGCACGATCGCCGGAACCACCGCCGGGTCGCGCACCGCCGCCGTGGCCCGGCCGCCCGACACCTCCGGCGCCTCGCCGACCACGTCGGTGACCACCTGCACCACCAGGTCGAGATGCCCCTCCTGCAGCGGCCTGACCTCGAGCACCTGCGCGCCCGTGGTCGACTTGAGCTGGTCGGAGGTGCCCGAGGCGATCACCCTGCCGTGGTCGAACACCACGATGTCGTCGGCGAGCTGGTCCGCCTCCTCCAGATACTGGGTGGTCAGCAGCACCGTCACCCCGTCGGCCATCAGCCCGCGCACCACACCCCACAGCTCGGTACGGCTGCGCGGGTCCAGGCCCGTCGTCGGCTCGTCCAGGAACAGCACCTGCGGCCGGCCCACCAGGCTCGCCGCCAGGTCGAGACGCCTGCGCATGCCGCCCGAGTAGGTCTTGGTGGCCCGGCCGCCCGCGTCGGCCAGGTCGAACCGCCTCAGCAGCTCATCCGCCCGCGCCCGCGCCGCGCTCCTGGACAGGCCCAGCAGCCTGCCGATCATCAGCAGGTTCTCCACGCCGGTGAGCATCTCGTCGACCGCCGCGTACTGCCCCGTCAGCCCGATCAGCGTGCGCACCTGATGCGCCTGGCGCTGCACGTCGAAGCCGTTGACGGTGGCGCGGCCCGCGTCCGGGCGGAGCAGCGTGGCCAGGATGCGCACCGCCGTCGTCTTCCCTGCCCCGTTGGGCCCCAGCACGCCGAGCAGGCGCCCCTGCGGCACCACCAGGTCGACCCCGTCCAGGGCCTTCGTCTCGCCATAGCGTTTGACCAGGCCCTCTGCCTGGATCGCATTGTGCATGCCCTTGTCCCTTCGTGTTTTCCCCCACCTTGGCGTACGGCACTGACAGTTTTCGCACACGCGAACGGATGCCGCTGACAGCTCGCTGACACGGCGCCCTCCCCGGGCTTCTAAGCTGGGCATGTGAGCGAGCCAAGCAACACCGCGCCCCCGGCCGTGGCCACCGGCCCGCTACGCGACCCGGAGAACCGCGTCTCGCCCAAGGCCGTCAAGCTGTGGCTGCTGGAGGCGCTGGTCGGCTTCGTCCTGCTGGTGAGTGGGGCCGTGCTGCTGGCGAGGTGGATTCCGAGCTGGTCGTGGCTGCCGGAGTGGCTGTCGGGCAACTCCTGGCTGCTGGTCGCCGGGGTGCTCGTGCTGGCCACGCCGCCGCTGGTGGCCGAGCCGTTCGTGCGGTACGCCGTCCATCGGTGGGAGCTTTCGGCGGATGTGGTGTTCGCTCGTTCGGGCTTTCTGACCAGGGAGTGGGTGTTCGTCCCGGTGAGCCGCATCCAGACCGTGGACAAGGCGCAGGGGTGGTTCGAGCGGATGCTCGGGCTGGCCACGCTGGAGATCCGTACCGCCTCGCACTCCGGATCGTCCACGATCAAGGGGCTCGACTACCTGGTGGCCGCGGAACTGGCCGAGAGACTCGCCCGCCGCGCCGAGGAGCTCAGAGACGACGCCACATGAGCGAGGTCCCGGAGATCGCCACGTCCGCGCCGCGGAAACTGCACCCCAAGGTGCTGCTCATCGCCCCCGTGAAGATGCTGCCCTCGCTCATCGTGCCGCTCGTGGGCGTGCTGCTGGTGGGCGGGTTCTCGGTGCGGTCCTACGCCTTCGCGGCGTTCGGGGTGCTCGCGACGGTCGTGTTCGCGGTGCTGCGGTGGGCGACGTTCAACTACGAGATCGTGGGGGACCGGCTGGAGATCCGGCGCTCGCTGGTCAGCAGGTCCGTGCGGACGATCCCGCTGGAACGCATCAGGGGCGTCGACGTGTCCACCCCGCCGATGCACCGCCTGCTCGGCCTGTCGGTGGTGAAGATCGACACGGGGGCCGGCGGAAAAGGGACCGAGGAGGGCGAACTCGACGGCGTCACCGTCCAGGAGGCCGAACGCCTCAAATCCGTCCTCCTCCGCCGCGCCCGCGCCGCCCACACTCCGCTCCCAACGGCCCTTGGTACGGCACCGCCCGGTGACCCGACCGCCTCACCCGGCACGCCTTCGCCGGGCGCCGAGTCGGGTGCGGTCACATCGGGTGCCGGGCCTTCCGCCGCCTCGGCGGGTGTGGGCGATGTTCCGGGTGGCGAGGAGCCCGAGGAGCGGGTGATCTTCAAGGTGCCGCGGACCTGGCTCGCCTACGGGCCGCTCTCCGGCGCCTACCTGCTCACCCCCTTCGCGCTCGCCGGGGGCGCCATCGGGCTGTCGTTCCAGTGGGGCAACGAGCTCGGCCTCGGCGGGGACCTGGCGGTGAGTGCCGGCCAGTGGCTCTGGGAACGGCCCTACCTGCTGCTGGTGGCCGCGGTCCTGCTGGTCGTCGCGATGCCGTTCGTCGGCGTCGTCATGTACGCCGTGTTCAACTGGGACTTCACCCTCAAGGAGCGCGGCGGCTACCTGGTCGCCGAACGCGGCCTCGTCACCAGACGCAGCGTCTCCCTGGAAGCCAGACGGGTACGCGGCTACGAGATCGTCGACTCCCTGGCCGAACGCTGGAAGGGCGTCGCCAGGACCTGGGCCATCGTGACCGGACTGGGCGACTCCGAGACCCGTGGACAACTCCTGCCCGTCGTGCCCAGGCCCGTGGCCCACGAGGTCACCGACAACGCCGTGGGGCCGTTCACCGCACCCCTGCGCCCCCACCCGCCCGTCGCGCGCAACCGCAGGCTCTTCCGGGCGATCGTCCCGTGGCTCGTCCTCGCGCTCGCCGCCGCCCTGGCCGCCTGGGTCACGGCGCAACCCCTCTGGTGGATCCCCGCGATCGCCGCGCTCATCCTGGCGGGACTGGGCGTACCGCTCGGCCTCGACCGCTACCGCTCCCTCGGGCACGGCTACGACGGCCGCCGCCTGTCCGTGCGGTCCGGTTCCGTCCGCCGGGCCCAGGCCGTCATCGAGAGGCGCGCGGTGGTGGGCTGGCGCCTCCGCCAGACCTGGTTCCAGCGCCGCGCCGGGGTGCTCACGCTGATCGTGGGCGTCGGCGCGGGCAAGGGCGGTTACGAGGCCATCGACGTCTCCGAAGACCAGTCCGTCGCCTTCCCCACCGAGGTCACCCCCGACTGGCTCACCCCGTTCCGCACCTGATCAGTCCGTCGCCTTTCCCGCTGAGGTCACCCCCACTGGCTGACCCCGTTCCGCAGCTGATCCGCCGACATCCGACGCAGCCGTGCGTCGTCTGAAGGCGCCGAGCAGGCGGGGCGCACGCTGATCGAACTGGTGCTGGCCTCTGGGCATTGGCGTGTGCTGGGTTGGCGGTGCGTGCTGAGGCGTAGTGGGTCCGGGAAGGCGAGAGGGGCGGCCCCGGTGGGAGCCGCCCCTCATTGCCGGTTACGGCGTCAGTCCTGGCGGCGGGCGCCGAACATGATCTCGTCCCAGGTGGGCACCGAGGCGCGGCGACCCCTGGCACCCTTCTTGGCCTGCCGGGCCGCCGGGGCCGGAGGCGGCGACGGGACGGGGACAGGGGAGGGGGGCTCGGGTGTCTTCTTCGGTTCCTGTACGGGCGTCTCGTTCACCGGCTCAGCATCCTTCGTCCCCTTGTCATCGTCCTTTCCACCTTCTTCCGCACTGACCCTCGCCGCAGGAACCGCCGCCTCGGCCACGGGGGCCTCCGCTTCGGGCGCGGGAGGCGCGGCGGTGGGGGATGCCGCCTCGTCTGCCGGAACCACTCCTTCGCCCACAGGCGCTACCACCTCAGCCGACCCAACGGCCGCCTCCTTCGCAGAAGCCGCCGCAGCCGAGGCGACGTCCGCCTCAGCCGCAGGCACTGCCGCCCCGGCCGCGGCCGTTTCCTTCGCGGGTGCCGCTGAGGCGGAGGCGCCAGTTGGTTCGCTCGCAAGCGTGGCCGCCGAAGCGGAAGAGTCGGTCGTTTCGCCCCCAGGCGTTGCCGCCTCGGTGGGAGTCGGGACCGTTTCGTTCGCGGGTGCCGCCGAGGTTGAGGCGGCAGCCGCTTCAACCCCGGGCGCTGTCGCCCCCGTTGAGGCGACGGCGGCTTCCTGGACGGGTGCAGTCGCCTCGGGTGAGGAGGCGGCGACCACAGATGCCGCTTCTCCGGTTGAGGCAGCAGCCGCCTCGTCTGAAGACGATGCAGCGTCGGCGGAGGTGGCAGCCACCCCGTCCGCATGTGGTGCAGCCTCGGTCGAGGCTGTGGCCGCTTCGCCAGCGGGCGGTGCCGCTTCGGCTGCCGAGGCGGTCGACGCGTTCGCGGGCGCGGCGGGTGTGGTCACGACAGGCTGAGTCGCAGGGGCCGCCAGGGTGGCCGACTCGGTTCCGGGGGTGGCCGACTGGGCTGCGGGGGCTGTCGCCTCGGCGGAGGTGGCGACCTCGTTGGCCGCCTGGACTGGCGTTGGGGCAGGCTCCTGCGGGCTGGCTGCCTGCGGCTTGTCGGCCAGAGGCGTTCCGTCGGCCGCCGATGCCTCCACTGCGGCCTTGTCCGCCTTCGGGGGCTCGTCTCCAGGCGAAGCCTGGGGCACCTCTGAGGTCCCGTCGCCTTGCACAGCCTTGCCCGACTCGCTGACCAGCGCCTCCACCGTCGCAGGCACGGCGGGCGTAGACGAGGCAGCGGGCACGGGAACCTCAGCCGCAGGTGCAGGCCCGCCAGCGGCGGGCGCGGCGGCGGCGGCGGCCGAGGGCGCACCAGGGGGTGTTTGAGCCTCGTTCGCGGGAGCTTCCGTCGCGAGCGTGGTCGCGCTGAGTGTGGGGGCCTCGTTCGCGGGCGCGGGCGCGTTGGGCGCGGGAGCCTCACTCAGGGGCGCGGTTGCATGGGGTGCGGCGGTCCCGGCTGGAGCTGGGAGAGCGGTAGGTGTGGAGGTTTCGGCTGAGGTTGTGAGAGGCGCGGGCGCGGCCGAGGTGGAAGCCTCAGTGGTAGCTGAGGCGGACACCTCGGTGACGGCTGAGGTGGAAGCCTCGCTGGTGCCGTCCTCACCACGCTGTACGGCTCCCGCCGCATCCTTAGCCGCCTCCACGGGGGCCGTCCCAAGGGGGGACGTACCCGGAGCACCGGCTTCCGCACCAGCGGGCTTGTCCACAGCGCTGGCGGACTCCGAAGCCGCACCGACTGGAGACTCGGCAGTCCGTGAGGAGTCGAAGTCGGGAGTCCACGCGGAGGAGGGCTGTCCGGACTCGGTCGCCCGATCCCCCTCTGCCGCCCACGTCGCAGCCCCACGACCGGCATCCACTTCCCGACTGCCGCCCAGGTCGCGACCCGCATCCACCTCTCGACTGGCGTCCGTCCCGCGACCGGCGTCCGTTGTGTGAGTGGTGTCCGTCGCAGGACGGTAGGGCGCGTTCGTGTCGCGCGGCGCGTCGTCCGCCGCCCGGTAGGGACCGTCTGCCGCACGCGACGGGTTGTCCCCAGGGCGGTAAGACCCGTCCGCCACACGCGGCTGGTTCTCCGGCGCTCGGTAGGGGCCGTCCTGGGTGCGCTGGTGGGTGCTGTCCGCAGCCCGAGAGTGGCCGTCGGAGGTGCGTGGCTGGCTGTCCGCGGTGCGCGGGAAGCCGTCCGTGCGGGAGGGTGGAGTGTCAAGCCCGCGCCGGGACCCGTCGAACGACCTGGACCCGCCGGGCTCGAACGACCGAGGTGCCCCCCCGGGCTCGAACGACCGGGGCGGCCCGCCGTCGAACGAACGCGGCGCTCCCCCCTCGAACGACCGCGACCCCCCGGGCTCCGGCGACCATGCGGCGGGCGCGCCGGGCTCGCGGGACGGCTGGTCGCGGGACGGCTGGTCGGTGGTGCGGGGGTAGTCGCGGGCGGCGGGGTAGTCGGGCTCCTGCCGTACGGAAGGGAATGGGACCGGGGGCTGCATCAGAGGCTCGCTGACCAGCGGGGGGACCGGCTGGAGCTTGGCCACCCGGGGGGCGAACGGGGTCACGATGGTGTCCTCGACCGGTGGTGCGGGGTCGAAGTCGGCCGCCGACAGGCGCATGGACTCGTCGTCGTGCGGGGTGACGTGGCGGCGGCGCGGATCGAACAGCCATTCGGCGTGTCGCGTATGACCGTTCCACACGTAGCCGAGCTTGACCCGCCACAGGCCGTCGTCGCGCTTGGCGGAGTCCCAGTCGATCTCGTCGGCGGGGACGCCGCGCCTGGTCAGCCGCTCGGCGACCAGCTCGCCCAGGGTCGGCCCGGGAGAGGACTCGCCGGGCATGCGCACGGCGACGCGCTGCGCCTGCTGGGCCACGTACTCCCGTTCCTGGAGCACGGGGCCCTCGAACCAGCGGACCCGCTCGACTGGAATTCCCGCGGTAGCGGCGATCTCCTCCGCGGTCTCTCCAGCGCGTATGCGAGCCTGGATCTCCTTGGGGCGCAACGGACTCTCCACTTCGATCTCGTACTGGCCGAGACGGGAGAAGTTGCCGCGGACGGCAGCACGGAGCCGGTCGTCCACGGGGAGTGTGAAGCGCGTACCCCGTCCGGCAGTCGCCAGCACGAGGTAGGTGCCGTCCTCACTCACCGCGACGAGTCGGAGCTCCTGCATGCGAGTCCCTTCGTCAGCGTGCTCAATCTTCCCCCGGACCCTTGAGTCTCTCGCGTGTGCCGGTTGCCTGCCAGCACCGTACCCGGCATGTCCGAACATCGCCTTCATGGGATAGCCCCGGGGCGATGTGACGCCGGTCACATTTGTCGATTCCATCCTGATTCAGAGCCTGCCGGTGTGCTGCAGGAGGTTAGAGGTCCTCGACGGATTCTGACGAATCTCGCCACGCGTCGCGGTGGACTTCAGCCAAGACGCGAGAGTTGATGGTCTGGCGCCCACATGGGACTCCAGATAGAGGGCGGCGGCCCCGGACGCGTGGGGGGCGGCCACGGTGAAGACCCCGCGCGCTCCGGCGGGGGAGGTCAGGCAGGCGTCGGTGCCGTCGTTGCCCGCGGCGGCCACCACGAACACGCCCGCGCGGGCCAGGTTCCGGACAGCTCGGTCCAGGGCGGGGGAGTCGTCGCCGCCGATGGACAGGTTCGCGACGGCGGGGCCGCGCGCGTGCCCGCGCACCCAGTCGACGCCGGCGATCACGTCCGACAGGCTGCCCCAGCCCTGGCAGCCCAGTACCCGCACGGAGGCGACCCGCGCGCCCGGCGCCACGCCGTGTGTGCCGCCCGCGGCGATGCCCGCCACCTGGGTTCCGTGGCCGGTGCAGTCGGAGCCGTCGCCGCCGGTCGCGTCGAACGCGCGCCACGCCCGGTCGCCGAACTCGGCGTGCCCGGCCTCGACGCCGCTGTCCACGACGTACACGGTGACGCCCCTGCCGGTGGCGGAGGCGCGGACGCGGCCGTCGAGGGGGAGGACGCGCGCGTCGAGGCGGGCCGGGCCCCAGGCGCGCTGGGGGTGTACCCGCCGGTCGGGTTCGAGGGAGCGGACCCTGGCGTCGGTGCGCAGTTCGGCGGCCTCGCGCGCGGTGAGCCAGGAGGCGAAGCCGGGGAGCGCCGCGGTGTAGTAGCGCCGCACCCGCCAGCGCGCCTCACGCACCAGCAGGCGGGCGTCGGCGCGGCTCTTCGCGGTGACGATGTACGGCCTGACCGGCTCGTCGGGATCGGCGCGCGCGGCGATGCCCGAGGCGGGCGTGAGGGCGAGAGAGGCCACGGTGGTCACGGCAGTGGCCAGGGCCGCGGCGGTGTAGACGGCGGGCAGGCCGAATCGGCGGGACACGAGCCACGAATCTGCCTGTCGCACAGCTCACAGGAACAACAGGACACGCAGTCGCGTCTATTCACGAGGAAGCTCTTTACCGACCGCGTGACAAGAGAGGACTGATCCGGGGGATGAGCGGCGAGCCGCGCAAGTTCGAGCTGAGCGTGCCGCAGATAGCAGGGGGCGCGCTGGCCGCGGTGACCGCCGCGGTCGCCGCGTCGTACCTCGGAGTGGCGGGAACGGTGATCGGCGCCGCGGTGGCGAGCGTCGCCAGCACCGTGGGGAACGCGATCTACACCCACTACCTGAAGCGGACGGGCGAGCAGCTCAAGCAGCACGCCGTGATCGCCTGGCGGGACCGGGCCGACCCGCCGGTCAAGGTGGAGGGCGAGGGCGAGCTGGCCACGGCGGCGCGGGCGACCGTGCGCGAGGAGTCCGCGGACGAGGCGTCCGACACGCTGGTGATGGCGCCGATCGAGCCGTCGCGCAGGCTGCCGTGGGGCAAGGTGGGGCTGGCCACGGCACTGGTGTTCGCGATCAGCATGGGGGGCATCCTGGCGTACGAGGCGCTGGCGGGACGCACGGTCGCGCAGACCTGGCACCCGGAGACGCGCCAGGTGGAGCCGCGGAAGCACGAGCCCGCGCAGAAGGACGAGAAGCCCCGCGACGAGACTCCCGTCGCGCCGACCACCGACGCCCCGGTCACGCCTCCGCCGACGACCCCGACTCCCACCCCCACGCCCACCACGTCCCGGGAGCCGGAGCCGACCCCGACGCCCACGCCGGAGGAGACCACCTCGGTCGATCCCTCGACCGAGCCGTCCACGCCGCCGACGGAGGAGCACGGTGTGGACCCCGAGGTGGCCGACGAGGCTCAGCCTGACACGCCGACGGGCGCCGCTCCCACAGAGTGACGGTCCGCCGTCGCGCCCGAGTGGCGTCGGCGCGGGCGGGCGTCAGCCGGTGACCGCGGGGGAGCCCTGCCTTGGCTTGCCGTACGGGAGTCAGGGGCCCAGGACGGTGGCGAGGTAGTCGTTGGTGAAGACGCGGCCGGGGTCGAGGCGGTTGCGGAGGGACAGGAAGTCCTCCCAGCGGGGGTACACCTTCGACAGGTAGGACGCGTCCCTGGTGTGCAGTTTGCCCCAGTGTGGGCGCCCGTCCAGCCGGGTCATGATCTCCTCCACCCCCTCGAAGTACGCCGGATTGGGGGTGGGCCGGTAGATGTGGCAGGCGATGTAGGCGGAGTCCCGCCCGTAGGCCGTCGACAGCCAGGCGGTGCTCGGCGGCGTCACCCGCACCTCGACCGGGAACGTGATCATCCATCCTGTCCGGTCGATGAGATCCCGCGTCTCCCGCAGCGCCTGCCCCAGCCGCTCGCGCGGCACCGCGTACTCCATCTCCAGGAAGCGGACGTCCCGCACGGAGGTGAAGATCTTGTAGGAGGTGTCCACGGACGCCGACTCGCCCAGCGCCATCGCCGAGACCGCGTTGATCCGCGGCACCATCCCGGGGAACCGCCCGCCGAGCGCGCACGCCGCGCCGAACACGGTGTTCTCCAGGAAGACGTTGTCCAGCCAGTGCTTGAACGCGCTGGGCGGGCTGGCCGGTCCCGGATGCCGGTTGTTCCGTTTGACCAGGCAGGTGTCGGTGTGCGGCAGCCAGAAGAAGTCGAGGTGCTCGCTGGCCGAGGTCATCGCGTCGAGCGAGTCGAGGATCGTGCTCAGCGGCATGGTCCTGCGCTCGTTGTGCAGCAGGAACGCGGGTTCCACGCGGAGCGTCACGGCGGTCAGCACGCCGAGCGCGCCGAGCCCGACCCGGGCCGCGTCGAACAGGTCCTGGCCGGGGACGGCGGTGGCGACGGAGCCGTCGGCGAGCACCAGTTCGAGGGCGGTCACCTGGTCGGCCAGCCCGCCGGTGTCGCGGCCGGTGCCGTGGGTGCCGGTCTGGATCGCCCCGGCGATGGTCTGCGCGGTGATGTCGCCCATGTTGGCCAGGGCCAGGCCGCGCCGGTCGAGTTCCTCGTTGAGCACGTGCAGCGGGGTGCCCGCGAGCACGGTGACCGTGTCCTCGCCGAGGTCGCGGATCCCGGTGAGCCCTTCGGGGCGGAGCATGAGGCCGTCGGTGAGGGCCACCCCGGTGAAGGAGTGACCCGTGCCGACCATGCGGACGCGGCGCCCGTCGCGGGCGGCGTCCTGGACGGCGCGCACGACCTCCTCGACGGAGGAGGGCGTGCGCACCTCGGCGGGGGTGGCTGTCTGGTTGCGCGCCCAGTTGGTGAAGACCATGGCCGCCCCCTTCTACGGAGTTCGTTCAGTTAAACATGAACGATACTCACGTCCAGCCGTCAGGTACAGGGAACACGTCGCCCGGCTGCAGGTTGTGCTGCTTGATCAGGGTGGAGACGGTCACCAGATGGTAGCCGCGGCTCTGCAGCGTCTTGACGATGGACGGCATCGCGTCCACGGTCTGCTTCACCCAGTCGTGCATCAGGATGATGCCGTCCTGCTTGGCGACCTCCAGCGTCTGCTTCTTGATCGCCGCCTCGTTCTTGGTCGCCCAGTCGCGCGACCCCGCCGTCCACAGGACGATCGGCAGGCCGAACTCGGTGGCCGCCTCCGTGGTCGGCACGTCGCTGAGCCCGTACGGCGGGCGCAGCAGCTTCGGCTCGACGCCGGTGACCTGCTTGATGATGTCCTGCGTCTTCTTGATCTCGCTCCGGATGGCCCCCGCCTCGAGATCGGTGAAGTTGGGGTGCTTGTAGCTGTGGTTGCCGAGCTCGTGCCCCTCCTGCGCCATGCGCTTGGCGAAGGCGGGACGGGACTTCACGTACTGGCCCTCCAGGAAGAACGTCGCCTTGGCGTCGTACTTCTTGAGGGTGTCCAGCAGCGCGCCCGCGTACTTTCCGGGTCCGTCGTCGAAGGTCAGGGCGATGCACTTGACCTGGGTGCAGTCCACCTCGGCCGGCGGCTTGGCCGTCGCCGAGGCGGACGCGGGCGCGAGCGTGACCGCTGCGCAGACAAGTGTCAGGAGTGCTGTGAAATGTCGGGACATAACTAAGCTTTCAGTTGTTGAGGTTGTTGCGAGGGATGTCCCGAACGTAGCGGATCAGCTCTTCGCAGGCGAAGGCGCTTCCGGAAGTCTCAGCAAACCCGAACCTCCGACGCCCACGACGGCGGCGAGGACGGCGCAGGCCAGCGACAGCGCGTAGGCGCTGGAGGCCCCGAACGACTCGGTGAGCCGCCCGCCCGCCCACGCGCCCAGCGCCACCCCGAACCCGATGGACGTCGAGATCCACGCCATGCCCTCGGTGAGCAGCGACGGCGGCACCAGCCGCTCGGTGAGCGAGAAACCGGTGATGAGCGTGGGCGAGATCGCCAGCCCGGCCAGGAACAGCATCACCGCCAGCACCCCGACGTCGCTGATGAACGCGATCGGCAGCAGCCCCACCACGAACACGCCGAGCGCCCGGACGAACCTGCTGCGCAGCGAGATCCGCCAGGTCCGCGAGCCGAACCAGAGCCCCGACACCATCGAACCGCCCGCGAAGGCCGCCAGCAGGAACCCGGAGGCGCCCTTGACGCCGTGCTCGTCGGCGAAGGCGACGGTGATCAGGTCGACCGACCCGAACACCGCGCCGAGCGCCAGGTAGACGCAGGACAGCAGGGCTATCCCAGGAATGGTGATCGGCGAACCCCGACCGGCCCGCACACGCTGGACCGGCGGTTCGGTACGGCGCTGCACCGCGAACGCGACACTCCCGCCGAGCATGCACACCAGAGCCACCATGAGCCCGGCATAGGGGTTGACCATCGTGGCCAGCACGGTGACCAGAGCCGGTCCGGTGACGAAGATGACCTCGTCGGCCACCGACTCGAACGCGAACGCGGTGTGCAGCTTGGCAGAGCCGCCGTGCAGGGCGGACCACCGAGCCCGGACCATCGAGCCGAGCGAGAGCGAGGTGGCGCCCACCGCGAAGCCGCTCGCGAACAGGGTCCAGTCGGGCAGGCCGAGGCGCGCGCTGACCATCAGCGAGGCCAGCGACAGGGCGTTGAGGGTGGCCAGGGGGAAGATCACCCGGTGCTGGCCGAACCGGTCGACCAGGCGGCCCGACAGCGGGGCGGCGATCGCGAAGGAGACGTTGGTGGTCGCGGCGACGGCGCCGGCCATGGCGTAGGAGCCGGTGATCGCGGAGATGAGCAGGACGACCCCGATGCCGAGCATGGACATGGGCATCCGCCCGATGAACCCGGCGACGACGAAGCCCTTGACCCCAGGCGTCTTGAACAACCCCCGGTACTGCCCGACCACGCTTCCCCCTACATGTCAGCGACCAACCTTGACGCACCGTCTGCCCGGACAGCAAGTGATTTTTCGTTCCTTTGGGCTAACGTGAGCCTGGTGTCACCGCTTCCCGCGGCCCGCTCGGCCGTCCTGCTGATCGTCGTGGTGGCCGCGTTGACGCTGGTCGGAGGAGGGCTGGCCGTCGTCCTGCACGAGCAGGACCTCACCGCCGCCGCCGCTCAGGACGGCGACCCGCGGCCGGAGACTCCCAGACTCGACACGCTCGTCCCGACGGCCCAGCCGGTTCAGGAGTTCGGGCAGGGCGGGCCCGGCATCACCCCGACGCCGCCCAAGATGCTGGCCATCGCGCCCGCCGTCGTACCCAAGCAGACCCGCTTCGCGCTGGCCGCGCTCAAGCACGTGGAGAAGGTCGCGGTGGTCGACGCCGGCTCGGTGAAGGTCTCCGGGACCGCCATCAACCTGCTGGCCGTGGAGCCGCAGGACTTCCGCTCGTGGACGCCCAAGCCGGTCGCCGACCAGCCCGAACTGTGGAGCGCGCTGGCCAGGGGCGAGCTGGTGGCCGACAGTGCCGCGGTCAAGCGCCTGGGGCTGCGGCTCGGCGCCGCCTACCAGATCGACGGCGGGCCGAGGCTCCGGGTGGCCGCCTCGGCGACCCTCGGCCTGACCGGAGTGGACGGCATCGTGAGCGCCGAGACGGGCCGCTCACTCGGCCTGATGCCGGGCGTGGCCGTCCTGCTGCACGGCAAGGCGGGCACGATCAGCGCCAAGGGCGTCAAGAAGCTGCTGGGCAAGGGCTCGCAGGTGGTCGCACTCGGCGCCGAGAGCCCCAAGGACCCGGCGCCGGCCAAGGCGGTCACCAGGCCGGGCAGCTACCTGGAGCTCTACAAGCTCTCCGCCACCCGCTGCCCCGGCCTGTCCTGGACGGTCCTGGCGGCCATCGGGCACGTGGAGAGCTCCCACGGCCGCAACAACGGCCCCTCCAGCGCGGGCGCGCTCGGCCCGATGCAGTTCATGCCCGCCACCTGGAAGGCCTACGGGGTCGACGGCGACGGCGACGGCAAGCGCGACATCTGGAGCCCGTACGACGCGGTGCCGGGCGCGGCCAACTACCTGTGCGCCAACGGCGCGGGCAAAGGCGGGGAGAAGCTGCGCAAGGCCATCTGGTTCTACAACCACTCGTGGGAGTACGTGAACAAGGTGATGGGGCTGGCCGACGCCTACGCCCGCGGCTACGCCTGACGCGGCGGCGGCGCGCAGCAGGTGGCGGGGCAGGCCATCAGCGCGGGCTCGGCCATCAGCTCGCGCACCATCCTGACGAACCTCGGATGCGTGCCCGCCGTGGCCGCCCTGGACATCGGCAGCCCGAGCTCCTCGGCCACCCCGGCGGCCTCGGTGTCGAGGTCGTAGACGACCTCCATGTGATCGGAGACGAACCCGATCGGCACCAGCACGACCGCCTTGGCGTCGCTCTTGCGCAGATGGTCGCAGACGTCCGGCTCCAGCCACGGCACCTCGGGCGGGCCGCTGCGGCTCTGCCAGACCAGCTCCCACGGCTCACGGCGGCCGAGCTTGGCGTGCACCAGCGCGGCCGTCTGGCGCAGCTGCTGCTCGTAGAGGCCGCCGCGCGGGCCCGCCGTACGGGCCGCGGACAGCGGGATGCTGTGCGCGGTGAAGACCAGCCTGGCCTCCTCGCGCACCTCGGCGGGCAGCCGGTCGAGCGCCTCGCGGGTGTGGTCGGCCATCGCGGCGACGAACCCCGGGTGGTCGTTGAAGTGCCGCAGCTTGACCAACCGCGGCGCGTTCTCGACCGCCTCGGTGGCCCTGGCCAGGTCCTGGAAGTACTGGCGGCAGCTCGAATAGCCGCCGTAGGCGGAGGTGGCGAAGACCGCCGCCCTGCCGATCCCGTCGTCGCGCATCCGCCGCACGGTCTCCTCGACGAACGGGTGCCAGTTGCGGTTGCCCCAGTAGACCGGCACGTCGAGCACCCGCTCCAGCGCGGCGACCAGGTCCCGGCACTGCCCGTTGATCGGGCTGACCCCGCCGAAGCGCTGGTAGTGCGCCTCGACCTCCAGCAGCCGCTCGCGCGGCACACCCCGGCCGCGCACCACGTTCTCCAGGAACGGCAGCACGTCCTCAGGGCCTTCGGGACCGCCGAAGGACAGGACGAGCAGCGCGTCGTAGCTTCCCACGATCACACCCTATGCGGAGGGGACGACAGGTATCTCCACGGGCACGTGGGGGGTAGGTTCGATCAGGTGACCGCATTCAAGGATATTCGTGACTACGTGGCCATCCCACGGCTCGTCGCGCTCAAGCTCTCCCCCGACGGATCGCGCCTGGTCTCCGTGGTCCAGTCGCTCAACCCCGACGGCAAGTCGTACGGCACCGCGCTGTGGGCGATCCCCCTCGACGGCGAGCCGTACCGGCTGACCAGGTCCGCCAAGGGCGAAAGCGGCGCGGACTTCACCGCGACCGGCGACGTGCTGTTCACCTCGCGCCGGCCCGACCCGACCGTGAAGGACTCCGACGACGAGGTGCCCGCGCTGTGGCTGCTGCCGCGCGCCGGCGGCGAAGCCCGCCAGATCGCGGAACGCCCCGGCGGTGTCGGCGGAGCCGTCGGCGAGTCCGGCGTCGTGCTGTTCGGCTCCGACGTCCTCGACGGCGAGGAGTCGACCGAGGAGGAGCGCCGCAAGGCCCGCAAGGACGCCGGGATCAGCGCGATCCTGCACGAGGGCTACCCCGTCCGCTACTGGGACCAGGACCTCGGCCCCGGCCGCCCCAGGCTGTTCGCCGGCACGCTGTCCGGCGAGGGCCTGACGGACGTGCGCGACCTGACCCCCGACGCGGGCGAGGCGCTGCGCGAGAGCGCCTACGCGCTCAGCCCGGACGGCTCGACCGCGGTCACCACCTGGCGGGTCCCGCTGCCCGGCGGGGAGCACCGCGTCGACGTGGTGGCCGTCGACGTCGCCACCGGCGAGCGGCGCACCCTGTTCTCGGCCGAGGGCTTCGACCACGGCGGCCCGATCGCGATCTCGCCCGACGGGCGGCTGGTCGCCTGCACCCGCGAGCGCGTCACCTCCCTCGACGTCTCGGTCAGGGTCGAGCTGTGGATCGGCGAGCTGGCCACCGGCGACGGCCGGGCCTACGCCCCCGAGCTGTTCCCCGCCGACGTGGCCTGGGCGCCCGACTCCTCGGCCGTGCACATCGCCGCCGACCACCAGGGCCGCCGCCCGGTCTTCACCGTGCCGCTCGACGGCGAGCCCGCCCGGCTGACCGCCGACGACGGCTCCTACCTGGCGCTCAGCGCCTCACCCGACGGCCGGTTCGTCTACGCGCTGCGCAGCGCCGTCGACGCCGCCGCCGCCCCGGTCAGGATCGACGCCGCCACCGGCGAGATCGCCGAGCTGCCCTCGCCCGTGCCGAGCCCCGAGGTCCCGGGCACGCTCACCGAGATCAGCGCGGTCGCCGACGACGGCACCACCGTCCGCGGCTGGCTGGTGCTGCCCGAGGGCGCCTCCGCCGACGACCCGGCGCCGTTCCTGCTGTGGATCCACGGCGGGCCCGTCGCGTCCTGGAACGACTGGTCGTGGCGCTGGAACCCGTGGATCATGGCCCAGCACGGCTACGCCGTCCTGCTGCCCGACCCGTGCCTGTCCACCGGCTACGGGCAGGAGATGATCGACCGCGGCTGGGGCGACTGGGGCCCGCGCACGCTGGCCGACCTCGACGCGATCGTGGACGTGGCGCTCGCCAGGCCGGAGATCGACGCCGAGCGGATCGGCGCGATGGGCGGCTCCTACGGCGGCTACATGGCCAACTGGGTCGCCGGGCACAGCGACCGCTACCGGGCCATCGTCACGCACGCCTCGCTGTGGAACCTCGACCAGTTCGCGGGCACCACCGACGCCTCCATGTACTGGCAGCGCGAGTTCGGCGAGCCCGGCTCCGAGCGCTACGCCAAGCTGTCCCCGCACCACGCGCTCGGCGAGATCCGCACGCCCATGCTGGTCATCCACGGCGACAAGGACTACCGGGTGCCGATTGGCGAGGGCCTGCGCCTGTGGTGGGACCTGCAGCGCTCCGACGTCGAGTCCAAGTTCCTCTACTTCCCCGACGAGAACCACTGGGTGCTCAAGCCCGGCAACGCCGTCGTCTGGTACGAGACGGTGCTGGCCTTCCTCGCCCAGCACGTGCTCGGGCAGGAGTGGAAGCGCCCGGAGTCGCTCTCGTGACGGACTTCGCCGCACTGGCCGAGGACATCGCCCGCGAGGCGGGCGACATGCTGCTGGCCAAGCGCCCGTCCAACCCGGAGGTGCTGGAGACCAAGTCCAGCCCCACGGACGTGGTCACCGCGCTCGACCGGGCCGCCGAGGAGCTGATCCGCGCCAGGATCGGGCAGGCCCGCCCCGGCGACCGGATCCTCGGCGAGGAGGGCGGCGAGGCCCCCGGCACCTCCTCCGTCCGCTGGATCGTCGACCCGATCGACGGCACCGTCAACTTCCTGTACGGCCTGCCGGAGTGGGCGGTCAGCATCGCCGTCGAGGTGGACGGCCAGGTCGTCGCCGGAGCCGTCAACGTGGTGCCGCGCGGCGAGCTGTTCACCGCCTCGCTCGGGCGCGGCGCCGTACTCAAGAAGGACGGCCTGGCCGTGGAGCGGCTGCGCTGCAACGACGGGGTGCCGCTCGACCGGGCGCTGGTCGCGACCGGGTTCGGCTACTCGGCGGCGCGGCGGGCCGTCCAGGCCGAGGTGGTGGCCGCCGTCCTGCCCAGGGTGCGCGACATCAGGCGCGGCGGGTCGTGCGCGATCGACCTCTGCTCGGTCGCCGCCGGGCGGGTCGACGCCTACTACGAGCGCGGCGTCAACCACTGGGACTTCGCCGCGGCCGGCCTGGTGGCCACCGAGGCGGGGGCCAGGATCGGCGGGCTGCACGGCGCCCCGCCCGGAACCGAGTTCGCGCTCTGCGCGGCGCCCGGCCTGTTCGAGGAACTGCACGACCTGCTCGCGCCCCTCGACCCGGCCCGCGACGCCTGAACGCGCGCTCCATCGCCCCCCGGACAACAGGACGGCCGGAACCCCACAGGTTCCGGCCGTCCTTCTCTCCTGGTCAGCGAGGCAAAGGGATGCCGTGGTCGACGGCGAGGCGGCGCAGGTCCTCGATCTCGGCGTTCAGCGTGTCGGCGAGGTAGTCGTCGCCGGTGGACCGGGCCTGGTCGAGACCCTTGTATGCCTGGTCGAGGCGGCGCTCGATCGTGTGCGTGAACTCGCCCATCTCACCTTCTCTCTCAGGGGTTCGTCGTTCGTTGGGACAGAAGGGCTTGCTCTGCCCACCCGGTGCGCACATGACTTTCCCGGCACGCGGCAGTGGGTGTTTGCGGGGTCTACCCACATAGTCGCCTTGGCGAAACATCGAATCGTCTGTGCCGTGTGTCACGGACCTGTGGCACATGCCTTACCGTGCGCTTATTGAAGATGTGGTCAGAATGGGACCCGGATCCGGGAGGGGGCAGGGCGTGCGCGTGCTTGTGGTGGAGGACGAGAAGGTACTCGCCGACGCGATCGCGACCGGGCTCAGGCGCGAGGCGATGGCCGTCGACGTGGCCTACGACGGTGGCGGCGCGCTGGAGCGCACCTCGTACATCGACTACGACGTGATCGTGCTCGACCGCGACCTGCCCGTGGTGCACGGGGACGAGGTCTGCAGGCGTCTGGTGCAGGAGCGCAGCGCCTCGCGCATCCTCATGCTGACCGCGGCGGGCGACGTCGACGACAAGGTCGAGGGGCTCGGTCTCGGCGCCGACGACTACCTGGCCAAGCCGTTCGTCTTCATCGAGCTGGTGGCCAGGGTGCGCGCGCTCGGGCGGCGGTCGGCGCCCGCGCTGCCGCCGGTCCTGGAGCGCGGCGGGATCCGCCTTGACCCGGGCAAGCGGCTGGTCGAGCGCGAGGGCCGGGAAGTGGTGCTGACCAAGAAGGAGTTCGCGGTCCTGGAGGAGCTGATGCGCGCCGAGGGCGCCGTCGTCAGCCAGGAGGACCTGCTGGACAAGGCGTGGGACGAGAACATCGACCCGTTCACCAACGTGGTACGCGTCACGATGATGACGCTGCGCAAGAAGCTGGGCGATCCGCAGGTGATCGAGACGGTGCCCGGAGTGGGATACAAGTTGTGACAGAACGGCCAGCGTTCGAGCCGCCGGACCAGCCGGCGATTCCGACACACCCGATGATCAGCCCGCATTCCGAGCGGAGTGCGATGCGCACCGAGCAGATGGAGGTCGGCGGCTCCGAGGGCCGGCCGTCCGCCCCGCCGCCGACCGGGCCGCCCGCGTGGGACGGGCCGCCGCCGGTGCTGCCGCCGCCGGCCGAGGACACGCTGGCCGCCCGGATCAGGGCTGTGCGCGACCGGATGAGCATCAGGTGGCGGTTGACGCTGACCTACGGCGCGGTGTTCTTCGCCGCGGGAGCGCTGCTGCTGGTGGTGATGTACATCAGCATCAGCGCGGCGCTGTACCAGGGCTTCGACTTCAGCCTGAGCCTGCCCCGGGGCGTGCCGGCGGACCTGGCCGCCTACCTGGACAGCCAGACCGAGGCGGTCCGCAACTCCGCCGCCGACAGGGTGCTGAACAGGCTCTTCCAGCAGTCGGTGATGGCCATGGCCGGCGTGGTCATCCTGGCGCTGATCCTCGGCTACTTCGTGGCCGACCGGGCGCTGCGCCCCGTGGCCCAGATGACCGCCGCCGCGCGCAAGCTCTCCGAGAGCAACCTCGCCCACCAGCGCATCGACCTCAAGGGCCCGCACGACGAGCTCAAGGAGCTGGCCGACACCTTCGACGCCATGCTGACCCGCCTCAACGTGGCCTTCGACACCCAGCGCAGGTTCGTCGCCAACGCCTCGCACGAGCTGCGCACCCCGCTCACCATCAACAGGACGGTCCTGGAGATCGCCCTGGGCGACCCGGAGGCGTCCGCCGACCTCAAGGCGCTCGGCCGTACCCTGCTGGAGGTCAACGCGCGCAACGAGAAGCTCATCGAGGGTCTGCTGCTGCTCGCCCGCAGTGAGCGGGAGCTGCGCGTGCGCAAGCCGGTGGACGTCAGGGAGGTCGCCCAGACGGCCGTCGAGCAGGTGGCGCCCTTCGCCGAGGAGAACGGTGTCACCATCTCCACCGAGCTCGGCGAGGCCCCCACGACAGGCGATCCGGTGCTGCTCGAACGGTCGGTCGGCAACCTGCTGGAGAACGCGGTCAAGTACAACATTCCGGAAAATGGGAAAGTCTGGCTCCGGACGGGAATGGTGGAAGGCGCTCTGGTTGTTCAGGTGGCCAACACGGGGCAGCACGTCCCCGCGTACGAGGTGAACAACCTGTTCGAGCCGTTCCGGAGGCTGCACGCGGACCGCGTGGATTCGGCCAAGGGATCGGGTCTAGGGCTGTCCATCGTCAGAGCGGTGGTGCAGGCACACGGCGGAAACGTCGCGGCCGTACCTCGTGACGGCGGCGGGCTGGTCGTCACCATCCGGCTACCCGGACGCTGATCCGGCGTGTTGATCCGGCGGGGGCGTCTCGTTCACGCCGCACATGTGGTTGGATGTGCCGTCGAACGCGGTGGTGCATCCCGCCAATGCTGTGGTTTTCGCCATATTTGGCTAACCAAGGCTGTTGGCGGCATGCCCCTCACGTGTAGGGAGGTTCATTGGCCGTTCCCGTGGGGTACCGATGTCAAATCTCCCGAACGGAACGGGCACAAGATGGGCCTCTCGGACGTTAGACACGCGCGACGAGCGCGAACCATATAGATGAGGGGGATGGAGTAACCACAATGGCTACGGACTACGACAGCCCGCGCAAGACAGACGACGACCTGAATGAGGACAGCCTTCAGGAACTCCAGGCGCGGCGCACGGACAAGTCCTCGGGAAGCATCGACATCGACGAGACCGATCTCGCCGAGTCGCTCGAGCTGCCCGGTGCGGACCTGTCGAACGAGGAGCTCTCCCTTCGGGTGATTCCTCGTCAGGCCGATGAGTTCACCTGCTCGCGGTGTTTCCTTGTGCATCACCGCAGCCAGCTCGCCACCGAGAGGAACGGCCAGCAGGTCTGCCGGGAGTGCGCAGCCTGAGGGCAGGGCGCAGCGAACACGAACACGGAGGCTCCGCATCGTGTCATCCATGAAAGAGGAGGGGGACGACTCGGTGACCGCAGAGTCGTCCGCTCCCTCCCACGAGGAGCGGACTGACGAGATCGCCGCGAAAGGCCCCGAGGACGAGGTCGGCGAGCTCGTCGGCAGGCTGACAGGCCCCGATGAGCTCGACCGCGGCGAGCGGCGCAGGCTGGTCGGCCGTCTCGCCGGCGCCCTGGCCACCGGGGCGAGGGCGGCCGGACAGAGCGGCATCGGCCGCGGCCGCTGGCTGGCCGACGTCTTCCTGAAGATCGCGCCCAGGATCCCGATCAGGGACCTGGCCACCCTCTCCGAACACCACCACGGACTGACCGGCGAGGAGCTCGCCGACGACCTCGTCCGCACCGCGCAGAAGGCGACCATGACGGTCGGCGCGCTCGGCGGCGCCCTCGCGGCGGCCGAGTTCGCCGCGCCTCCCCTGCTGCTGTCGGCCCCCGCCCAGCTGGTCGCCGAGACCATCGTGGTGGCGGCCGTCGAGGTCAAGCTACTAGCTGAACTGCACGAGGTCTACGGGGTGCATGTGGAGGGCACCGGCACCCAGCGGGCCGTCGCCTTCACCGCCGCCTGGTCCAAGCAGCGCGGCATCGACCCGCTCGCGCCCGCCTCGGTCACCATGGCGCTCGGCGCGGCGACCAAGGCCGCCCTGCGCAACAGGCTCATGCGCACGCTCGGGCGGCACCTGACGACCCTCGGCCCGTTCCTCACCGGCGCGGTCGCGGGCGGCGCGCTCAACCGGGCGGCCACCAAGAAGCTGGGCGAGGCCATCCGCCGCGATCTGCGCATCAAGCAGCCCCACGAGGTCCGGCCCACCGTCGAAGGCGCCCCCGGCCGTCCCGAACTCGGTAGCTGACCGGCTCACGGGTCAGCGGACGCGCAGGCCCTCGAAGGTGATCTTGAGGATGGTGTCCGCGAGGTCGCCCGCCGAGCCGCCGCGCGCCGGCTGGTACCAGTCGGCGATCGAGTTGACCGTGCCGAACAGCAGCCTGGTCACCAGCGCGGGCTCGATGTCGGGCCTGATCCGCCCCTCGGCCGCCGCCTCCTTCACCAGCGCGCTGACGAACCGGTCGAACTCCCGCCGCCGTTCCAGCGCCCGCAGCTCGGTCACGCTGTTGCCGCGCACCCGCAACAGCAGCGTGACGTACGGCAGGCGGTCGACGAGGATCGCCACGCTCTGCCGGACCACCCACTGGAGCCGGTCGAACGCCGGGCCAGAGGCGGCGCGCTCGTCGGCCATCAGCTCCGACAGCCCGTCCAGCGCCCGGTCCAGGGCCCGCCCGAGCAACTGCTCCTTGCCCGGCACGTGATAGTAGATGGCGGACTTGGTGGTGCCGAGGGCGCGGGCCAGGTCCTCCATGCTGGTGCCGTCGTAGCCGCGCTCGATGAACACCCCCACGGCCGTGTGCAGTACGGACTCCGGATCGTGTCCGCGTCGGCGCCGGCTTGTCGTGCTGGTGGTCATAGCGTCAATTATCCCGATGATCCAGGACTCGATTGAGCTTGCCGGCCGACCGCTCCAGCGTCTCGGGGTCCACGACCTGCACCTCGACGCCGACCCCGACGGTGTCCCTGACCGCCTTGGCCAGCGCCGCGCCCGCCTCGCCGCGGGCGGTGCAGCCGGGGCGCGCCTCGACCCGCACGGTCAGCACGTCGAGCCTGGCCGGCCGGGTCAGGTGGAGCTGGAAGTGCGGCGCCAGGCCGGGCGTGCGCAGCACGGCCTCCTCGATCTGGGTGGGGAACAGGTTCACGCCGCGCAGGATGATCATGTCGTCGCTGCGGCCGGTGACCTTCTCCATGCGGCGGAAGGCGGGCCTCGCCGTCCCGGGCAGCAGGCGGGTCAGGTCGCGGGTGCGGTAGCGGATCACCGGCATCGCGGTCCTGGTCAGCGTGGTGAGCACCAGCTCACCTGCGGCCGCGGGAGCCCCGGTGAGCGGGTCGACGGTCTCGGGGTAGAAGTGGTCCTCCCAGACGTGCAGGCCGTCCTTGGTCTCCACGCACTCGTTCGCCACGCCGGGCCCCATGACCTCCGACAGGCCGTAGACGTCCACGGCGTGCAGGTCGAAGCGCTCCTCGATCTCCGCGCGCATCTCCTCGGTCCACGGCTCGGCCCCGAAGACACCCGTCTTCAGCGACGTCCGGCGCGGGTCGAGCCCGCGCGCCTCGAACTCGTCGAGCAGCGCCAGCATGTACGACGGGGTCACCATGATGACGTCCGGCCTGAAGTCCTGGATGAGCTGGACCTGGCGCGCGGTCATGCCGCCCGAGACGGGCACGACCGTGCAGCCGAGCCGCTCGGCGCCGTAGTGGGCGCCCAGGCCGCCGGTGAACAGGCCGTAGCCGTAGGCCACGTGCACCATCTGCCCCGGCCGCCCGCCCGCGGCCCGGATCGACCTGGCCATCAGGCCCGCCCAGAGATCCAGATCCTCCAGGGTGTGGCCGACCACGGTCGGCTTGCCCGTGGTGCCGCTGGAGGCGTGCAGCCGCGCCACCCGCTCGCGCGGGACCGCGAACAGTCCGAACGGGTAGTTGTCCCGCAGGTCGTCCTTGGTGGTGAACGGGAAGGCGGCCAGGTCGCCCGGCTCCCGGCAGTCGTCGGGGTGCACGCCGTGGGCGTCGAACCGGCGCCGGTAGAAAGGGACGTTGTCGTAGACGTGGTGAAGGGTCCGGCGCAGCCGGTCGAGTTGGAGCGCGATCAGCTCGTCGCGGGAGATCCGCTCGACCGGGTCCAGCTCCCCGGGGTCAGGGGCTTCGCCGAGCCTCATCCATCCTCCCTCAGCCTGCGGCTGCGCCCGCGGAACTCGGCCACCACCCGGCCGCAGACGGCGTGACCTGGGCCGACCTCCAGCAGCTCGATCCCGAGCCCGGCCGAGGCCGCATCGGCGGCCAGCATGGCCTCCACACTGCGGCGCGCGGTGTCCACGAGGACCTCTCTTGATTACTGACCGAATGTTCGGTAAACCAATCACCGTCGGGCAGATCCTGTCAAGAGAGGGACGAACATGTTCGAACAGCATCGGGACACCCTGGCCCAGGCCCTCTCGGCGATCACCGGCCGCGGCTACTGGAGCGCCTACCCCGAGTCGCCGAGCCCCAGGGTGTACGGCGAGGGCGCCGCCGAACGCGGCAAGGAGGCGTTCGAGGGCCATCTCGGCAAGCCGTACCCGCTCGACCAGCCGGGCACCGGGGCCAGGGTCGGCGCCGAGCGCTCGCCGTACGGGCTGGATCTGGGGGTCAGCTACCCCGAGGCGTCGCCCGAGGGGCTCGTCGCCGCCGCGAAGGCGGCGATGCCCGCCTGGCGCGACGCGGGACCCGAGGCGCGCGCGCTGGTCTGCCTGGAGATCCTGCACCGCGTCAACCAGCGCAGCTTCGAGCTGGCCAACGCCGTCCAGCACACCACCGGCCAGGCGTTCGTGATGGCCTTCCAGGCGGGCGGCCCGCACGCCCAGGACCGCGCCCTGGAGGCGGTCGCCTACGGCTTCGCCACGATGACCGCCGGCAACGCCCACGCCCGCTGGGAGAAGCCGGGCAAGGGCGACCCGCTGGTCATGGAGAAGAAGTTCGTCGTCGTGCCGCGCGGCGTCGCCCTGGTCATCGGCTGCAACACCTTCCCGACCTGGAACGCCTACCCGGGCCTGTTCGCCAGCCTGGTCACCGGCAACCCGGTCATCGTCAAACCGCACCCCGGCGCGATCCTGCCGCTGGCCATCACCGTGAGCATCGCCCGCGAGGTGCTCGCCGAGGCGGGTTTCGACCCGGACCTGGTGACGCTGGCCGCCGAGGAGGGCACCGGCCTGGCCACCACCCTGGCCACCCACCCCGACGTGCGCATCGTCGACTTCACCGGCTCCACGGAGTACGGCGACTGGCTGGAGCGCAACGCCCCCCAGGCGCTGGTGCACACCGAGAAGGCGGGCGTCAACACCATCGTCGTCGACTCCACCGACGCCTACCGGGGCATGCTGGGCAACATCGCCTTCTCGCTGTCGCTGTACAGCGGCCAGATGTGCACCGCCCCGCAGAACATCCTGCTCCCGGCGGACGGCATCGACACCGACCAGGGGCACAAGAGCGTCGAGGAGGTGGCCGCCGACCTGGCCGGAGCGGTCGGCAGGCTGCTCGGCGACGACGCGCGGGCGGTCGAGCTGACCGGCGCGATCGTCAACTCCGCCGTGCTCGGCCGGGTGGAGGCCGCCGCCTCGCTCGGCGAGGTGGTGCTGGAGTCGCGGGCGATCAAGCACCCGGCCTTCCCGGACGCGACGGTCAGGACGCCGATGATCGTGAAGGTGGACGCCGCCCGCGAGGACGTCTACGGGCACGAGCACTTCGGGCCGATCTCGTTCCTCGTCCCCACCGCCTCCACCGACGACAGCCTGGAGGTGCTGCGCCGGACCATCTCGCGCAGGGGCGCGCTCACCGCGTCCGTCTACTCCACCTCCGAGCAGGTGCTGGCCAAGGCCGAACGGGCGGCGCTGGAGGCGGGCGTGAACCTGTCCTGCAACCTCACCGGCGGCGTGTTCGTCAACCAGTCGGCCGCCTTCAGCGACTACCACGGCACCGGCGCCAACCCGGCGGCCACCGCCTCGCTCACCGACCCCGGCTACGTCGCCGGGCGCTTCCACATCGTCCAGTCCCGGCGGCACGCGTGAGGCCGTTCGCCTCCTCGGCCGACCTGGGGGAGAAGGAGCAGACCCTGGAGGTGCTGGCGGAGGGCGTCTACGCGCTCACCGCCGAGGGCGACCCCAACGTCGGCGCGATCGAGGGCGAGGACTTCCTGGTCTGCTTCGAGGCGCTGGCCACGCCCGTGGCCGCCCGCGCCTGGCTGGCCCGGCTGCGCGAGCACACCGCCAAGCCGGTGCGCTACCTGGTGCTGTCGCACTACCACGCGGTCCGGGTGCTGGGCGCCTCCGCCTTCGGCGCGCCGGTGATCGTCGCGCACGAGAAGACCCGCGAGCTGATCGCCGAACGCGGCGAACAGGACTGGGCCAGCGAGTACGGCAGAATGCCCCGCCTGTTCCGGGAACCCGCCTCCATCCCCGGCCTGACCTGGCCCACCACCACCTTCTCCGACCGCCTCACCATCGACCTCGGCGGCGGCAGGGGCGACCTGGTCCTGCAGTACTGCGGGCGCGGCCACACCGAGGGCGACCTGGTCGCCTGGCTGCCCGAGCGGCGGGTGCTGTTCGCCGGGGACCTGGTGGAGTCGCAGGCCGCCCTGTACACCGGCGACGCCTTCCACACCGAGTGGGCGACGACCACCCTCGACCGGGTCGCGGAATTCGGCGCCGAGACGCTCGTCGGCGGCCGGGGAGCGGTGGCCAGGGGCGGCGCGCAGGTCGCCGCGGCGATCGCGCAGACCCGCGAGTTCCTGAACGTCATGCTGCGCGAGGTCGGCGCCGTGCACGGCCGCGGCGGAACGCTCAAGGAGGCCTTCGGCAACGCCCACGCCGCGCTCGCGCCGAGGTTCGGCGGCTGGCCCATCTTCGAGCACTGCCTGCCCTTCGACGTCTCGCGCCTGTGGGACGAGCTCGACGGCGTCGAGCGCCCGGTCATCTGGACCGCCGAACGCGACCGGGACGTGTGGGCGCGGCTGCAGTCATGAGCGTGATCGTCGTCGGCGCGGGGCCGGTCGGGCAGACCGCGGCGCTGCTGCTGGCCCGCTGGGGCGTCGAGGTGCTGCTGCTCGACCGCCGCCCGCGCCGCGACGCCGAGGGCTCCCGCTCCATCTGCCAGCAGCGCGACGTCCTGGACATCTGGGCGGCCGCGGGCGCGCCCGGGATCGCCGAGGAGGGCCTGACCTGGACGACCGCGCGCACCTACTTCCGCGGCTCGGAGCTGTTCTCCTGGAGCTTCGAGGCGCAGGGCCCGCTGCCGCCGTTCGTCAACATCTCCCAGTCGCGCACCGAGGAACTGCTGGACGCCGCCATCGCGGCCACTCCGCTGATCGAGGTCCGCTGGGACCACGAGGTCACGGACCTGACCCAGGACGCCTCGGGTGTCACGGTCCACTGCGGCGACCGGCTGCTGCGCGCCCCCTACGTCCTGGCCTGCGCGGGCGGCCACGCCGACGCGGTACGGCGGGCGCTGGGCGTCTCCTTCGACGGCGAGACCTTCGACGAGCGGTTCCTCATCTGCGACATCAGGGCCGACCTGCCCGGCTGGGAGCACGAGCGGCGCTTCTACTTCGACCCGGAGTGGAACCCGGGCCGCCAGGTCCTCATCCACCCGTGCCCCGACTCGACGTACCGCATCGACTGGCAGGTGCCGCCGGGGTTCGAGGCGACGCCGGAGGATGCCGACGCCCGGATCCGGCAGATCATCGGCGACCGGCCCTACGAGCTGCTCTGGCGCTCGGTCTACCGCTTCCACTCCAGGGTCGCCTCCCGGATGCGGGCGGGCCGGGTGCTGCTGGCGGGCGACTGCGCGCACCTGGTGGCCCCGTTCGGGGCGCGCGGCCTCAACTCGGGTGTGCCGGACGCGGAGAACGCCGCCTGGAAGCTCGCCTTCGTGCTCAACGGCTGGGCGGGCGGGGAACTGCTGGAGAGCTACCACGCCGAGCGGCACGCCGCCGCGCTGGAGAACCTGGAGATCACCGCGGCCACCATGCGCTTCCTGGTGCCGCGCTCGGAGCCGGAGCGGCGGCACCGGCTCGACGTGCTGGAGCGGGGCGCGGTCGCGGAGGTGGACTCCGGGCGGTTCGCCGAGCCGTACTGGTACGTGGACTCGCCGCTGACCACGGCGGAGCCGTCGCGGCCGTTCGCCGGGCGGCCGGCCAAAGGGGCGCTCTGCCCGCCGGCGCCGGGGGTGATCCTGCCCGATGTGCCGGTACCGGGCGGGCGGTTGCGGCAGATGTGCCGGGACGGCTTCCTCGTGCTCCTGGGGGAAATGTGCGATTCCGGTTTGTTTAAGCAGTTTTGGGGTAGGGAGAAGTCGGCGCCGCTCGCCGTACGCGAGCTCGCGGAGATCGACGCGTCCGGGCGCCTGGCCGAAGCACTGGGGGTCGGGCCGGGCGAAGCCTGGGTGATCAGGCCCGACGCGCACATCGCCGCGATCGTCCCCCGGGCGGGGGCCGAGTCGGTGGCGGCTGCCGTAAGCCGCGCCTGCGGCTTTCCTGAGGTGGGATCCTAGGAGGACACGCGTGACTGGCCGCAGTTCGTTTCTGATCGTCGCCAACCGCTTGCCGGTGGACAGGACGGTGGAACCCGACGGAACGGCCTCATGGCGCAGAAGTCCCGGTGGACTCGTCACCGCGATAGCTCCCGTGATGCAGCGCCGCGACGGCGCCTGGCTGGGCTGGTCGGGCGCGCCCGACGAGGACTTCAAGCCCTTCGACCAGGACGGCATGAACCTCATCCCGATTCCGCTGTCGTCCCAGGAGGTCGAGCTCTACTACGAGGGCTTCTCCAACGCCACCCTGTGGCCGCTCTACCACGACGTGGTCGCCCCGCCGGTCTTCGAGCGCCGGATGTGGGAGTGCTACCGCGAGGTCAACGAGCGCTTCGCGCAGGCCGCCGCCGACGCCGCCGAACAGGGCGCGGTCGTCTGGGTGCAGGACTACCAGCTCCAGCTCGTGCCCGCGATGCTCCGGGAGCTCCGCCCCGACCTGCGCATCGGCTTCTTCCTGCACATCCCGTTCCCGCCGGACGAGCTGTTCTGGCGGCTGCCCTGGCGCAAGGAGCTGGTCGAAGGACTGCTCGGCGCCGACCTGGTCGGCTTCCAGCGCCCTGGCGGCGCCGCGAACTTCATGCGGCTGTGCCGCAGGCTGCTCGGCCTGTCCTACAAGGGCAGCGAGGTCTACAGCGAGGACCGCGTGATCAAGGCGCAGGCCTTCCCCATCTCGGTCGACTTCGGCGAGCTCGACAGCCTCGTGCGCGAGCCCGCCATCGTGGCACGTGCCAAGGAGATACGCGCCGAGCTCGGCGACCCCGAGCATGTGCTGCTCGGCGTCGACCGGCTCGACTACACCAAGGGCATCGGCCAGCGCCTGGAGGCCTTCGGCGAACTCCTCGACGAGGGCCGCCTGTCCCCGGGAGAGGCCGTCTTCGTGCAGATCGCCACGCCCAGCCGGGAACGCGTGGACGAGTACCGCAGGCTGCGCGACGACATCGAACTGCAGGTGGGCCGGATCAACGGCGAGCACTCCACGCTCGGCCTGCAGCCCATCCAGTACTTCCACCAGTCCTACGGCCGCAGGGAACTGGCCGCGCTCTACCTGGCGGCCGACGTGATGGTGGTGACGCCGCTGCGCGACGGGATGAACCTGGTGGCCAAGGAGTACGTCTCCTGCCACCACGACCTGCGCGGCTCACTGGTGCTCAGCGAGTTCGCCGGCGCCGCCGACGAACTGCGCGCGTCGTGGCTGGTCAACCCCTACGACGTGGAGGGGCTCAAGCGGACCATGCTGACCGCGATGCGGGCCACGCCGCACGATATCGCCCGGCGCATGCGCACGATGCGGCGCCGGGTCTCCACCTACGACGTGGACCGCTGGGCCAGCGAGTTCCTCACGGCTTTGGAGTCACCTGCTTGACGGCCCGCCACGCGTCGTAACGCTTCTTGGCGGTGCGGTTAACCACGATCTGGGCGACCTGCATGCCCACGCCCATCACCACGGCGTAGCCGATGGCCTCGCCGAGGCTCACCTCGGGCGCCTCGGCGTCCACCGGCGGCTCCTTGCCGGTGGCCTTCACCCAGACGAACCCGAGGACCTTCTTGGCCGCCCAGGCCGTGGCCAGGCCCACCAGGCCACCGATCACGCGCCAGGCGATGTCAGGCTTGTCGTCGGCCATGACTGTTACCCCTTCCCCTGTGTGTAACGAACCCTAGTCTCTCGCCGTGCCGAGCCCGGCGAAGCCGTACCATAAGGAGGCATGACTCAGCAGCGACCGCCTCATGCCCCCATGCCCGAGAAACCCACTCTCGATGGCCTGGAGTCGGTATGGGTATCGCGCTGGGAGGCCGAGGGGACCTACCGCTTCGACCGGTCGAAGACGCGTGCGGAGATCTACTCGATCGACACCCCGCCGCCCACCGTCTCCGGCTCGCTGCACGTCGGCCACGTCTTCTCCTACACCCACACCGACATCATGGCCCGCTACCGGCGGATGACCGGCAAGACGGTCTTCTACCCGATCGGCTGGGACGACAACGGCCTGCCCACCGAGCGCCGCGTGCAGAACGTCTACGGCGTGCGCGGCGACGCCTCGCTGCCCTACGACCCGGCCTTCGTCCCGCCCGACAAGCCGGGCAAGCGGGAGATCCCCGTCTCGCGGCGCAACTTCGTGGAGCTGTGCCACAAGCTGACCGAGGTGGACGAGCAGGCGTTCGAGGAGGTCTGGCGGCGGGTCGGGCTGTCGGTCGACTGGTCGCTGCTCTACACCACGATCAGCGACCGGGCCAGAGCCGTCTCGCAGCGGGCCTTCCTGCGCAACCTGGCGCGCGGCGAGGCCTACCAGGCCGAGGCCCCGACCCTGTGGGACGTCACCGACCGCACCGCCGTCGCCCAGGCCGAGCTGGAGGACCGGGAGTGGCCCGGCGCCTTCCACCGGATCTCCTTCTACGGCGACCAGGGCCCGGTCTGGATCGAGACCACCAGGCCCGAGCTGATCCCCGCGTGCGTGGCGCTGGTCGCGCACCCCGACGACGAGCGCTACAAGCCGCTGTTCGGCACCTCCGTGCTCACCCCGCTGTTCGGCGCCGAGGTGCCGATCCTGGCGCACCGCCTGGCCGAGATGGACAAGGGCTCGGGCATCGCGATGATCTGCACCTTCGGCGACATCACCGACGTCACCTGGTGGCGTGAGCTCGACCTGCCCACCAGGCCGGTGCTCGGCTGGGACGGGCGGCTGCTGGCCGAGCCGCCCGCGGGCGTCGAGGCGGGGCCGTACAAGGAGCTGGCCGGCAAGACCGTGCACTCGGCGCGCGAGCGGATCGTGGAGATGCTGCGGGAGAGCGGCGACCTCGACGGCGACCCGCGCCCGGTGCGGCGGACGGTGAAGTTCTACGAGCGCGGCGACAAGCCACTGGAGATCGTCACCACCCGGCAGTGGTACATCCGCAACGGCGGCCGCGACCGCGAGCTGCGCGAGCGGATGCTGGAGCGCGGGCGCGAGCTGGTCTGGCACCCGCCGCACATGCGGGTGCGTTACGACAACTGGGTCGAGGGCCTGGCCGGGGACTGGCTGATCTCCCGCCAGCGCTTCTACGGCGTGCCCATCCCGGTGTGGTTCCGCCTGGACGACTCGGGACGCATCCGATACGACGAGGTCATCGCGCCCGCCGAGGACACCCTGCCGATCGACCCGTCCTCGGACGTGCCGCCCGGCTACACCGAGGAGCAGCGCGGCGTCCCCGGCGGGTTCACCGGCGACCCCGACGTGATGGACACCTGGGCCACCTCGTCGCTGACCCCGCAGATCGCCGGGCGCTGGGAGAGCGACCCCGACCTGTTCGGCCGGGTCTACCCGATGGACCTGCGCTCCCAGGCGCACGACATCATCCGCACCTGGCTGTTCTCCACCGTGGCCCGCTCGCACCTGGAGTCCGGCACCGTGCCGTGGAGCGACGTGGCCATCTCGGGCTGGATCCTCGACCCCGACCGCAAGAAGATGTCCAAGTCCAAGGGCAACGTGGTCACCCCGATGAGCCTGCTGGAGCAGCACGGCTCCGACGCGGTCCGCTACTGGGCGGCCAACGGCCGCTACGGCGTGGACACCGCCTTCGACGCCGGCCAGCTCAAGATCGGCCGACGGCTGGCCATCAAGATCCTGAACGCGTCGAAGTTCGTCCTGGCCCTCGGCGACGGCGGCGGGGAGGTCACCGAGCCGGTCGACCTGTCGATGCTGGCCACGCTGGGCGCCACGGTCGGTGAGGCCACCCAGGCGCTGGAGGCCTACGAGCACACCAGGGCCATCGAGGCCGTCGAGCGGTTCTTCTGGGCCTTCTGCGACGACTACCTGGAGCTGGTCAAGGCCCGCGCCTACGAGTCCGGCCCGGCCGCCGCCTCGGCGCACGCGGCCCTGCGCCAGGCGCTGGAGGTCCAGCTGCGGCTGTTCGCGCCGTTCCTGCCGTTCGTCACCGAGGAGGTCTGGTCCTGGTGGCGGGACGGCTCGGTGCACCTGGCGCCGTGGCCCGCCGCCGACCCCGGCCCCGGCGACCCAGCCGTGCTCACGGTCGCCTCCGAGGTGCTCGGCCGCGTCCGCAAGGCCAAGTCGGAGGCCAGGCTGTCGATGCGCGCCGAGGTCTCCAGGCTGACCGTCACCGGCCCCGAGGCCGCCCTGATCAGGCTCGCGCAGGACGACCTGTGCGGGGCCGGCGCGGTCGAGGAGTTCGTCCTGGAGCAGGGCGCGGAACTCACCGTCGACGTCCTGCTCGGCTGACCCTGCCGAGGGGTACGGCCCGCCCTGCCCCTCGGCCATCGCCTGACCCGATCATTCCTCGGCCGGATATCCGCGCGCGTTCCGGCTCGCGGCGTGCCAGTCTTGAACACGTGTTCTCCGACCGATCCACCAAGCTCGTACCGCCCACCCTGGCAAAGGTGGCCGCCTGGAGCGTGTGCCTGATCGTCGTCGGCGTGGTCGTCTACTTCTTCGTTCAGGTCATCGCCCGCCTCAGCTTCGTCGCGCTGCCGGTGGCGATCGCCCTGCTGCTGACCGCCCTGCTGTTCCCGCTCACCAGGACCCTGCGCAACGCCGGCCTGCGGCCGATCTACGCGACCTGGATCACCATGCTGGTCGCGCTGGCCGCGATCTTCGGCACCGGCTGGATCGTCGGGGCGCGCGCCAACGACGAGTGGCCGCATCTGGTGGAGCAGGTGCAGAAGACCGTGAGCGACGTGCAGCAGTGGCTGATCACCGGCCCGCTGCACCTGAAGGAGACGCAGCTCACCCAGTGGGTCGACGAGATCTTCAAACAGCTCGACCTGCAGCGCGCCGCGATCACCACCACCGTGCTCACCGCCGGGCAGGTCGCCGTCGAGGTGCTCGCCTCCATCGTGCTGCTGCTGTTCGTCACCTTCTTCCTGCTCAAGGACGGCGACCGGATCTGGTCGTGGTTCCTCAAGGGGTTCGGCCGGATGTCGCCCAGAGTCGACCGGGCCGGACGCACGGCCTGGCTGACCATCTCGCACTATGTGCAGGGCACCGTCGCCGTCGCCGCCGTGCACGGCGTCATCATGGGCATCGTGCTCGCCGGGCTCGGCGTGCCGCTGTGGGTGCCGCTGGCCGTGCTGATCTTCCTGGCCAGTTTCATCCCGATCGTCGGCATCTTCTTCGCCGGGACCGTGGCCACGCTGGTCACGCTGGGCGCCGCCGGGCCGGTCAAGGCGCTGATCTTCCTCATCGTGCTGATCGTCGAGCAGCAGCTCGAGAACCATGTGCTGCAGCCGCTGATCGTCGGGCGGGCGCTCAACTTCCACCCGCTGGCGATCATCCTGGTGCTGGCCGTGGGCGGCATCCTGGCCGGGATCGCCGGGGCGGCCGTGGCCGTACCGGTGGCGGCCGTGATCTACCGGGCGATACCTGAACTCAGGCACAAACCACCGGCTATCCCTCCACCTGTGCCACCTCCCACCCCGGCTGTGCCGCCGGACGGCGAATCCGCGCAGCCCAAGGGGTAATGTCGTCCTCCGTGACTCGTTCCTCCGTGACCACCCCGCCGCCCGGCGCCGAACAGCCGAAGGCCCACCCCGACGCCCCGCCGGCCGGCGCCTCGCTCGGCGCGCACTACAGCCGCTGCTTCGGCTGCGGCGCCGACCATCCCACCGGGCTGCACCTGAAGGCCGTCACCCCTGACGGGATCACCGTCTCGGCGGAGTTCACGGTGGGCGAGGCGCACCAGGGGGCGCCCGGACTCGCGCACGGCGGCGTGCTGGCCACGGCCATGGACGAGGTCATCGGCATGTCCATCTGGCTGTTCCACAAGCCGTATGTCACGGGACGGCTGGAAACCGACTACCTCCTCCCCGTTCCCGTGGGCACGACACTCCACCTGCGCGCCTGGTGCAACGGCGTCTCCGGCCGGAAGGCGTACCTTGAGGCTGAGGGGCGCGTCGGCGCCCCCGACGGGCCGGTCGCCGTCCGCGCCGCCGCGCTGTTCATCGAGGTCGCCATGGAGCACTTCGCCGAACACGGAGACGCGGGCGTGCTCGCCGCCGAACACCACGACTACGAGGTGAATCCGTGACAGTAGAGGTCCTCATCCACCGGCTCGACCCCGAGCTGCCGATGCCCGGCTACGCCCACCCCGGCGACGCGGGGGCGGACCTGTGCGCCGCCGAGGACGTGGAACTGCTGCCGGGCGAGCGGGCGATGGTCGGCACCGGGCTGGCGATCGCGCTGCCCGACGGCTACGCCGCGTTCGTCCACCCCCGTTCGGGACTGGCCGCCAAGCACGGCGTCACCCTGGTCAACGCGCCGGGCACCGTCGACGCCGGCTACCGCGGCGAGATCAAGGTCACTCTGCTCAACACCGACACCAAGGAGCCCTTCCGGCTGCGCCGCGGTGACCGGATCGCCCAACTGGTGATCCAGCGGGTGGAGCGGGCCCGTTTCTACGAGGTGGAGCGGCTTCCCGGTTCGGCGCGCGGCGCCGGCGGGTTCGGCTCCACCGGACGCTGACAACCTTCGAGGAGCGTGAGGAAAGTGTTCCGACGACGCCGGCGCGAAGAGCCCGAGCAGGTCGCCGAGGAGGCCGCGGCGCCGCAGACGCGCGAGTCGGGCCCGTGGGACGCCGAGGAGGCGCACCCCGAGGCCGACCGGGTCGACCTGGGCGGGCTCAGGCTCACCGTCAGTCCCGATCTCGACGTGCAGCTCGCCGTGGCGGGCGACCAGCCCGTCGGAGTGATCGTCCTGTACCAGGAGAGCGCGCTGCAGTTGCACGCCTTCGCCGCGCCCAAGCGGTCCGGCCTGTGGGACGACGTCAGGACCAAGCTGGCCGCCGGCGTCAAGGACGCGGGCGGCACCACCGAGGAGCGGCAGGGCCCGTTCGGGACCGAGCTGTTCGGGCAGGTGCCCGGTGACGGCGGCACCCCGCAGCCGGTGCGCTACCTCGGCATCGACGGCCCGCGCTGGTTCCTGCGCGCCGTCATCAGCGGGCGCGCCGCCCTGGACGAGACCATCGCCGCCAGACTCGAAGAGGTCATCGGCGACGTGGTGGTCGTGCGCGGCGAGGAGCCGATGGCGCCCGAGGAGGCGATCGTGCTACGCCTGCCCAGCGAGGCCAGGGCGGCCGGGGCCGACGACGAAGGGCCGAAGCTGAACCCCTTCAAGAGAGGTCCCGAGATCAGTGAGCTACGCTGAACGGTTCATCGCATAGGCTGATGCATCATGAGTAGCACGGCAGAGCAGCCCCACAAACGCGGGGGACTGCGCGGTTTCTTCAGCAGGCTGGCCTCCTCCCAGTCCGAGCTGGAGGCTCAAGAACTGCAGGAAGACGTCGACAAGTCGGGGGCGACCCCGATCGCCTCGTGTGGCGGACGGCGGCGCTTCTGCGTGGCCGGTACGCTACGTACGGTGACACTGCGCCCGCGCGGCGGCGCCCCGGCGCTCGAGGCCGAGCTCTACGACGGCTCCGACGTGATCGACCTGGTGTGGCTCGGCCGGCGGAAGATCGCGGGAATCGAGCCGGGCCGCATCGTCAAGGCCGAAGGCCTGGTCAGCATGCAGGACGGGCGCAAGGTCATGTTCAACCCGCGCTACGAGTTGCGCCCAGGCGCCTGACAGGAAGCTGACCACGTGACCGAGCAGGTGGGTACCACTGACGCGGCCGAAACAGCCGCGCACGACACCGTCGAGGCCGCCGTCCGCGTCCAACTGTCCAAGGCGCTGGGTGGCGTGCGCGGCATCGTCGAGGCGGCGATCCCCACCGTGGCCTTCACGGTCTGCTTTCTGTCCGCCGACAACCTGCGGGAATGGCTCGGCTTCAGCCTCTCGATGGGCAAGCTGCAGCTCTCGCTGATCGTCAGCGTGTCGATCGCGGCCGTCCTGCTCGTGGTGCGGCTGGTGCAGCGGTCCACGCCGCAGTTCGTGATCAACAGCCTGATCGGCATCGGCATCGGCTGGTTCTTCGCCTCGCGCACCGGCGACGCCAAGGACGTCTACCTGCCCGGCATCCTCTACAACGCCGGCTATTCGGCGGCCATGCTGCTGTCCATCGTGACCCGCTGGCCCGTCGTGGGCTTCCTGATCGGCTCCATCACCGGCGACCCCACCGCCTGGCGCAAGGATCCCGCCGTGGTGCGGCTGTGCGTCAGGCTCACCTGGATCCTGATGATCCCCTGCGTGGTGCGGGTGGCGGTGCAACTGCCCATCTACGCCTTCGGCGGCGGTGACGAGGCCGTCGCGGCGCTCGGCATCGCCAAGGTGTTGATGGGGTGGCCGCTGCAGGTGGCCGCGCTGGCGGCGATGGCCTGGCTGCTCGGCCGTGGCCGTACTCCGCTGAACCCGCCCGCGCCCGCCTGAGGCTCCTTCCGGGCGGCGGGTAGTGTCGGAGGCATGGTCGACTCTCCCGAACGGCTGATCGGCGGCAGGTATCTGCTGGCGGAGGAGATCGGCAGAGGCGGCATGGGCGTCGTCTGGCGCGCCCGCGACCAGGTGCTGCAACGCCCCGTGGCGCTCAAGGAGGTCGCGCTGCCGCCCTGGGTGGGTGAACGGGAACGTGAGCTGGCCTACCGGCGGGTGCTGCAGGAGGCCAGGACGGCCGCCATGCTGCGCCATCCGCACGTGGTCACCGTCCACGACGTCGTCCTGGACCGGGGGCGTCCGTGGATCGTGATGGAACTCCTGTCCGCCGAGTCCCTGGAGGCCGTGGTCCAGAGGGAGGGGCCGCTGCCCGAGGCCGAGGTGGCGGGCATCGGGGCGAAGGTACTGGAGGCGCTGCGGGCGGCGCACGCGGCGGGCGTCACCCACCGCGACGTCAAACCGGCCAACGTGCTGCTTCTCGACGGCGGGGGAGTGGTGCTGACCGACTTCGGGATCGCCCGGGTGGCCGACTCGCCGACGCTGACCGCCACCGGGATGCTGATGGGGTCACCGGCCTACCTGGCGCCCGAACGGCTGGAGGGGAACGGCGCGACGCCCGGCTCCGACCTGTGGGCGCTCGGCGCCACGCTCTACACGGCCGTGGAGGGGGCGCCGCCGTACGTGCGGCAGAGTCCGGTCGCGGTGATGGCGGCCATCCTCATGGGGCCGCCCGAGCCGATGCGGCGGGCCCGCCTGCTGCGCCCGATCATCGAAGGGCTGATGCGCGGCGACCCGGCCGCCCGCTCGGGCCACGACGAGGCGGCCGCGGGGCTGGCCAGGCTGTCGCCGCCGTCCTCCCGGACGGAACCCCGCGCCCGTGAGGGCTCCGCGGCCTTGGCGGCCTTGGTCGAGGACCCTTCCGACTAGTGGGGGGCGAGGAGCTGGGCCAGCTCGTCCTCCACCTCCTGGTTGGCGACGAACAGGAGCTCGTCGCCCGCCTCCAGGGGGTCGTCGGCGGACGGGACCAGGACGCGGCCCTCGCGCAGGATCGCCACCAGGGCCGCGTCGACCGGCCACGGCACCGAACCGGCCCGCTGGCCGACCACCGGCGCGTCCTCGGGCAGGGTGAGCTCGACCAGGTTGGCCTGGCCCTGGCGGAAGGTCATCAGGCGCACCAGGTCGCCGACGCTCACCGCCTCCTCCACCAGCGCGCTCAGCAGCCTCGGCGTGGACACCGCGACGTCCACGCCCCACGACTCGTTGAACAGCCACTCGTTGTTGGGGTGGTTGATGCGGGCGACCACGCGCGGCACGCCGTACTCGGTCTTGGCCAGCAGGGAGACCACCAGGTTGACCTTGTCGTCGCCGGAGGAGGCGACGACCACGTGGCAGTTGGCCAGGCCCGCCTCGTCCAGCGAGGAGATCTCGCAGGCGTCGGCCAGCAGCCACTCGGCCCGCGGCACACTGTCGATCTTGATGGCCTTGGGGTCGATGTCGATGAGCAGGACCTCGTGGCCGTTCTCCAGGAGCTCGGCGGCGATGGAGCGGCCCACGGCGCCGGCGCCGGCGATGGCGATGCGCATCAGTGCTCCTCCTCCGGCACGGCGGCCAGCAGCTTGTTGATCCGGTCCATGTCGTTCTCCGCCGCGATCACGTGCAGGATGTCGCCCTCCTGCACCACGGTGTCGTTCTTGACGACCAGCGCCTCGCCCATGCGGTTGACGAACGCCACCCGGACGCCCGCGGCGGCCTCCAGGGTGAGGACCCTGGTGCCGATCCAGCCGGGGTTGGCCGCGACCTCGGCCAGCACCACGGTGCCCGTCGGGTCGCGCCAGAGCGGCTCGGCGCCCTCGGGCAGGATGCGGCGCAGGATCTGGTCGGCGGTCCAGCGCACGGTGGCCACCGTGGGGATGCCCAGGCGCTGGTAGACCTCGGCTCGCCGGGAGTCGTAGATGCGCGCCACGACGTTGTCCACACCGAACGTCTCGCGCGCCACCCGGGCGGAGATGATGTTGGAGTTGTCGCCGCTGCTGACCGCGACGTAGGCGGCCGCCGACTCGATGCCGGCCTCCATGAGCACATCGCGGTCGAAGCCGACGCCGGTCACCCGGCGCCCGCGGAACCCGGCGCGCAGGCGGCGGAACGCCTGCGGGTCACGGTCGACGATCGCGACCGAGTGCCCGTTGTCCTCGAGGATGTGGGCGATGGTCGATCCGACCCTGCCACACCCCATGATCACGATATGCATACTCCCCCGCCGTTTGCGGTTGGCCGGTTGCTCTCCACCAGTATGGACCGCTTGTGGAGCGCCATGTCGGCAAGGGGGAAAGGGAGGGCTAGGCTCTGCAGACGTGTCAAAGGTGACGGACCTCGTCAAGCGCGTCCTAGTGGGGCGTGCGCTGCGCAGCGGGCAGCTTCACGAGCAGTTGCTCCCCAAGCGCGTCGCGCTGCCGGTGTTCGCGAGCGACGCGCTCTCCTCGGTGGCCTATGCCCCGCAGGAGATTCTGGTCATCCTGTCCCTGGCGGGCGTCTCTTTCTACCACTACAGCCCGTGGGTGGCGGCGGCGGTCGTGGTCGTCATGCTCACCGTGGTCGCCTCCTACCGGCAGAACGTGCACGCCTACCCGAGCGGCGGCGGCGACTACGAGGTGGCCACGGTCAACCTCGGCAAGAACGCGGGCCTCACGGTGGCCAGCGCGCTCATGGTCGACTACGTGCTGACGGTCGCGGTGTCGGTGGCCAACGGCGTGGACTACGTGGGCGCCACGATCCCGTTCGTGGCCGAGCACAAGCCGCTGGTCGCCATCTGCATCGTGGTGCTGCTCACGGTGGTGAACCTGCGCGGTATCCGGGAGTCCGGCGCGGCATTCGCGATCCCGACGTACGCGTTCATGTTCTCGGTGATCGGCCTGATCCTGTGGGGCGGCTTCCGCACGCTCGTCCTGGGCGACGAGCTGAAGGCGCCGACCGCCGACTACGGCATCGTGGCCGAGCAGACCGACCTCACCTCGTTCGCGGCGGCCTTCCTCATCCTGCGCGCCTTCTCCTCCGGCTGCGCGGCCCTCACCGGCGTCGAGGCGATCAGTAACGGCGTGCCCGCCTTCCGCAAGCCCAAGAGCAAGAACGCCGCCACCACGCTGCTCATGATGGGCCTGATGGCGATCACCATGTTCAGCGGCATCATCGCCCTGGGCCTGGCCTCAGGCGTGAAGGTGTCGGAGCATCCCGGCAAGGACATCCTGATCAACGGCCAGCCCGCCGGGCCCGACTACTACCAGCAGCCGATCATCGCCCAGGTGGCCGACGCGGTGTTCGGCGGCGGCTCGCTGCTGTTCGTGGTGATCTCCGCGGTGACCGCGCTCATCCTGTTCCTGGCCGCCAACACGGCCTTCAACGGCTTCCCCGTGCTCGGCTCGATCCTGGCCCAGGACCGCTACCTGCCCCGCCAGCTGCACACCCGCGGCGACCGGCTGGCCTTCTCCAACGGCATCGTCATCCTGGCGCTCGGCGCCTGCCTGCTGCTGTGGGGCTTCCAGGCCGACGTCAGCCGCCTGCTGAACCTGTACATCGTCGGCGTGTTCGTGTCCTTCACCCTCAGCCAGACCGGCATGGTCATCCACTGGACCCGTCACCTGAAGACCGAGACCACCCCGTCGACGCGGCACCAGATGCACCGCTCACGGGTGATCAACTTCTTCGGCGCGGTGATGACCTCCGTCGTGCTGGTGGTCGTGCTGCTGACCAAGTTCATGGTCGGGGCGTGGATCGTGTGCATCGCGATGCCGATCCTGTTCCTCATGATGAAGGGGATCAGGCACCACTACGACAACGTGGCCGCCGAGCTCGAGGTGACCGAGCAGGTGGACGAGTCGATGCTGCCCGCGCGCAACCACGCCATCGTGCTCGTCTCCAAGATCCACAAGCCGACGCTGCGCGCCCTCGCCTACGCGCGGGCCACCCGCCCCTCCACCCTGGAGGCCATCACGGTCGGGGTCGAGGGCGCCGAGGCGCGGGCGCTGAAGGAGGAGTGGGAGCGCAGGGGCATCCCGGTGCCGCTGAAGATGCTGGACTCGCCGTACCGGGAGATCACCGAGCCGATCCTCAACTACGTCAAGTCGCTGCGCCGCCGTTCGCCGCGGGATGTGGTGACCGTCTTCATCCCCGAGTACGTCGTCGGCCACTGGTGGGAGCATCTCCTGCACAACCAGAGCGCGCTGCGGCTCAAGGCGCGGCTGCTGTTCAAGCCGGGTGTGATGGTGACCAGCGTGCCCTGGCAGCTGCGCTCCGCCGACCGGCTCAAGGGCCGTCCCGAGCCCTCCGCGCCCGGGTCCGTGCGCCGCCCGTGGCACGAGGTCGCGGAAGAGGACCGTACGAAGGCATAGTCTGTCCAGGTGGAACAGGGATCTCTGGAGTTGACGGTAGGACCGGTCGCGCACGGCGGCTGGTGTGTGGCACGGCACGAAGGACGAGTCGTCTTCGTACGGCACGCGCTCCCAGGCGAGCGCGTCATCGCGGAGATCATCCCGTCGGAGAAGGCCGAGAACGCCCGCTTCCTGCGCGCCGACGCCGTACGAATCCTGGAGGCTTCGCCCGACCGGGTCACCCCGCCCTGCCCCTACGCGGGCCCGGGGATGTGCGGCGGCTGCGACTGGCAGCACGCCACGCTGGAGGCGCAGCGCAGGCTCAAGGCCGAGGTGGTCGCCGAGCAGCTGCGCCGGCTGGCCAAGATCGAGCGCGAGGTGGTCGTCGAGGAGGTGCCCGGCGCCAAGGACGGCCTGGGCTGGCGCACCCGCGTGCAGTTCGCCGCCCGCGCCGACGGCGAGCTGGGCTTCCGCAAGCACCGCTCGCACGACGTGCAGCCCGTGGACGCCTGCCTGATCGCCCACCCCGAGGTCGAGGCCGTGGGCGCCGAGCTGCAGAACTGGCGGGGCGCGGCGGGCGTCGAGGTGATCGCCTCCTCCGGCGGCAACCGGGCCGTGGTGGTCACGCCGAGGCCGCGCCGTACGGTGACCGTGCCCGATCTGGAGGCGCCCGCCTCCATCCTGGTCAACCAGGGCAAGGGCAAGGTGGAGGCCAGGCGCGGTTCCGGCATGCTGCACGAGCAGGTCGGCGACCGCGAGTTCCAGGTGTCGGGCAGCGGGTTCTGGCAGGTGCACCCGGGGGCGGCCGAGACGCTGCTGGAGGCGGTGCTGACCTTCGCCGCGCCGGAGCCGGGGGAGTGGGCGCTCGATCTGTACTGCGGGGTGGGCCTGTTCGCGGCCGGGCTGGCCGAGGCCGTGGGGTCCTCGGGCGCGGTGTTCGGCGTGGAGTCGGAGGCCACGGCCGTCCGCGACGCCAGGGCCAACCTGCGCGACCTGCCGTGGGCCACGGTGGAGCGGGGCAAGGTGGAGGACGCGCTGGACCGCTTCCAGATCGAGCGCGCCGACCTGGTCGTGGTCGACCCGCCGCGCGCGGGGCTGGGCCGCGAGGTCGTCGACCGGGTCGCCTCGCTGGAGGCCACCCGCGTCGTCTACGTCTCCTGCGATCCCGCGACGCTGGCCCGCGACCTGGCCTGGTTCGGCGACCGGGGCTACCGCCTGGCCGATCTGCGGGCTTTCGACGCCTTCCCGATGACTCACCACGTGGAGTGCGTCGCGCTGCTGGTGGCCAGGTAGGAGCCCAGGCGGGTGGTGTCGGCGGCGGTCCAGCCGGGCGGCGCGGCGATCGCCGCCCAGCCGTCGGCGATGATCGCCCCGTAGTGGTGCCCGTGCCCGGCCGGTACGGTGATCGCGCCCGGCAGGTCGCCGAGCACCTGCCAGAACGTCACCAGCGGGAACCAGTTCATCTGGTCGTTGACGTCCGGCCCGCGCTCGCCGGTCAGCCATTCCGGCTTGTCGTAGACCAGCGTCGGCGACCACCAGACCACCGGGTCGGAGGCGTTCTGCAGGTACACCACCCGCAGGCGCCCCGGCCGGGCGCGCAGGTCGGCCGGATACTGCGCGAACCTGACCGTCCTCCCGTCCTGGTAGACCGGCCGCCACACCGGCGAGCCGGGCTCCCGCGCGGCGGTCACCTCCTGCCAGATCGGGTTGGCGTCGGGCGGCCCCACCAGCATCGCCCCGTCCACCTCGGCCAGTAGGTCGGCCAGGTCCTCGAAGGCGCCTTCCAGCTCGTAGCTGCCGAGACTCTCGCCTGACACCAGCAGCCGGGGCCTGCCGTCCGCGGGCAGCGTCGCGTACCTGGCGCGCACGGCCTCGATCAGCGCCGCCCCCGTCGCGGCCGCCTTGCCCCGGTCGACCAGGAACGACACCCAGCTCGGCAGGTAGGAGTACTGCAGGGCGACCACCGCCGAGTCGCCCCGGTACATCAGCTCCAGGGAGTCGGCGATGGCGGGGTCCACCCACCCGGTGCCCGTGGTGCCGAGCACGGCCAGCACGGGACGCCCGAAGGCCCCCGTCCGCTCCAGCTCGCGTACGGCCAGCGCCGCCTGCTCCCGGGGCGAGGTGCTGGAGTGCAGCCCCACGTAGACCCTGATCGGCTCGGCGACGGTCACGCCCGGCCCGGCGAAGGCGGCCAGCTCCTCCCGGCCGGAGGCGGTCGCGACGAAGCTGCGACCCTCCTTGCCGAGCGAGTGCCACGGCACCAGCGAGCCGGGCCCGCCGGACACGTGCGGCGAGACCGGCCTGCGGATCCCGGTCGCCGTGGTGCGGTTGGTGACCGAGGAGATGTCGTTCATCACGTTGATGAAGCCGTTGAACAGCACGCTGTTGGCGAAGACGGCGACCAGGGCGGCCACGATCAGCACGCCCAGCGCGTGCGCCACCGGCACCGGGATGAACCGGTCGAGCCAGTGGACGAGTTTCCGTCCGCCCAGCCGGATCGTCCGCGCGAAGAGCAGCAGCGCCGCGAACACGGCCGCCGCGACGATCAGGATCACCGGCGCCGACCAGCTGATCGCGGTGTCCATGCCCATGAGCCTGCGCAGGTCGCGCTGCCAGCCGATGCTGTACAAGAGGGCGGCGGCGGTCAGCGGCGCGCACATCGCGATCAGCAGTTGCCAGGCGGCCCGCCGGTTGCGGACCTGCCACCGGGCGGGCAGCGCCGCCGCCAGCGTCGCCCCCACCGCGTAGCCGAGCGCGGCGGTGATGCCGCCGATGACCCCCTGCATCTGCCAGGTCCTGGGCAGCAGGGAGGGGGTGAGCGCGGCGCAGAAGAACAGCACGGCGACGAGCGTCCCCCCGAAGCCGAGCCCCCGTCGTACCACCACGATCAAACAACTACCCAAAGTAGTCAAAGTGCTACCATTCGCGCGATGTCACGAGGACTCTCCAGGTCCGGTAATGTTGTTCCTGCAAGACCGCAACGCCGGGTGGAGCAGTTCGGTAGCTCGTCGGGCTCATAATCCGAAGGTCGTAGGTTCAAATCCTGCCCCGGCCACCACAGCGAAAGCCTCGCACATCTCCGGATGTGCGAGGCTTTCGGCGTTTCCGGCTCAGGAGCGGCTCGCCCACAGGGCCTGGGCGGCGGCGGGCTCCGGGGTCGTGCCGCGCAGCGAGAGCCAGGCCAGGCCGGTCCTGGCCGCGAAGGCCGACAGCTTGCCCGCGTCGGCCACGCTCAGGTCCCGTCGCCCCGCCAGCACCGCGGTCAGCGCCAGGCGGTGCCACACCTCCTCCTCGGACGCGGTCGGGAACACCCCGGCCACCTGCCGGTGCGCCGCCCGCACGGCCGTCGCCAGGTGCCGCATCCGGTCCGCGGACGCGCTCGGCGGCTCGATCACGGCCAGCAGGTTCACGGTGCCGATGTCGGCTCCCGCAGCCCTGGTCGTGCGCAGCATCCGCAGGTCGGGCTCGGACAGCCCGGCGGCCCCGAGCGGCAGCGTGTAGGTGACTCGTAACGGCCGCCCCTGCAGGCGCGTCTCGCGCTGCAGCGACCGCACGGCCCGCGCCCTGCGCAGCACGGTGCCCGGTTCGGCGCTGTCACGGACCTCGAAGTCGACGTAGGCGGCGTCGAACGCCCCTACCGCCCGCCGGTAGGCGCCGGTCAGCGCGGCCTGGTCGGTGCACGAGGAGGCCAGCTCCCGCCCGCCGGCCCCGCCGAAGCTGAGCCCCGCGTCACCGCCTCCGGCGCGCAGCCTGCCGATCCGGTTGGCCACCGGGTTGTCGCCGGGCTCGACCACCCCGCCCCATCGGGGGGCACACGGGGTGTCCCCGGCGGTGAGGTGGCCCAGGGTGAACCAGCGCACCCCGGTGCGCGCCGAGGTGGCCAGCAGGTCGAGGCCGGGCGTGCGCGCGGTGTCGACGTGCGTCAGGAACCCGGCCGGGCCCGTGGAGGCCGTCCGGGCCACCGGGACGGCGCTGTGGGACGAGGTGGCCGGGGAGCGGGTGGGCGGCTTGGGGGAGGGCGGCGCCCACTCGGGAGTGGCCTCGGCGGGCAGCCACCAGATCGCCAGGGCGGTCGTGCCCAGCAGCGCGAGCGCGGCCAGCGCGACCAGGGGGCGCGGCGGGATGCCCGGCTCGCGCTCGTGCCCGGCGGGGGGACGGTCGTCGGCCACCGGCATCGTGACCACACCCTCTCGACGCCACCTTACGTGGCAAGGTGACTACACACAGTGCTTAGGCGATGAACGCTAGCAAGCGGCAGAGTGCTCGCGTGGGCATTCTCCGGATGACGTCCGGTGTGACCGGATAATGGATGCCATGAAGCTACGGATCTTCACCGAGCCCCAGGAGGGCGCGACCTACGACGACCTGCTCGCCGTCGCCCAGGCCGCCGAGCGGCTCGGGTTCGACGCGTTCTTCAGGTCGGACCACTACGCCAGGATCCGCCCGGGGGACCCGGGGGCCGGTTCGAGCGACGCCTGGCTGACGCTGGCGGCTCTGGCCAGGGAGACCTCCACGATCAGGCTGGGCACCCTGGTCACGCCCGCGACGTTCCGGCTGCCGGGGCCACTGGCGATCAGCGTCGCCCAGGTGGACCAGATGAGCGGCGGCCGGGTCGAGCTGGGCTTCGGGACCGGCTGGTACGCCGCCGAGCACGCCGCCTACGGCATCCCCTTCCCGCCGCAGGCCGAGCGTTTCGCCCGCTGGGAGGAGCAACTGGAGATCATCACCGGGCTCTGGACGGCGGAGAAGTCCTACTCCTTCGAGGGCGCCTACTACCGGCTCGTCGACTCGCCCGCGCTGCCCAAGCCGGTCCAGCGGCCCAGGCCGCCGCTGATCATCGGCGGGGTCGGCGCCAAGCGCACGCCGCGCCTGGCGGCACGCTACGCCGACGAGTACAACGTGCCCTTCCGCGGCCTGGAGGACACCCGGCAGGCCTTCGAGAGGGTACGGCAGGCGGCCGCCGGCCGTACCCTCGTCTACTCGGTCGCGCTGACGGTCTGCGTGGGCAGGGACGAGGCGGAGCTGGAGCGCCGGGCGGCGGCGATCGGCCAGGACCTGGGCTCGCTGCGCGAGGGGGGTCTCGCGGGCACCCCCGAGGAAGTGATCGACAGGATCGGCGGGTACGCCGGGCTGGGCGCCGAGCGGATGTACCTGCAGGTGATGGACCTGGCCGACCGGGAGCACCTGGAGCTGATCGCGGCCGAGGTGCTGCCCCGCGTCTGAGAGATATATTTGCTTGGCGGTGGTCTGATCGGGTACGGCACACTGTGGGGCGTGCTTCTGACGATCTCGACCACCGTCCGGCCCGCCACCGAGCTGGGTTTCCTGCTGCACAAGCACCCCGACCGGGTGCAGGAGTTCGGCCAGTCCTACGGGACTGCCCGGGTGTTCTATCCAGAGGCGTCAGAGGAACGCTGCACCGCGGCGCTCATGCTCGAGGTCGACCCGGTGGCGCTGGTCCGGACGCGGGGCAGGACCTCGCCGGACTTCAGCCTGTCGCAGTACGTCAACGACCGCCCGTACGCGGCCTCCTCCCTGCTCGCCGTGGCCATCGGCGACGTCTTCCGGACCGCGCGGGCCGGGCGCTGCAACGCGCGGCCCGAGCTGGCCGCCGCCGCGCTGCCGCTGGAGATCACCCTGCCGGCCATGCCCTGCCGGGGCGGCGCCGACCTGGCCCGGCGGCTGTTCGAGCCGCTCGGCTGGCAGGTCGAGGCGCGGGCCGTACCGCTGGACGAGCAGTTTCCCGAGTGGGGTGACTCGCGGTACGTGCGGCTGGAGCTGCGCGGCGGCGTCCGGCTGGCCGACGCGCTGAACCACCTGTACGTGCTGCTGCCGGTGCTCGACGACGGCAAGCACTACTGGATCGCGCCCGACGAGGTGGACAAGCTGATCAGGGCGGGGGAGGGCTGGCTGCGCGGGCATCCCGAGCGGGGCCTGATCACCCGGCGCTACCTCGGGCGGCGGCCCACCCTGGCGCGCACCGCGTTCGCGCGGCTGGCCGAGCTGGGCGACGAGACCGAGGAGGCCCTGGAGCCCGCGGTCGAGGAGGAGCCGGCCCCCGAGCCCCAGCAGGAGCCCAAGGCGGTGCCGCTGAACACGCTGCGCCGCGAGGCCGTGCTCGCCAAGCTGGAGGAACTGGGCGCGGCCACCGTCATCGACCTCGGCTGCGGTTCCGGCCAGCTCGTCGGCGCGCTGCTGGGCAGGCCGAGGTTCACCAGGGTGACCGGCGTCGACGTCTCCCCGCTCGCGCTCGCCATCGCCGCCCGCAAGCTCAAGCTGGACCGCATGCCCGACACCAAGCGGGCCAGGCTCACCCTCTTCCAGGGCGCGCTCACCTACACCGACAAGCGGTTCGCCGGCTACGACGCCGCCGTACTGATGGAGGTGATCGAGCACGTCGACCCGCCGCGCCTGGCCGCGCTGGAGCGCGTCGTGTTCGGCCACGCCAAGCCCGCGCACGTGCTGGTCACCACTCCCAACGTGGAGTACAACCCGCGTTACGAGTTCCTCACCGGTCTGCGCCACAACGACCACCGCTTCGAGTGGACCCGCGCCGAGTTCACCGCCTGGGCCACCAGGGTCGCCGCGGAGTACGGCTACCGCGTCGCCTTCGCCCCCGTCGGAGAGGCCGACCCCGAGCTCGGCCCGCCCACCCAGATGGGAGTCTTCACCCATGAGCACTGACATCAGCCTGCCCGAGCTCTCGCTGGTGGTGCTCGTCGGCGTCTCGGGCAGCGGCAAGTCGACCTTCGCCGCCAGGCACTTCGCCCCCACCCAGATCATCTCCTCGGACTTCTGCCGGGGTCTGGTCGCCGACGACGAGAACGACCAGTCGGCCACCCCCGCCGCGTTCGAGCTGCTGGACCACATCGTCGGCATGCGGCTGGCCCGCGGCCTGCTGACCGTGGTCGACGCGACCAGCGTGCAGTACGGCCCGCGCCAGAAGCTCATCGAGCTGGCCAGGGCGCACGACGTGCTCGCCGACGCGATCGTCCTGGACGTGCCCGAGGAGGTGGCGATCGCCCGCAACGAGACCCGGCCGGGCCGCGACTTCGGCGCGGGCGTGGTCATCCGCCAGCGCAAGGACCTGCGCAGGTCGATGGGGAAGATCGGCCGCGACGGCTTCCGCAAGGTGCACGTGCTGCGCGGCGTCGAGGAGATCGACGCCGCCACCGTCTCCTACACCAAGGCGTGGACCGACAAGCGGGAGCTGACCGGCCCCTTCGACGTCATCGGCGACGTGCACGGCTGCCGCGCGGAGCTGGAGACGCTGCTGGAGACCCTCGGCTACGAGATCACCCGGGTGGACGGCCGGGCCGTCACCGCCGCGCACCCGCAGGGCCGTACCGCGGTGCTGGTCGGCGACCTGGTCGACCGGGGCCCCGACTCGCCGGGCGTGGTCCGCCTGGTGATGGGCATGGTGGCGGCGGGCACCGCGATCTGCGTGCGCGGCAACCACGAGGAGAAGCTGGTCAAGGCGCTCAAGGGCCGCAAGGTCAAGGTCGCGCACGGCCTGGAGCAGTCGCTGGAGCAGTTCGCCGCCGAGCCGCCCGAGTTCGTCCAGGCGGCCACGGCCTTCATGGACGGCCTGATCAGCCACTACCAGCTCGACGGCGGCCGGCTGGTCGTCGCGCACGCGGGCCTGAAGGAGCCCTACCACGGCCGGGCCTCCGGCCGGGTGCGCGCCTTCGCGCTGTACGGCGACTCCACCGGCGAGACCGACGAGTACGGCCTGCCGGTGCGCTACCCCTGGGCCGAGGAGTACCGGGGCCGGGCCATGGTCGTCTACGGCCACACCCCCACCACCAGGCCCGAATGGGTGAACAACACCATCTGCCTGGACACCGGCTGCGTGTTCGGCGGGAAGCTGACCGCGCTGCGCTACCCGTCGCGCGAGATCGTCTCGGTCCCGGCGCGGCAGGTCTGGTACGCGCCGGTCAAGCCGCTCACCGCGCCCGGATACCGCGACCCCGGCACCCTCGACATCGGCGACGTCCAGGGCACCAGGCACGTCGAGACCCGGTACGGCACCCGGGTCAAGATCATGGAGGAGAACGCCGCCGCCGCGCTGGAGATCATGAGCAGGTTCACCGTGGACCCGCGCTGGCTGGTGTACCTGCCGCCGACCATGGCGCCGCCGGAGACCTCCTCGCTGGACGGCTACCTGGAGCACCCGCACGAGGCGTTCGAGGAGTTCGCCGCCGCCGGGGTGGGCGAGGTGGTGTGCGAGGAGAAGCACATGGGGTCGCGGGCGGTCGCCGTACTGGCCAGGACGCCCGAGGTCGCGGCCGAGCGGTTCGGGGTCGCGGACGGCGCCACCGGCGTCGTGTACACGCGCACCGGGCGGCCCTTCTTCGACGACGCGCGCGGGAGCGAGCTGGTCGACCGGCTGCGCGCGGCCTGCGAGCCGCTCTGGCGCGAGCTGGGCGCCGACTGGGTGGTGCTGGACTGCGAGCTGCTGCCCTGGTCGGCCAAGGCGGGCGAGCTGATCCGCAGCCAGTACGCCTCCGTCGGCGCCGCCGCCTCCGCCGCGCTGCCCGAGGCCGTGGCGCTGCTGGAGCGCGCGGCCGGGCGCGGCCTGGACGTGACCGCGCTCACCGCCCGCACCCGCCGCCGCCACGACAACGCCGCCCTCTTCCGCGCCGCCTACGCGCGCTACTGCTGGCCCGTCCAGGGCCTCGACGGGGTACGGCTGGCGCCGTTCCAGATCCTGGCCCACGGCGGCGGGGACCAGCTCGGGCAGGCCACGGCGGTCGAGCCGCACGCCTGGCACCTGGCGAAGCTGGCCCTGCTCGACTCGGAGCTGATCACGCCGACCAGGCATATGTTCGTCTCGCTCGACTCGGCCGAGTCCCGCGCGGCGGCGGTGCGCTGGTGGGAGGAGCTGACCGCCTCGGGCGGCGAGGGCATGGTGGTCAAACCGGCCGTGTACACGCCGGGGCGGATCCAGCCCGGGGTGAAGGTGCGCGGCCGGGAGTACCTGCGCATCATCTACGGGCCCGACTACACCGAGTCGCTGGACGTGCTGCGCCGCCGGTTCCTGGGCAAGAAGCGCTCGATGGCGCTGCGCGAGTCCGCCCTGGGGCTGGAGGCGCTGGCGCGGCTGGCCGAGGGCGAGCCGCTGTGGCGGGTGCACGAGCCGGTGTTCGGGGTCCTCGCGATGGAGTCCGAGCCGGTCGACCCGCGGCTGTGACGCGGCGGGCCGTACTCACTGGGGTGAGGTACTCGGAATGTGGTCGTACGCGGATCAAGTTTGAGTAATCAACCTCGTGTGAAGAGTGAGCCATGGGTAGGTCCAGGCGCGAAGGAAGGACCTACATGGCTACTTCGGGGACGCACCAGGAACACCTCGGTCATGTCGTGTTCATCACGGCTGCGGCGGCGATAGGTGGCTTCCTGTTCGGTTACGACAGCTCCGTCATCAACGGGGCCGTCGTCGGCATCCAGCGGCACTTCAAGGTCAGCGCGGTCGAGATCGGCCTGGTGGTCGCCATCGCGCTGCTCGGCTCCGCCGTGGGCGCCTGGTTCGCCGGCGCGCTCGCCGACCGATGGGGCCGCACCCGCACGATGCAGGTGGCGGCGACGCTGTTCGCGGTCAGCTCGATCGGCCAGATGCTGCCGTTCTCCGTCTGGGACCTGGCCTTCTGGCGCTTCCTGGCCGGTGTCGCCATCGGCATGGCCTCGGTGATCGGCCCCGCCTACATCGCCGAGGTGGCCCCGCCCGCCTACCGGGGCCGGCTCGGCTCCTTCCAGCAGCTCGCGATCGTGCTGGGCATCGCGGTGTCGCAGCTGGTGAACTACGGGATCGGGCAGCTCGCCGGCGGTGACGTGAACAACGAACTGCTCGGCCTGGAGGCCTGGCAGTGGATGCTCGGCGCCTGCCTCGTGCCCGCGGTGCTCTACCTCATCTTCGCCTCGGTGATCCCCGAGTCGCCGCGATTCCTGGTCGCGGTGGGCAAGACCCGCCAGGCCCGCAAGGTGCTGCTCGAGGTCGAGGGCGAGGACGTCGACCTGGACGCCAGGGTCGCGGAGATCCAGGCCGTGCTCAAGAGCGAGCGCCGGCCGACCCTGCGAGACCTGCGCGGCCCCTCGTTCGGTCTGCTGTCCATCGTCTGGGTGGGCATCGGGCTCTCGGTCTTCCAGCAGTTCGTCGGCATCAACGTGATCTTCTACTACTCGTCGGCGCTGTGGCAGTCGGTCGGCATCGACCAGAGCCAGTCGCTGCTGATCAGCGTGATCAGCGCGACCATCAACATCGTCGGCACGTTCATCGCCATCGCGCTGGTCGACCGGATCGGCCGCAAACCGCTGCTGCTGATCGGCTCGGCGGGCATGGCGGTCAGCCTGGCCACCACGGGCTGGGCGTTCAGCGCCGCGGCCGAGGTCGACAACGTGGTCGCCCTGCCGCAGCCCCAGGGCGCGATCGCGCTGATCGCCGCCAACACCTTCGTGCTGTTCTTCGCCCTGTCCTGGGGAGTGGTCGTCTGGGTGCTGCTCGGCGAGATGTTCCCCAACAGGATCAGGGCCGCGGCCCTGTCGGTGGCCGCCTCGGCCCAGTGGCTGGCCAACTGGGCGATCACCGTCTCCTTCCCGCGCCTGTCCGAATGGAACCTGACCTTCACCTACCTGGGCTACGCCTTCTTCGCCGCCCTGTCGTTCTTCTTCGTCCTGCGCTTCATCAGGGAGACCAGAGGCCGCAAACTGGAGGAGATGGGGTAGGGCCCCCGAGCTCCGGCGTCAGGAGCCCGTCCTGCGCAGGTGGTGGCGGCGGTGCAGGGCCCCGAAGAGCATGCCCGCCAGCCAGACGAAGAACAGCACCTTCAGCACCGCGAACCCGCCCACCGCCACGCCCGCGATCAGCGCGATCAGCAGGATGGGCGCGAGCGGCCCGGGACCCCGGCCGCGACGGCGCCCGGCCCAGCCGTGGTGGTGGCCCGGCCAGCCGCCGTGGCGGGCGGCGCGCATCTCGCGGTGGGCCGCCCGCCGCATCTCGTGGTGGGCCTGGCGCAGCCGGTGCAGGTGCTCGCGCTGCGCCAGGATCGCCACCTGCCAGGGCTCGTGCTCCCAGTCGTGGCCGTGCTCGCCCGGCTCGCGGTAGCCGGTGGCGGGCCGCCGGGAGGGCGGGCTCACGCCGTACGACGGCAGGTCGGCGCAGACCTCGGCCAGGTCGCGTGCGGTGCGTGCGTTGAGTGCCTGGTCGAGGCGCTCGTCGAGCTCCTCGCGGGTGAGCCGGCCCTGCGCGTAGTGCTCGCGCAGGGCGGCCGTCGTCTCGTCGCGCTCGGCGTCGCCGACGCGCAGCCCGTCACCGGATGTCATGTCCGCTCCTCGTGGGCGTGAGCCGGTCATTCCTCGCCCGGGTCACCGTCGGCCAGGATCTGGTACAGCTTGCGCCGCGTGTCCGCCAGCGCCTTGCGCGCCTCACGGATCTGCGCGTCGGTGCCGCTGTGCAGGATCTGCATCATGGCGAACGCCGACTGCTTGGCGATGTCCATGACGTCCTGGGTGTTGTCGTCGATGTCGGGGCGCATCTCGTCCCAGGGCGCGTTCACCTCGTCGGGGTGCGAGTCGACGTAGGCGCGCCCGGCCTCGGTGAGGTGGAACGCCTTGCGGCCGCCCTCGTTCTCCTCGGAGACGACCAAGCCCTCGTCGGTGAGCTGCTGGAGCGCCGGGTAGACGGCGCCGGGGCTGGGCTTCCAGCCGCCCTCGCTGCGTTCGGCGATCTCCTGGATGATCTGGTAGCCGTTGCGCGGGCCCTCGGTGAGTAGCGCGAGAATCGCCGCGCGGACGTCGCCGCGCTTGGCCTTGCGCCCCCGGCCGAAGCCCTGCCGCCCGCCGAACGGGCCGCCGGGACGCATGTCCCACGGGCCGCGGCCGAAGTCGAACGGGAAGCCCCGGTGACCGCCGCCCCGGCCGCGGTGCCGGCGCTCGTGCGGGCCGCCGCCCTCGGGCGGTCCCTCCCGGTGGTGGTGATGGTGCCCGCCCTGCTGCCAGGCGGCGTTCACCTTCATGAACACCTCCTGCGCGGCGCGCTTGAACTCTCCGGCATCGGGCCACGACCCGCCAGCCGCCTGTGCTGATGTCATGAAACTTCCTCTCAAAGACTGTTTTCGATGCTTCAAAGATATATCGAGAACATGTCGAGAGCAATACTAAGTCGCCCGATTCCTCTCCGCGTGGGCGCGCGCCTTGGCCCGGTTCCCGCACACCCGCATCGAGCACCACCGCCGGGTACGGCTGCGCGTCGCGTCCCAGAACACCCATCCGCACTCGTGGTTCGGGCACTGCTTGAGGCGCAGCCACTCGCCCGTCGCGGCGGTGTGCGCCCACGCGGCGGCGATGACGGCGAGCGCCCGGGACACTCCTTCCCGAGGGCCCGGCGCGAGCGGGTCCGCCGGGCTGAGGCGGACGGTCAGCGGCAGGCCGGCGAGCACCTCCGCGGCCTGGGCGACGAGGTCCCGGTCGGGCTCCTCGCCGTTGCTGGCCAGCAGGCGCTCGCGCAACCCCGCCCGCAGCGCGCGGGCGCGGGCCAGGTCCTCGTCCGAGACGGGCGCGTCCCGGGGCAGCAGGTCGTGCGCCGACAGCCACGCCCCCAGCTCCCCGGGGGTGGTGATGGCGTCGGTGCGGTCCTCGATGTCGATCGTGTTCGCGTAGGCCTCGATGAGCCTGGTCGCGGCGGAAGGGTCGGCCATGTCTTCCATCTAAACACTTAGGCGGTTACTCTCTAACCGTCTAGAGAGATAGGTGGTTGATTCGTGGGTGAGAACAGGAACGAGTCCGTCCTCGTGGGGTTCACCGTGGTGACGAACCTCGCCGACGGGATCGGCCGGATCGCGCTGCCCCTGATGGCGGTGGGGCTCACCCGCTCGCCCGCGCTCATCGCGGGAGTGGGGCTGACGCTGACACTGCCCTGGCTGCTGGCCTCACTGCACGTGGGCGTGCTCGTCGACCGGGGCGACCGCAGGCGGCTGGCGGTGCTGGCCAACCTGGTCAGGCTGGCGGCGGCGTTCACGCTGCTGGCCGCCGTGCTCGCCGGAGGGCTGAGCCTGCCGCTGCTGTACGCCGTGGGGCTGGCCATGGGCGTGGCCGAGGTGGTGGTCAGTTCGGCGGTGAGCGCCCTGGTGCCCGCGGCGATTCCCCGGCGGCGGCTCACCCGGGCCAACGCGTGGATCGCGGGCGCGGAGACGGTGGCCAACGAGTTCTGCGGCCCGGCCGTCGGCGGCCTGCTCGTCGGTATCGGCGTCTCGGTGGCCCTGGGCTCGGCGGCGGCGGGCTTCGCCCTCGGCGCGGTCCTCCTGCTCCTGCTGACCGGCCGCTTCCGCGCGGCCACCAAGTCCGCGCCCACGACCGAGGCCGCGGCGGTGCGTCCTTCGGTGATGGGGGAGATCCGGGAAGGGATCGCCTTCCTGTGGCGTGACAGCCTGCTGCGCACCCTGAGCCTCACCATCACCGTCCTGGGCGGTTGCTGGGGAGCGTGGCTGGCGCTGCTGCCGGTGTACGCGACCTCGGTGCTCGGCCTCGGCCCGCAGGGGTACGGCCTGCTGATCAGCTCGATCGGGATCGGCGGCCTGGCGGGCGCCGCCCTGGTCACCGTGATCAACCGGCTGCTGGGCGTGCGCTGGGCGCTCTTCGCCGACCTCGTCGGGACCTTCCTGATGATGGCCGTGCCCGTCGTGCTCCCCGACGCCTGGGCCGTGGGCGCCGCCGCGTTCGCCGGAGGCATGGGCGGCACCCTCTGGACGGTCAACGCGCGCACCATCTCCCAGCGCCTGGTGCCCGACCGCCTGCTCGGCCGCTACAGCGCGGCGGCCCGGCTGCTCGGCTACGGCGCGATGCCCCTGGCGACGCTGCTGGCCGGGCTGATCGCCGAGTTCGCCGGGATCCGGGTGGCCTTCGCGCTGTTCGCGGTCGCGACCGCCGTGCTCGTCGTGCCCTTCCTCAGGACGGTCACCGTCCGGGAACTATCCCGGAGTGAGACAGATCACGAAAATGTCGCGGAATTCGGGAACAGGACCTCGGAGCAGCACGTTATCTAGGTCAGACGAGGTCGTTCCGCGTCGGCAGGGCTGGGGGGTGCTGTCGCCGAGGTGACGACCTCGTCTGTGTTTCTCCCTGATAGGAAAGGGCCCTCCCCGCGAACCTCGAGGAGGGCTCTTTTCTCCTGCGCGCTTTGCCGTACATTGACGTAGCGTGATCTTGTCATGATGGGGCACACGCACGCGCTGACCGGAGCGGCGGCCTGGCTCGGCCTGGCTCCGGTGTTGTCCGCGCTTCCGCTGCTGAACGAGTCCAGCCGGTTCATCGATACCGGGATCATGGCCAACGCGATGAGCCCGGCCGAGTTGATCGCGGGCGCGCTGGTGTGCGCGGGGGCGGCGATGCTGCCCGACCTGGACCATCCGAGCGCGACGATCGCGCAGACCTTCGGCCCGGTGACCTGGGTGCTGAGCAAGGCGGTCAACTGGCTGGCCGGCGGGCACCGCGGGGCCACCCACTCGCTGGTCTTCGCGGTCGCGACGGGGTTAGGCGCGCACTGGCTGGCCAACACCTATCCGATCGGCCGCGACATCATGGTCGTGCTGCTCATCGGCCTGGCCTTACGCGCGATCGGCATCGGCATCCCCGGTAACAAGGCGGGCTCGGCGATGGTCAACATCGGGCTCACGGCCGGGTTGTTCGCGGTCTTCATGTCCTTCACGGTGGGGTACGCCTGGCTCGGGCTGGCGGTGGGCGTCGGATGCCTGATCCATGTGGCGGGCGACTGCATGACCGAGCGCGGCTGCCCGGTGCTGTGGCCGATGGCGGTCAAGTTCGTGCTGCCATGGAAGATCGGTATCAAGACCGGCCAGAAGTTCGAGCAGAAGATCCTCGCCCCGGTCCTCTCGGTGGCCGTCGTCGGGCTGCTCTACTGGCGGCTCATGCCCGCCTAGGCTCACCCCTACTCGCGGGTAACTTGATGTCGAGATATGTTCGGAGATATCTTGATGTCGAGAGATTGCCGTTGGTCCGCGGTTAGGGTGACCTAACGTTCGCCGGGGTCCGTGGGTGCGGCAGGATTTGACTGAGTATCTGTCTATGGAGGAGGCGAACCATCGTGTCCGCGAACAGCTTCGGCAGCCGTGACACGCTACGCGTCGGTGACGCGTCGTATGAGATTTTCCGGCTTGACGCCGTCGAGGGTTCCGCGCGCCTCCCGTACAGCCTGAAGATCCTCCTGGAGAACCTCCTGCGGACGGAGGACGGCGCGAACATCACCGCCGACCACATCCGCGCCCTGGGCGAGTGGGAGCCGAAGGCCGCGCCGAGCGTGGAGATCCAGTTCACTCCCGCGCGCGTCATCATGCAGGACTTCACCGGCGTGCCCTGCGTGGTCGACCTGGCCACCATGCGCGAGGCCGTACGCGACCTCGGCGGCGACCCCGCGAAGATCAACCCGCTGGCGCCGGCCGAGATGGTCATCGACCACTCCGTCATCGTCGACTACTTCGGCCACCCCGACTCCTTCCAGCGCAACGTCGAGCGCGAGTACGAGCGCAACCGCGAGCGCTACCAGTTCCTGCGCTGGGGTCAGACCGCCTTCGACGAGTTCAAGGTCGTCCCGCCCGGCACCGGCATCGTGCACCAGGTCAACATCGAGCACCTGGCCCGCGTCGTGATGATCCGCGACGGCAAGGCCTACCCCGACACCTGCGTCGGCACCGACTCCCACACCACGATGGAGAACGGCATCGGCGTGCTGGGCTGGGGCGTCGGCGGCATCGAGGCCGAGGCCGCGATGCTCGGCCAGCCCATCTCGATGCTGATCCCGCGCGTGGTCGGCTTCAAGCTGACCGGCAAGCTGCCGGCCGGCGCGACCGCCACCGACCTGGTGCTGACCATCACCGAGATGCTGCGCCAGCACGGCGTGGTCGGCAAGTTCGTCGAGTTCTACGGCGAGGGCGTCTCCAGCGTGCCGCTGGCCAACCGGGCCACCATCGGCAACATGAGCCCCGAGTTCGGCTCCACCTGCGCGATCTTCCCGATCGACGGCCAGACCGTCGACTACCTGCGCCTGACCGGCCGCGCCGAGGAGCAGATCGCCCTCGTCGAGGCCTACGCCAAGACCCAGGGCCTGTGGCTGGACCCCGCCGCCGAGCCGGACTTCTCCGAGTACATCGAGCTCGACCTGGCCACGGTCGTCCCCTCGATCGCCGGGCCGAAGCGCCCGCAGGACCGCATCGCGCTGTCGGCGGCCAAGGAGACCTGGCGCCGCGACGTCTCCAACTACGTCTCCGACGACGAGGCCGGCGAGGAGAGCTTCCCCGCCTCCGACGCCCCCGCGGTCAGCCCCAACGGCCGCCCGCACAAGCCCGTCCCGGTCACCCTGGCCGACGGCACCGGCTTCGAGATCGACCACGGCGTGGTGACCATCGCGGCCATCACCAGCTGCACCAACACCTCCAACCCGTACGTCATGCTCGGCGCGGCCCTGCTGGCCAAGAACGCCGTGGACAAGGGCCTGACCCGCAAGCCGTGGGTGAAGACCTCGCTGGCGCCCGGGTCGCAGGTGGTGACCGGCTACTTCGAGCGGTCGGGGCTGCAGCCGTACCTCGACAAGCTGGGCTTCAACTTGGTCGGCTACGGCTGCACCACCTGCATCGGCAACTCCGGCCCGCTGGACGAGGAGATCTCGGCCGCGATCCAGGCCCACGACCTGGCGGTCACCGCGGTGCTGTCCGGCAACCGCAACTTCGAGGGCCGCATCAACCCCGACGTGAAGATGAACTACCTGGCCTCGCCGCCGCTGGTGGTCGCCTACGCGCTCGCCGGTTCGATGGACGTCGACCTGGACAACGAGCCGCTGGGCGTCGGCGCCGACGGGCAGCCGGTGTTCCTCAGGGACATCTGGCCCGCGCCGGAGGAGGTCGCCGCCGTGGTGGCCGACTCCATCGACCGCGAGATGTTCACCCGTGACTACGCCGACGTCTTCAAGGGCGACGACACCTGGCGCTCGCTGCCGATCCCGACCGGCAACACCTTCGAGTGGGACCCGGCCTCCACGTACGTGCGCAAGGCCCCCTACTTCGAGGGCATGCCGGAGAAGCCCGAGCCCGTCACCGACATCGCCGGCGCGCGCGTGCTGGTCAAGGTCGGCGACTCGGTCACCACCGACCACATCTCGCCGGCCGGCTCCATCAAGGTCGGCACCCCCGCCGCGCAGTACCTCGACGCCAACGGCGTCGCGGTCAAGGACTTCAACTCCTACGGCTCGCGCCGCGGCAACCACGAGGTGATGATCCGGGGCACGTTCGCCAACATCCGCCTGCGCAACCAGATCGCGCCGGGCACCGAGGGCGGCTACACCCGCGACTTCACCCAGGACGGCGGCCCGGTGTCGTTCATCTACGACGCCTCCGTCAACTACGCCGACGCGGGCACCCCGCTGGTCGTGCTCGCGGGCAAGGAGTACGGCTCGGGCTCCTCGCGCGACTGGGCGGCCAAGGGCACCGCGCTGCTCGGCGTCCGCGCCGTCATCGCCGAGTCCTACGAGCGCATCCACCGCTCCAACCTGATCGGCATGGGCGTGCTGCCGCTGCAGTACCCCGAGGGCGCGACCGCGGCCTCGCTCGGCCTGACCGGCGAGGAGACCTTCGACATCACCGGTGTCGAGGGGCTCAACCAGGGCGGCATCCCGCAGACCGTGAAGGTCCGCGCGGGCGAGGTGGAGTTCGACGCGGTCGTCCGCATCGACACCCCCGGCGAGGCGGACTACTACCGCCACGGCGGCATCATGCAGTACGTCCTGCGCTCGCTGCTCGCCAAGAGCTGACCCACCTGGACGTCCCGCGCCCTTCCCCCAGCCACCAGCGGGGGAGGGACCGCGGGGACCGTACCGCCGCCTTGTAAGGCGGTACGGCGGGCGCGATCCTCGCGCCCCCATCGGGGGATCCACCCGAGATCCCACGAGCGCCGCCCGCGGACCACATCCGCCGGGCGGCGCTCGCCTGTTCAGGCCAGGGTGGTCCGGATGGCCAGGCCGTCCTCCCCGGTGCCGAAGGTCCTGGCGGCGACCAAGTGGCCGCCGTCGTAGCCTTCGACGCGGATCCGCCGGGCGCCCGCCGCCCCGGGGACCGTGACCGGGCCCGGGTTGCCGCCCAGGTCGGCGCTGACCCGAGGGCGGCCGTCCACCGAGATGTCGGCCCGGTCGATCCCCTCCACCCGGAAGGTCGCGGTCACCTCACCCCCGGCCAGAGCCAGGGCCACCTCGAAGCGCCGCCGCCCGCCCGCGGCCAGCAGCCCGGCGGCGCGGGCCATCAGCCCCGCCTCCTGGCCCACGAGGTCGGCGCGGGTGATCTGGTAGCGCTCGTCGGGGACCACCCCGAAGTCCTCCAGCGGCACGCCCGCGTTCCGCCCGACGCGCAGCATGCGGCGGATCGTCAGCGTCATGTCCGTGCCGCCGGGCAGCGGCCGGTACGGCGACTCGCCGTCGCCGGGCAGCGCGCCCTGCAGCAGCGGCATCCGCCACACGTTGCCGCCGCCCGCGCCGGTGTTGCCGTCCAGGCCGAGGACGATCCCGATCCGGTTGTCCTGGAAGCCGGCGGCGAAGATGTCGGCAGAGGAGTAGCAGCGCGCGTCGGTCAGCAGGACCACCGGCCCGAAGTACGCCTGCGGCACCCGCTCCAGGTCCTCGCGGGTGGTGAAGGGGATGCCCGCCGAGTACGCCGCGCCCGACTCCACCGCCTGCTCCATCGAGTCCAGCCAGGGCTTCAGGCTCGGGTTGGCCCGGCAGATGCGCAGGTTGAGCTGACTGCTGAGGAACTGCGCGGGCTCGGCCTCGATCGGCCGGGCGGTCAGCGCCTGCAGGCACAGTTCGGCGGCCTGGATGGCGCCGCCGAGGTTGCCGCGGATGTCCAGCAGCAGCCCGCCCGGCGGCATCCGGTCCAGCAGCCGGATGAACTCGTTGACGAAGTCGCCGAGGGTCTGGCCGGGCGGGATGACGAAGGTCCTGATCCGCAGGTGCCCGAACTCCAGCCCCGCCGCGTTCACCGTGCGCGCCTGGTAGACCGTGGACATCTCCGGCGAGACGTCGACGCCCCGCGGTCCGGTGTCGACCGGACGGCCGCTCTGCTCGGCGGCGAGGAACTCCGGCGCGTACAGCAGCGTGCGGAGCCTGGCCACCTGCGCGGCCTCCACGTCGATGCCGAGCGGCAGCGCGCCGTCCTCGGCGAGGGCGTCGGGGGCGTCCTCGGCGGGCAGCACCACCTTCCACGGCATCCGCACCTCGTCGGGCCGCCCGTCCTCGCGGACGTAGCGGATGATCACCTCCTCCTCGTCCGGCGGCAGGGCGGAGCCGAGTGGGCGGTTGGTGAACTGGTCGACCGCCCTGGCGTGCCGGGCCTCGGGGTTGGCCCCCGCCATCGTCGCGGCGAACACCTCGACGGCCCGGTCGACGGCCACGCCGTTCCAGTGGGTGATCTCGACGCCGATCCGGAAGGCGGGCTCCTCGGGCAGCAGCACGTCGGTGGTGTGCCTGGCCACCAGGTAGCGCCGCCGGCCGTTCTCGGTGAACTCCTTGAGCAGGAACGGCACGAACGCCCCGGCCCGCCGGAACGGCGGCGGCAGCAGATAGCGGGTGTGCAGGTCGCGGACGGACTGGAAGACGGCGAGCAGGTCGGCGTGGAAGCGCCACTCCGGCTCGGGCTCGCCCGCCCTGCCCTGCCTGGCCAGCAGCAGCCGCAGCCGCTGCAGCGGGTTGACGGCGTACCTGGCCACCTTGAGCGGCAGGTGCGCGTAGTTCTGCTCCAGGATGAGCAGCGCCTGCTCGACGATCCGCTGCCGCTCCGCGATCGTGAGGGTGCCGGCGCTCGTGGTCTCGAGGAACTCCGGCAGGGGGATGACCGCCGCGAGCTCCTTGCTCACCACGGGGAATCGATCCTGTGTCATGTCCGGAGTGTGGGCCGGGCGGGCCGCGAAGCGGATGAGTAACCCCCTACTCAAGAGACGCGTGACGCCGGGGCCTTCCAGGTGTCGCAGGCGGCGGGGGAGGTGGCGGCGAAGCCGCGTTTGAGCCAGTACGTGCGGCTGGTGCCGGTGCCGTGGGTGCGCGGGGTGTCGCCTTCGTCGCCGCTGGCCTTGGTGGACTCGACGAGGGCGGTCCAGTCGGCGGAGGGGCGGCCGAGCGAGGACCACACGCCGCCGATGAACGCCCCGGCCAGGCAGTCGGCCTGCAGCTCGTAGCGGCGTCCCAGCTCGTGGTGGTCGCCCTGGCGGGCCCTGACCCGCTGCTCGTAGGCGGCCCGGATGCCCGTCAGGCTCTGCAGGTGGTGACCGTACTCGTGGGCGGCGATCTTGAAGGGGTAGAGGTCCTTGCGCTCCTCGATCCAGCGGCCCTGTAGCGGGAAGACCAGGGTGCGCCGGTCGGTGCAGTAGAAGGCGGCCGCGCCCGCGGGCCAGCGCACGCCGCAGACCCGGTCCGCGGGCTCGTCGTAGAAGCGGACGACCGGCGGGCTGAACGGCAGTCCGGCCCGCTTGAAGTGCGCCGACCAGGTGGTGTCGAGGCACTTCACGACCGCGCTGAGGTACTGCCTGGTCCGCGGGATGCCGCCATGGGAGATCTTCTCTTCGGGACACGACGCCCGCCGCAGCCTCCCGCTGTCGTAGAGGTCCTGCACGGGCACGGCGGGGGCGAGGGCCAGGGTCAGCGCGCCGGCTCCGGCGGCGAGGGAGAGGAACACGATCACGCAGCCTATCGGTGCCGCTAGGCTGGTGTACCTATCGGAAATGTCGGACTCTAGGGTCGGCGCATGACGCACGAGACCTGGGTCCTGATCATCGCCGGTGTGGCCGCCATGATCGGGGCGATCGTGCAGGGCAGCGTCGGATTCGGGCTGGGCCTGGTGGCCGCGCCCGTGCTGACGATCCTGGACCCGACCCTCATGCCGGGCGCCATCCAGGTGGTCAACGGCACCCTCCCGCTGTTCACGCTGGCCGTCGAGTGGCGCCGCGTCGACTGGCGCGGGCTCGGCTTCGCGCTGCTCGGCCGGGTGCCGGGCAGCGTCGCGGGCGCGTTCGTGGTGGTGTACGTCTCGACGCAGACGCTCGGCGTCTTCGTCGGCGTGATGGTGCTGATCGCCGTCGCGCTCACCGCGCGGGCCATGAGCGTGCCGCGCAACGGCCTGACGATCACGACCGCCGGTCTCCTCTCGGGGGTGACGGGCACCGCGACCGGCATCGGCGGGCCGCCCATCGCGCTGGTGTACCAGAACGCCAAGGGCCCGCAGATCAGGGCGACGCTGGCGATGTTCTTCTTCCTCAGCGCCTCCCAGTCGCTGCTGATCCTCTGGTTCGTCGACCGCCTCCCGGCCAGGGCGCTCGTGTCGGGCGCGCTGCTGATCCCGTTCCTCGTCGTCGGCTTCCTGCTGTCCGGCCCGCTGCGCCGCTACCTGGACGGCGGGCGGGTGCGGGCGGCGATCCAGGTGGTGGCCGTGACGTCGGCGCTGGTGCTGATCGTGTACAGCCTGGTGCGCTGAGCCCCGCCGGACCCGCGGCCCAGGAGGCTCAGGCCACCCGCCGGGCCGGGGCGCTCCAGGTGTTGCAGGCGCCGGGGTCGGCGGCGGTGAACCCCCGCTTCAGCCAGGAGACGATGGTCCGCCCCCGGCCGTGGTCGGGCACCGCGTGCCGCTCGTCGCCGCCGTCGCCGACGATGGCCAGCAACTCCTCCCAGTCCTCCTCGCTCCGCTCCAGCGAGGACCAGACACTGCCGATGAACACGCCCGCCAGGCACTCGGCCTGCAGCTCGTAGCGGCGGGTCTGCTCGTGCAGCTCCCGCTCCCCCCGGTACGGCACGCTCTCGAAGGCCCGCCGCAGCCCGGTCACGTTCTGCACGTGGTGGGCGTACTCGTGGGCGATGACGTCGAGCAGCCACAGGTCACCGGGATCGTCGAGCACGTCCTTGTCGAGCAGGATCAGGAACCGGCGCTGCGGGTTGCAGTAGCCGCCCGCCGCCTCCTCCCACGGCTCGCCGCAGAAGCGGGCCGGCGCCCGGGTGGCGACGGCCATCCCCGGCCGCTCGAAGGGCAGGCCCGCGGCCCTGAGGTGGGTCCCCCACACGGCGTTCAGGCAGCCGTAGACCGCCCGCAGGTAGCGCCTGGCCGCGACCGGGTCACCCGGGGCGACCGGCCGCTGCGGGCAGGCGGCCGGGCCGAGGGCGCCGCTCGCGTAGAGCGCGTTCCCGGTCAGCCTGGGGTTCTTGATCGGGTAACCGTCCGCTTGGGCAGTCGCGGGGACGGCGCCCGCGGCCAGGAGCAGCCCCGTCAGCAGGGCCAGGAGGGGAAGTCTCATGACCGGAGTGTCCGCGTTCTCTGTTGAGAGTTGATTGACCCTCACCGAACGCGTGCGTTGGAAGCCGTCCAGGTGTTGCAGTAGCTCGCGGAGGCGCCCTGGTAGCCGCGGTTGTTCCAGTAGGCGAGGTTGGCGGGCCTGCCGTGCACCTTGCTGTAGGGGGAGCGGCTCACCGCGTCGACCCACTGGTCCCACTCGATGCCCGGGTTGATCGCGTCGAGGGCGGCGCTGTAGAAGACGCCGGCGAAGCACTCGGCCTGCATCTCCAGGCGGTGGCTGGCGGTCGTGCGGGCGGTGCCCCGGGAACGCCAGTGGATCACGTTGTGCGCGTCCATGATGCCGGTGAGCTGCTGCACGTGGTGGCCGTACTCATGGGCCACCGAGTGCGCGATGTTCATCCGGAAGGGGTTGCGCAGATCCCGCTTGGTGATCCGGATGGCGACCGTGCGCTGCGCCGGGCAGTACAGGGCGCCCGAGGAGGTGAACTTGCCGCAGACGGTGCGGTTGGAGGTGGTCACGGCGAGCTTCGGGGGCGTGTAGCGCAGCTTGGCCGACCTGAACCTCGTCGTCCAGAACCGGTTGGCGCAGGCGGCCATCGCCACGTGGAAGCGCTTGACGGAGTTGGCGCTGCCCTCCTGGATCTCGGGCACGGCGCAGTTCGTGGGCGAGGTCGAGCCCGAGCGGTAGATCCGGTTCTTGGCCAGGACCGAGGGGGGCGCCAGCTCGGCGGCCGCGGGCTTGGCCGCGGGAGCAGGCTGGGCGACGTCGGCGGCGGCGGTGCCGGAGAAGGTCAGACCCGCGATCACACATGCCGTCAGGGCGACGAGGGGAGTTCGCATGATCGCGGATCATAGAGCAATATGTCCAGCTAAGTTAGGAAACTCTGTTGGCCGGGGCCGCCCAGGTGTTGCAGGAGCCGGGCGACTCGGAGTCGAAGCCCTTCTTCAACCAGTGGGCGATGTTGGCCGCCTTGCCGTGGCTGACGTAGTCGTAGCCGCTCTGCGCGACCTTGACGATGTACTTGAAGTCGAAGTCGCGACGGCCCAGCGAGTGCCAGATGCTGCCGATGAAGACCCCGCCGAAGCACTCGGCCTGCAGCTCGACGCGGCGGCTCTCGGCCAGGTACCGCTTGGTGCGCACGCTCTTGGCGGTCGCCTTGGTGAGGGCGCGGAACATGCCGGTGATGTTCTGCACGTGGTGCCCGTACTCGTGCGACATCACGTTCATCAGGAACAGGTCGTCGGGCACCGACAGGATGTTCTTGTCCAGCAGGAAGACGATGGCCTTCTTCTCCGGGCAGTAGAACGCCTGGGCGCCCTCGGGGAACTTGCCGCACGGCGTCGGCTTGCCCGGGGCGGACACCACGGAGAACTTGGGCTTGACGAAGGGGATCTTCGCCTTGGCGAACTGCGGCTCCCACGAGGCGTTCAGGCAGTCGAGCACGAACATCAGGTACACGCGCGAGCCGTCCAGGTCGTCACGCTGGACCGGCTGCTCCTGGCAGGGCTGGAGCTGGAGCGCACCCGTCTTGTAGATCGGATTGGCGACCAGGACGGCCTTGCCCTTCGGCGGTGCGCTCGGGACGGAGGTGCCGGCGGTGGCCGTACCTGCGAACAGGAGGCTCGCCAGAGCGCCGCAAAGCAGCGCGAATAAGGGGGTACGCATAGTTATGGGACTTTAGACCAGAAGGTGGCCGTGCAGGAAGCACGGCCACCGCGTGTCGGCGCTAGGCGACGTAGCGGGAACCGACGCTCCAGGTGTTGCAGGCCGCCGGGGCCGCGTAGCTCCAGCCTCGCTCCATCCAGAAGGCCTGGCTGCTGCCCTTGCCGTGGTCGTTCTGCGCCCAGCCCTTGTGGCCGTTCTGGCGGAACCAGTCCACGATCTGCCCCCACTCGGTGGGGTCGACCGGCAGCGTGTCCTCGATCGTCCGCATGAAGACCGACGACAGGCACTCGGCCTGCAGCTCAAGACGGCGGGAGTACTGCAGCTTGGCGGCCTTGCCCGCACGCCAGCTCGCCTGGGCGTAGTAGGGCAGGATGCCGGAGATCTGCTGCACGTGGTGGGCGTACTCGTGAGCCATCAGCCGGCCGATGCCCGCCGGCGACGGATTGCGCAGCTCGGTCTTGGTGATCAGCATGTACATCGTGCGGTCGGCCGAGCAGTAGACCCCGGCGGCCCCTCTGGACCACCCGCCGCAAGGGGTCTTCCGCTTCGTGGTGAAGATCCTCAGCCTCGGCTTGGAGAAGCCCAGCCGGGCCTTCCTGAACTGGCTGGCCCACGAGCGGTTGAGACAGTTGGTGAAAGCCTTGAGAAAACGGGAGTAGGCGGCGGTGCTGCCCCGCGGGAGGTCGCCGGGGGAGCAGTTGGAGTCGGCCAGCCTGCCGGTCTTGTAAAGGGGGCTCGACGTCGCCGCGGCCTTGCCTCGCGGCGGCGCCACCTGCTGCGCCTGCTGCGTCTGGACGGCCTGCGCGACCTCGCTGACGGGTAGCGCCGCGGCGTTGGCGGTGCCCACACCGACGAGTGCGAGCACCAGGCCAGTGGCCGCAAGTGACGTGAATGTCCTCTTGGGGATGGTGTGCATAGTGGGTAAACCCTAGGTCAAGATCGGACATATGTGGGCGCATTTGACTCCGGTGAGTCATCGACCAAGCCACGAACTAGACTCGTCCTGTTGGCGAGTGGAGCAGAGGGGATGATTCCGTGGACGGGCTTCTTGGCTCAGTCAAGGGACCAGACGACGTCAAGCGACTGGGCGCCGAGGAGCTGCCACGGCTGGCCGCGGAGATCCGGGAGCTGCTCGTCGACTCGTGCGCGAGGAACGGCGGCCACCTGGGCCCCAACCTGGGCGTCGTCGAGCTGACCATCGCCCTGCACCGGGTCTTCGACTCGCCGCGCGACGCGATCTTCTGGGACACCGGCCACCAGTCCTACGTGCACAAGATGCTCACCGGCCGGGCCGACGGCTTCGACCGGCTCAAGCAGGAGGGCGGCCTGTCCGGCTACCCGAGCCAGGCCGAGTCCGAGCACGACTTCGTGGAGAACTCGCACGCCTCCACCGCCCTGTCCTACGCCGACGGCCTGGCCAAGGCGCTCAAGCTGCGCGGCGAGCGCGGGCGCAAGGCCGTCGCGGTCATCGGCGACGGCGCGCTGACCGGCGGCATGGCCTGGGAGGCGCTCAACAACATCGCCGGGATCAAGGACCTGCCCTGCGTCATCGTGGTCAACGACAACGGCCGCTCCTACTCGCCGACGATCGGCGGCCTGGCCTCCCACCTGTCCTCGCTGCGGGTCACCCGCGGCTACGAGGAGGTGCTGGAGTTCGTCAAGGACAAGATCGGCGGCGTGCCGGTGCTCTACGACGCGCTGCACGGCTTCAAGAAGGGCGTCAAGGACGTCCTGGCCCCGCAGGTCATGTTCGAGGACCTCGGCCTCAAGTACATCGGCCCGATCGACGGCCACGACGAGCCCGCCGTCGAGGCGGCGCTGCGCAAGGCCCGCGACTTCGGCGGGCCGGTCATCGTGCACGTGGTCACCCAGAAGGGCCGGGGCTACTCCCCGGCGGAGAACCACGACGAGGACCAGTTCCACTCACCCGGCGCCTTCGACCGGGCCACCGGCGCGGAGAAGCCCAAGGGCCGGATCTGGACCAACGTCTTCAGCGAGGAGCTGGTCGAGCTGGGCGCCCGGCGCGACGACATCGTCGCGATCACCGCCGCCATGCTCCACCCGACCGGCCTCAACCGCTTCGCCGAGGCCTACCCTGACCGCATCTACGACGTGGGCATCGCCGAGCAGCACGCGCTGACCAGCGCCGCCGGTCTGGCCATGGGCGGCCTGCACCCGGTCGTCGCCGTCTACGCGACCTTCCTCAACCGCGCCTTCGACCAGCTCCTGATGGACGTCGCGCTGCACAGGCTGCCCGTCACGGTCGTCCTCGACCGGGCCGGCGTCACCGGCGACGACGGGGCCAGCCACAACGGCATGTGGGACCTGTCGATCCTGCAGGTCGTCCCCGGCCTGGCCATCGCGGTGCCGCGCGACGGCGAGCGGCTGGCCGAGCTGCTCAACGAGGCGGTCGCGATCGAGGACGGGCCGAGCGTCCTGCGCTTCCCCAAGGGCCCGGTGGCCGAGTCGATCGAGGCCGTCGGCAAGCTCGGCCAGATGGACGTGCTGCGCTCCGGCGACCCCGACGTGCTGATCGTCGCGGTCGGCCCGATGGCGCAGGCCGCCATGGAGGCGGCCGTCCTGCTCGACGCGCAGGGCATCTCGGCGACCGTGGTCGACCCGCGCTGGGTCAAGCCGCTCGACGAGGCCCTCGTACGGGCCGCCGCCGCGCACAAGCTGGTCGTGGTCGTGGAGGACAACGGCCGGGTCGGCGGCGTCGGCGACGCGGTCGCCCGGCTGCTGCGCGACGCCGACGTGGACGTGCCCGTACGCACCTTCGGTATCCCGCAGGAGTTCCTCGACCACGCCAAGCGCGCCAAAATCCTTGGCGCCATCGGTCTGACCGGCCAGGACCTGGCCCGCGACATCACCGAGGCCGTGGCCAAGCGCAGCGCCCCGCTGGAGAGCCAGCCCGCCCGCCGCTGACCGGCCGGCACCCCCTGGCGGTCGTCCGCGCACGACCGCCGGGGTTCGGCCGGAGGGGCATGTTCACGCACAGTGTGGGCAACATCACCATGTGGAGATCTTTCGCACCAAGACCGTGGAACAGTCGATCCTCGACACCGAGGCGCCCGAGCATCGACTGCGAAAGCGGCTCTCGGCGGTCGACCTGACCGTGTTCGGCATCGGTGTCATCATCGGCACCGGCATCTTCGTGCTGACCGGAAAGGTGGCCAAGGAGACCGCGGGGCCCGCCGTGGCCCTCTCCTTCATCGCCGCGGGGATCGTCTGCGGCCTCGCCGCCCTGTGCTATGCCGAGTTCGCCTCGACCATCCCGGTCGCCGGATCGGCCTACACCTTCTCCTTCGCCACGCTGGGCGAGTTCCCCGCGTGGGTCATCGGCTGGGACCTGATGCTGGAGATGGCGCTGGCCGGAGCGGTCGTCGCGGTCGGCTGGTCGGGCTACTTCGGCTCGCTGATGTCCACGCTGGGGATAGAACTGCCCGCCGCCATCGCCGGAGAGGAACCGGTGGTGAACGTGCCCGCCATGGTCATCGTGGCGATCCTCACCGGCATCCTGGTCGCCGGGATCAAGCTCTCCTCGCGGGTCAACCTCGTCATCGTGGTGATCAAGGTCTCGGTGATCATGCTGGTCATCGTGGCCGGGCTGTTCTTCATCAAGGCCGAGAACTACCAGCCGTTCATCCCGCCGGCCAGGTCGACCCCCGAAGTGGAAGGGCTCGGCGCGCCGATGATCCAGGTGCTGTTCGGCATCACGCCCGTCGCCTACGGCGTCATCGGCATCTTCTCCGCCGCGGCGATCGTGTTCTTCGCCTTCATCGGCTTCGACATCGTCGCCACCGCCGCCGAGGAGACCATCGAGCCGCAGCGCGACCTGCCGCGCGGCATCATCGGCTCGCTGGTCATCTGCACGGTCCTGTACGTCGCCGTCTCGCTCGTGGTCGTCGGCATGCAGCACTACACCCAGCTCAGCACCAAGGCGCCGCTGGCCGACGCGTTCACCTCGGTGGGCCAGCCGTGGGCGGCCACGCTGATCAGCATCGGCGCCATAGCCGGGCTCACCACGGTCGTCATGATCCTCATGCTCGGCCAGACGCGGGTGCTGTTCGCGATGTGCCGCGACGGCCTGCTGCCCCGCCAACTCGCCGTGGTGAACCCGCGCTTCGGCACGCCCGCCAGGGTGACGCTCCTGGTCGGCTTCGTCACGATGGTGCTGGCCGGGTTCATCTCGCTGGGGGCGCTGGCCGAACTGGTCAACATCGGCACGCTGTTCGCGTTCGTGGTGGTGTCGGCGGGCGTGATCGTGCTCCGCCACACCCGTCCCGACCTGCCGCGCGCCTTCCGCACGCCGATGGTGCCGGTGCTGCCGATCCTGTCGGTGCTGGCCTGCCTCTACCTGATGCTCAACCTGCCGGTCGAGACGTGGCTGAGGTTCGTGGTCTGGATGATCATCGGCGCCGTGCTCTACTTCGTGTACGGCTACCGCCACAGCCGCGCCAGCCGTACCCCGCTCTGACGGGAACCGGCGGGGCGTGGGCGGTGTACCCATCGCATGAGACGCATTCTGCTCGTTCTCGCACTCATCGCACCGACGCTGGCGCTCGGTGTCCCCGCGCGGGCGGGTGACGCGGGCGGCTGGGCGGCCACCTACCTCGACCCGGTGCCCGCAGCCTTCCAGCCGGACGCCACCTACACCGTCGGCCACTGGCTGCTGCAGCACGGCAACCACCCGTACTCGGGCACGAACCTCGGCAAGGTCGGTCTCAAGTTCACCGCCGGGACCAGGACCCTGGAGTTCACCGCCGTCGAGCTGAAGGAGCCCGCCCACTACGCGACCGCGGTCGCCCTGCCGAAGGGGACCTGGCGGGTCGAGGCGATCCAGGGCAGGTTCCAGCCCGTCGAACTCGGCACGCTGAGCGTCCCGGGGGCGCTGAAGATCGCGCCGCTGCCGCCGCAGACCACCTCGACGATCCCGCGCTTCCTGGAGATGAACGGCGGCAAGGACCCCTGGGGAGCCATTCGCCCGCCGGGCTTTCCCCGCAAGGGCGCCGCGTCCGGCACGGCGGCGGCCCCCGCCGCGGCCGAGCCGCTGACCGGCGCCGCCACGGTCGCGGTGGTGGAGAGCGAGACCCCCTGGTGGCGGACGACCGCCGCCGTGGTGGCCGCCGCTCTCGTGCTCGCCGCCTTGGCCGCGCTGGCCCCGTGGCCGCGGCGGCGATCCTCGGGAGAGACGGTCAGATGGTGAAGGCGGCGCCGCCCGCGGCCTTCATGACGCACTCGTTGGCGTAGACGTGCGAGAACTTCACCTGCTGGCCGCGCCACTGGCCCCAGATCGCCACCATGTGCGGGCGGAACTCCCTGGTGCAGGTCGGGTGGGACTCGAGCTCGAGTTCCCCCGGCCTGCCGTCGACGGCGCGCAGCAGCCGGCAGGCGGCCCGCGGCGTCGGGTGGGAGCCGCCGTCGCGGTCGCAGGTGAGCTTGACGGTCCGCACCTTCTCGCCGGCGATCGCCAACCGCACCTTGAGCACGGCCTTCGGCCCCTGGTCGGCGGCCGCCGGAACGGCCGCCGACATCAGGAACGCGCCCGACAGGGCGATGGCCGCGGCACTGAGAGTGATCTTCATCTGCTCAGGCTACGCGGCGAGCCCCCGCCCGTCCGGGAGCGAGAACCACTCGGTATGGCGTGTCCGCCCAGGTCAGACCGGCACCGAAGCCACACCCGCGGGCAGATACCGCGGCTCCGACAGCCCGGCCCGGTCCAGGTACGGCGTGACGCCGCCCAGATGGAACGGCCATCCGGCGCCGAGGATCATGCACAGGTCGATGTCCTGCGCCGCCGCGACCACGCCCTCGTCGAGCATGATCCGGATCTCCTCCGACAGCGCCCGCAGCACGCGCAGCCGTACCTGCTCGGCCGTCGACGGGGAGGTGCCGCCGCCGAACAGTGCCACCGCCTCCGGGTCGAGGGAGAAGTCGGGCCGGTAGACGCCCGGCTTGCCCGAGGCGACCAGCGCGGCCATGTTCGCCGACACGCCGAAACGGTCTGGGAAGGCCTCATGCAGGGTCTCGGCGACGTGCAGGCCGACGGCGGGGCCGACGAGCTGCAGCAGCGCGAACGGGCTCATCGGCAGGCCGAGGTCGTCCACCGCGTGCTCGGCGACCTCCAGCGGCGTGCCCTCGTCCACGGCGGCGATGACCTCGCCCATGAACCTGGTCAGCAGCCGGTTGACCACGAACGCGGGCGCGTCCTTCACCAGGACCGAGGACTTCTTCAGCGACCGGCCGACCGCGAAGGCGGTGGCGAGCGTCGCGTCGTCGGTGGCGACGCCCTTGATGATCTCCAGGAGCGGCATCACCGCGACCGGGTTGAAGAAGTGGAAGCCGACCAGCCGCTCGGGGTGGTTCAGGCCGGCGCCCATCTCGCTCAGCGACAGCGAGGAGGTGTTGGTGGCCAGCACGCACTCGGCGGACACGACGGCCTCGACCTCGGCGAACACCTTCCGCTTGACGGCCATGTCCTCGAAGACGGCCTCGATCACGAAGTCGGCGTCGGCGAAGGCGTCCTTGGTCAGCGAGCCGGTCACCAGGCCCTTGAGCCGGTTGGCCTGGTCGGCCGAGACGCGGCCCTTGGCCAGCAGCTTGTCCACCTCGGCGTGCACGTAGCCGACGCCCTTGTCCAGGCGCGCCTGGTCCAGGTCGGTGAGCACGACGGGCACTTCCAGGCGGCGGGCGAACAGCAGCGCCATCTGCGAGGCCATCAGTCCGGCGCCGACGACGCCGACCTTGGCGACCTTGCGCGCCAGCGCCTTGTCCGGCGCGCCCGCGGGCCGCTTGGCCCGGCGCTGCACCAGGTCGAAGGCGTACAGCCCGGCCCGCAGCTCGTCGCTCATGAGCAGGTCGGCCAGCGCCTCGTCCTCGGCGGCGAAACCCTCGTCGCGGGACGCGGTCCGGGCCAGGGAGATCAGGTCCAGCGCCCGGTAGGGGGCGGGGGAGGCGCCGCGCAGCTTCATGTCGACCAGGAACCTGGCGTCGTTCACCGCCTTGTCCCAGTCGTCGGCCGAGTGGTCGGGACGCTCCACGGTCTCGGCGCCGCGCAGCACGCGCGAGGCCCAGCGCAGCGACTCCTCCAGGAAGTCGGCGGGCTCGAACATGGCGTCGGCCACGCCGAGCCGGAAGGCGTCGCGGCCCTTGACCATGCGGTTCTGCGCGAGCGGGTTCTCGATGATCAGCTTGATCGCGGCGGCGGGGCCGATCAGGCGGGGCAGCAACTGGGTGCCACCCCAGCCGGGCACCAGACCGAGGAAGCACTCGGGCAGCGCCACCGCGGGTACGCCGGAGGAGATCGTCCGGTAGGTGCAGTGCAGCGCGACCTCCAGGCCGCCGCCCATCGCCGCGCCGTTCACGAACGCGAACGAGGGCACCGGCAGCTCGCCGAGGCGGCGGAAGACCGCGTGGCCGAGCGAGCCGATCGCCAGCGCCTCGGCGCGCTCGCGCACCAGCGCGGCGCCCTTGAGGTCGGCGCCGACGCCGAAGATGAACGGCTTGCCGGTGACGCCCACCGCGACCAGGTCGGTGCGCGCGGCGACGGCGTCCAGGGCCTCGTCCAGCGCGCTCAGGCCACCCGGGCCGAAGGTGTTCGGCTTGGTGTGGTCGAAGCCGTTGTCGAGGGTGATCAGCGCCATCGTGCCGGCGCCGTCGGGCAGCGCGACGTCGCGTACCAGCGCCTTGGTCACGACCTCGTCGGCGAACAGTTCCCTGATGTCCGTCACTTCGCACCTTCCCAGGCGAGGTTCTCCCAGATGACAGTCCCGCCCATGCCCATGCCGACGCACATCGTGGTGATGCCGTAGCGGACGTCGGGGCGCTCGCCGAACTGGCGGGCGAGCTGGGTCATGAGCCGCACGCCCGAGGAGGCGAGCGGGTGGCCGAAGGCGATCGCGCCGCCGTACGGGTTGACCCGGGCGTCGTCGTCGGCGAGGCCGAAGTGCTCCAGGAAGGCCAGGACCTGGACGGCGAACGCCTCGTTGATCTCGAACAGGCCGATGTCCTCGACGGACAGGCCGGCCAGGCGCAGGGCGCGTTCGGTCGAGGGGATCGGGCCGACGCCCATGACCTCGGGGTCGACGCCCGCGAAGGCGTACGAGACGAGCTTCATCTTGGGGGTCAGGCCGAGTTCGTCGGCGGTGTCCCGGGCGGCGAGGACGCAGCCGGTGGCGCCGTCGTTGATGCCGGAGGCGTTGCCCGCGGTCACCCGGCCGTGTGCGCGGAAGGGCGTCTTCAGCGCGCCGAGGCCGTCGAGCGTGGTGCCGGGGCGGGGGGCCTCGTCCTCGACGGCCAGGCCCCAGCCCTTCTCCGCCGTCCTGATCGCCACGGGCACCAGGTCGGGCTGGATCTTGCCGTCGGCGTACGCCTTGGCCACCTTCTCCTGGGAGGAGACGGCGAAGGAGTCGGCCCGCTCCTTGGAGATCGTCGGGTAGCGGTCGTGCAGGTTCTCCGCGGTCATGCCCATGACCAGCGCGCTGCCGTCGACCAGCTTCTCCGACAGGAACCGGGGGTTGGGGTCGACGCCCTCGCCCATCGGGTGGCGGCCCATGTGCTCCACGCCGCCGGCGATCGCCACGTCGTAGGCGCCGAAGGCGATGCCGCCCGCCACCGAGGTGACCGCGGTCATCGCGCCCGCGCACATGCGGTCGATCGCGTAGCCGGGCACGCTCTTCGGCAGGCCCGCGAGCACCGCCGCCGACCTGCCGATCGTCAGGCCCTGGTCGCCGATCTGGGTCGTGGCCGCGATCGCGACCTCGTCCACGCGCTCGGGTGGCAGCCCGGGATTGCGCCTGATCAGCTCGCGGATGACGCGGACGACCAGGTCGTCGGCGCGGGTCTCCGCGTACAGGCCCTTGGGGCCCGACTTGCCGAACGGCGTGCGCACGCCGTCGACGAACACGACGTCACGAGAGGAAGGCACGGATTCGCTCCTCGTTGCTGGACAGCTTCCGCGCCTATGCTACTCGTCGGTAACTAGTCCCCTGACGGCCAGCGACAGCAGGGCGCCGGACAGCAGGACGTACAGCAGGGGCGTCGGGGGCTCCCACAGGTGGGCGCGGGCCGCGAGCAGGGCGGTGGTCGCCGTGGCGGCGATGATCCAGAGGAGCGTGCTCGCGGGACGGCGGGCGCGCTGTTCTCCCGGGTCCCAGGGGTCGCCCGGGGACCGCTTGCGGAGCGCGTCCCTGATCCACCAGAGGGCGAAGAAGAGGCCAGTCGCGTACCCCGTGAGGGTGAGAGTCTCGCCTGCCGAGACCAGGACGTCGGCGGTGTCGTAGAGCGCGGCCTCCTTGAACAGGCGGGGGATGGTGAGGCCGAGGAGCAGGGTCAGCGCCCAGGTGGACGCGAGGGCGAGGCGGGGCAGCGGGCGGGGCGGGGTGGAGGCGGCGAACAGCTCCCGTTCACGGGCGCGCACCCGGCGGGCGCGGCGGCACCAGAGGACCTGGGTGATCGCCATCGCGGGCAGGGCCAGGAGGAACAGCGTCAGGGCGAGGATGGCCAGGGGCTGGGTCGTCTCGCGGGTCGGGGCCCGTTCGGCGAGGAGCTGGGCGGTGGGCAGGGTCGCGATCGACGTGGTGAGCGAGATGAGGGCGGTCCGGCGGGCCTGCCGCGCCTTGACTCGCAGCGCGGTCAGGACCTCGGCGCCGGGGAGGGGGGCGGTCTCGGTCGAGAGCATGGGGTAATCATGACGTCGCGGCCGGTGATCAGGTGAAGCTTTCACCGGCTTTGTGGACGGCGGGCCGGAAGTCGGGCCCCGGGAGCCGTCCTGGAGAGATTGGAGCGCCAGCTCTTTACTCTGATGGAGTGAAATTTCCGGACAAGGTGTGGTCGAGTCTGTTAGGAAAGTGCGCGATCACGATTCGTCCTAGAGAGGTTCCTCGTGTCGCGCGACGAGAACGACAGACCATGTGAAGCGGGCTCCCCGCAGCGGGACCTGACCGGTGACGTGCTCTCCGACCGGTGGACGCCCGACTCGGCGGACACCGACGAGCAGCCGGCGGTGGTGGTCGAGGACACTCCGGCCTCGCCGGTGACGGGCGCGATCCACGCGATTCCGGTCGACCGGCCGGTGGAAGCGGACAGCCGATACCAGCCCCGTGATGAGTCGGTCGAGACGCCCGCGCAGGGATACCTCGCGTCAGACGACGCCCTGCTCGCGCAGGGCTACCGGCCGACGGGGGAGCAGGGGGCGGGAGAGGCGCGCTACCTGCCGCTCGACCTCGGATACGAGGCTGATGCGGACAAGCTCTCGCGCGGGTTCCTCGGGTCGGGGTGGACCGAGGAGCAGGAGGCCGACGGCGAGGTGCGGCGCCGTACCAAGGTGCTGCTGGTGGGAGCCGCGGCTGTGGTGCTGGTCGGGGCGATGGGCGGCTGGCTGCTGAGCGGGTCGTCGTCCGACGGCGCGTGCGCGGGTGCGGGGTGCGCGTCGATCGGCCAGGTGGCGCCGTCCATCTCCGAGGCGCCGCTGCCCGAGCCCGAGCCCACCGAGGCGGAGCCGGAGCTGACCCCCGAGGCGTCGGCGACCGAGAGCGAGACGCCCGACCCGGTGGTGGACCCGCCCCGGGCCACCCGCACGCCCACCCCGCGCGCCACCCCGACGCGCATCGGCACCCCCACCCGCCAGGCCACCGCCAAGCCACAGGAGACGCTGCGCGGCGAGACCGGGCAGCAGGAGGAGAAGTCCACGCCGGAGCAGCAGGTCAAGTCCGAGCCCACCGAGGAGCCCACGCAGGAGACCGCCCCGACGCAGGAACCCCCGATCCAGAACGAGCAGCCCGAGGAGAAGCGCGGCGGCGGCTTGCTGGACTGGCTGCTCGGTTAGAGGCCGATGCGGTGGCGGGTTTCGTGCGGGGAAGCCCTGCCGGCCGTAGCATCGCGCGTGGATGCGCCCGCACCTTCCCGTCTGCCAGACTGGGGAAATCGCTTTCCTGGAGGTCCTCGTGGTCACGCTGGAAGACGTCGCCAGGCAGGCGGGCGTCTCACTCGCCACCGCCTCGCGCGTGCTCAACGGCAGCACCCGCCAGGTGGGCGCCTCGATGCGGGCGCGGGTCGAACGCGCCGCCACCGACCTGGGATACCGCACCAACGTGGCCGCCCAGACGCTGGCCCGGGGCGCGAGCAACGTCATCGGCATCGTCGTGCACGACCTCACCGACCCGTACTTCGCCGCGATCGCCGACGGCGCCATGCGGGTCGCCGCCGGGCACGGCCAGCTCGTGATGGTCGCCACCACGCACCGCGACCCCGAGCAGGAGATCGCGTACGTGGCCACGCTCAACGCCCAGCGGGTGCGTGCCGTGCTGCTGGCCGGTTCCCGGGTCGCCGACCCCGGCGTCACCGCCAGGTTGCGCGAGGAGCTGGACCGCTACAAGGAGAGCGGCGGCCGGGTCGCCTGCGTCGGGCAGGATCTGCTCGGCGCCGACACCGTCGCGCCCGACAACCGGGAGGGGGCGGCAGCGCTGGCCCGTTCGCTGGCCGAGCTTGGTCACACCCGCTTCGCCGTCCTGGCCGGGCCGCCGGACCTGCTGACCGCGGCCGATCGCTGCGCCGGGTTCCTGGAGGAGCTGGCCGCGCTGGGCCTCCCGGAGCCGGAGGTGGTGCACGGGGCGTTCGACCGGGACGGCGGATACCAGGCGGCCACCCGTACCGGTGAGGCGACGTGCGTGTTCGCGGTCAACGACGTCATGGCGGTGGGCGCGCTGGCCGCGTACCGGGAGCGGGGGGTGCGGGTGCCGGACGAGGTGTCGGTGGCCGGGTTCGACGACATCGTGACGCTGCGCGACCACGTGCCGGCCCTGACGACGGTACGGCTGCCGCTGGCCGGCATGGGTGCGCGGGCGCTGGAACTGGCCTTGTCGGGTGAGCGGACGCCCACGGTGGAGAGAGTGCCGGGAACCGTCGTCCTCCGCGACAGCGTCCGCCGCCTGCCCGGCGCCCCGAGGACAACGACTGATGAGGTGGAGGCAGGATGAGACTGGCGGTCAGCACGCTCGGGATGCCCGGGCTGGGGCTCGACGACGCGATCGGGATCGCTCGTGAGTACAGGTGCGAAGGGCTTGAGCTGCGCCTGCATCCGGACACCGGTGTCCACGCCGGACTGACGGACGCGGAACGGGTGGAGGCGCGGCGGCGGATCGAGAAGGCGGGCCTAGAGGTCGCCGCGCTGGCCGGATACATCCGTATCTGTGAGCCGGGTCCGGACGAGCCGGTGCTCGACGGGCTGCGCGCCGACCTTGAGCTGGCCGCCGCCCTCGGCGCCCCGGGGGTGCGCGTCTTCCCGCGAGGAGCGGACCCGTCGGTCGGCGCCCGCAGGCTCAGGGCCGTCTCGGACACGGCGGGCGCCCTCGGTGTACGCGTCCTCGTCGAGACCCACGACCTGATGGCCACCGGCGCCGCCGTGGCCCGCCTCCTCGACGAGACGGACCGCCCCGAGACCACGGGAGCGCTCTGGGACCTGCTCCACCCCTGGCGTAACGGCGAGTCCCCCGCCGACACCCTGCGCCACCTGGCCCCGCATCTGGCATACGTCCAGATCAAGGACGCCGTGTCGGCCGACGACACCACCCCGGTCCCCCTGTGGACGGGCGCCGCCCCTCTCGACGAGGCGGGCGCCCTGCTGCGCGACCACGGGTACGACGGCTGGGCGTCGCTGGAGTGGGAACGCACCTGGTACCCGCAGGTGCCCTCCGTCGAGGAGATCCTCCCGGCCGCCGCGACCTGGGTCGAGCGCTACACGGCCCGCTGAGGCCGTTCCACGAGGGAGGCGTAGCGGGCCTTCATCGTGGTGACGACCTCGTCGGGGTCGGCGGCCCAGACGGCGGCGTTGAAGATCTCGACCTCCACGTCCCCGGTGTAGCCCGCCGCGCGGACGGCCTCGGTGATCGGGGCGAAGTCGATCACGCCGTCGCCCATCATGCCCCGGCCCAGCAGCACGTCGGCCGGAAGCGGGTGCAGGTAGTCGCACACCTGGTAGGAGGCGATCCGGTCACCCGCGCGGGCGATCTGCTCGAACACCTGCGGATCCCACCACACGTGAAAGGTGTCGACGACGACCCCGACCTGCTCCACCGGGTACCGCTCGGCCAGGTCGAGCGCCTGCCCCAGGGTGGACAGAACCGCCCTGTCCGGGCAGTACACGGGGTGCAGCGGCTCCAGCGCCAGCCGTACCCCGCGCTCGCCCGCGTAGGGCGCGAGCGCGGCGAGCGCCTCGGCCACCCGTGCCCGCGCCCCGGCCAGGTCCCGCGAGAACGCGGCCAGGGGTTCGCCGGGGGTGACACCGGGCAGGCCGCCGACGACCATGACCAGGCAGGAGGCGCCGAGCGCCGCGGCCTCGTCGACGGCGCGCCGGTTGTCGTCCAGCGCGGCGGCGAAGGCGGCGGAGGTGTCCGCGGTCAGGAAGCCGCCCCTGCACAGCGACGACACCCGCAGGCCCGCGGCCTCGACCAGGGCGATCGTCTCGTCCAGCCCCTGGGCGGCGACCTCCTGCCGCCACAGCCCGATGGCCTCGACGCCATGCCGCACGCACCCGTCCACGGCCTCGGCCACCGACCACCGCCTGGTCGTCCACTGGTTCAACGAGAGGCTCACAGTCCGTGCACCGCCAGCAACGCCCTCATCCGGTGCACGGCCAGCTCCTGGTCGGCCAGCAGCCCTGCCTGGTCGGCCAGCCGGAACACCTCCGCCAGGTGGGTCAGCGACCGCGCCGCCTGAGCCCCGTTGACCATGGTGAACGCGTCCTGGTGGCCGTTGAGCCAGGCCAGGAAGACGATGCCGGTCTTGTAGTGGTACGTCGGCGCCTCGAAGATCTTGCGGGACAGCGGGACGGTGGGGGCGAGGATCTCGTCGTAGGCGGCGAGCAGCCGGTCCCGGCCCGACTCGTCGCACGCGGCCTCGGCGGCGTCGAGCACCTGGAGGGCGGCCGAGGCGGCGGGCGCGATCGCGTCGAAGATCCCGAGCAGCGCGTGCGAGCCCGACCTGATCAGCGACGGGTAGTTGAAGTCGTCCCCGGTGTACAACCGGACACCCGGCGGCAGCGCGGCGCGGAGCCGTACCTCGTGGTGCTCGTCGAGGAGGGACACCTTCACGCCGTCGACCAGGGCGGCGTTGGCGTGGATGAGGTCCAGCAGGGAGTCGGTGGCGGCGGGGATGTCGGGGGAGCCCCAGTAGCCCGCCAGGTTCGGGTCGAACATCGGGCCGAGCCAGTGCAGGATCACCGGGCGGTCGGCCAGCTCGAACAGCCTGTCGTACACCCGCCGGTAGTCCTGCGGGCCGGTGGCGATCCGGGCGAGCTGGCGGGAGGCCATCACGATCACCCCGGCGCCCGCCTCCTGGACGGTCGCCAGCTGCTCGGCGTACGCGGCGGTGATCGCGTCGAGGGTGGCCGCCTCGGGGGCGTGGTCGGTGCCCGCGCCGCAGGCCACCAGCGTCGCCGGGTCGCCGAAGTCCTTCGCCTCGGCGGCGCTGCGCCGGATGAGCGTGCGGGTGGCCTCCCAGTCGAGGCCCATGTTGCGCTGGGCGGTGTCCATCGCGTCGGCGACGCGCAGCCCGTGCGACCACAGGTGGCGGCGGAACAGCAGCGTGACGTCCCAGTCGACGGCGGCGGGGGAGCCGGGCGTGTTGTCGCCGAGCGGGTCGGCGACCACGTGCGCGGCCGCGTACACGACCCGGCTCGCGGCGGGCCGCTCGACGACCGGCCAGGTCACCGGCTCGCGCAGGGTGTACGGCCCGCCGGGCAGGTCGATCCTCACAGCCCCTCCACCGCGATCCTGCGCCCCTCGGCCGACGAGCGCAGCCCCAGCTCGGCGAGCTGTACGCCACGGGCCCCCGACGCGAAGTCGTACGGGAAGGGCGCGTCCTCCAGCACGTGCCGCAGGAACAGCTCCCACTGGATCTTGAACCCGTTGTCGAACTCGGCGTTGTCGGGCACCTCCTGCCAGCCGTCCCGGAAGCGCGCGGTCACCGGCAGGTCGGGGTTCCAGACGGGCTTGGGGGTGGCGGCCCGGTGCTGGAACCGGCAGCCGCGCAGCCCGGCGACGGCGCTGCCGTGCGTGCCGTCCACCTGGAACTCCACCAGTTCGTCGCGGTTCACCCGGACCGTCCAGGAGGAGTTGATCTGCGCGACGATCCCGCCCTCGAGCTCGAAGATGCCGTACGCGGCGTCGTCGGCGGTCGCCCGGTACGCCAGGCCCCGCTCGTCCACCCGCTCGGGCACGTGCGTGACGGCCTTGGCGTACACGGAGGTGACCTTGCCGAACAGGTTCTCCATCACGTAGTGCCAGTGCGGGAACATGTCGAGGATGATGCCGCCGCCGTCCTCGGCCCGGTAGTTCCACGAGGGCCGCTGCGCCTGCTGCCAGTCGCCCTCGAACACCCAGTAGCCGAACTCGCCGCGGACCGACAGGATCCGGCCGAAGAAGCCGCCGTCGATCAGCCGCTTCAGCTTGAGCAGGCCGGGCAGGAAGAGCTTGTCCTGCACGACGCCGTTCTTGACGCCCTTGGCGGTCGCGGCCTCGGCCAGCGCGACGGCCTCCCGTACCGACTCGGCGGTGGGCTTCTCGGTGTAGACGTGCTTGCCCGCCTCGATGGCCTTGAGCACGGACTTCACCCTGGCCTGGGTCACCTGGGCGTCGAAGTAGATCACGTTGCCGTCGTCGGCCAGGGCGGCGTCGAGGTCGGTGGTGTGGTCGGCGATGCCGTGCCTGGCCGCGAGGTCGGCGATCTTGTTCGCGTCGCGGCCGACCAGCACCGGCTTCAGCGTGACCCGGTCGCCGCCGGCGAGCGTGAGGCCGCCCTGTTCGTTGATGGCCAGAACCGAGCGCAGCAGGTGCTGCCGGTAGCCCATCCGCCCGGTGACGCCGTTCATCACGACGCCGAGGGTACGCACGCTCATTGATGTCTCCTCTGGAAAGCGCTTTCCAGATGACCGTACGGCGGCCCGGGAGGGCCGTCAAGAGTGGCTCAGATCTCGCCCCTGGTCTCCAGCCTGTCGAGGGCCTTGGTGAGCGGATGCGCGGTCAGCGAGATCTGCCACTCGCGCGCGCCGAGCTCGCGCAGCCTGCCGGTCACCGTCTCGTCGGTGATGTCGGCGGGCGGCTCCCAGGTCAGCCGGCGCACCACGTCGGGTTGCAGCAGGTTCTCGGTCGGCATGCGGTGCTCGTCGGCCAGTGCGGCGACCGCCGCGCGGGCGGCCGCGAGCCGCTTGGCGGCGGCGGGATCGCGGTCGGCCCAGCGGTTGGCCGGGGGCGGCCCGTCGCCGGGCGTGCTCGGCTGCGGCAGGTCTGCGTCGGGCAGCGTGCGCGCCTTGGCCACCGCCGCCAGCCAGTCGCCCATGTGCCGGCGCGCGCTGCGGCCGGTGAAGGCGGAGATCTCGGTCAGCGCCTTCTTGGTACGCGGCACCTCGAGCGCGGCGGTGATGATCGCGGTGTCGGGCAGCACCCGGCCGGGCGCGATGTCACCCTCGCGGGCGATCCGGTCGCGCATGGTCCACAGCTCGCGCACGATGGCCAGCGCCCGCACGTTGCGCACCCGATGGATGCCCGATGTGCGCCGCCACGGGTCGGGCCGGGGCGCGGTCGGCGGGGTGGCGAGGATCGCGTCGAACTCCTCGCGCGCCCAGTCCAGCTTGCCGCTGTCGACGAGCTCGGCGTGCAGCACGTCGCGCAGCTCGATCAGCACCTCGACGTCGAGCGCGGCGTAGCGCAGCCAGTCCTCGGGCAGCGGCCTGGTCGACCAGTCGGCGGCCGAGTGGCCCTTCTCCAGGCGCAGGCCGAGCACGGTCTCCACCATCGTGCCGAGCCCGACCCGCTCGTAGCCGAGCAGCCGCCCGGCCAGCTCCGTGTCGAACATCGTGCGCGGCCTGAACCCCACCTCCGCCAGGCACGGCAGATCCTGGGACGCGGCGTGCAGGACGATCTCCGCGCCGGTCACGGCGTCGTGCAGCGCGGACAGGTCGGGGCAGGCGATGGGGTCGATGAGCGCGCTGCCCGCGCCCGCCCGCCGGAGCTGCACCAGGTAGGCGCGCCCGCCGTAGCGGTAACCCGAGGCACGCTCGGCGTCGACGGCCACCGGGCCGGTGCCCGCCGCGAACGCCTCGACGGTCTCGGCCAGCGCCACCGCGTCGGTGACGACCGGCGGGATCCCCTCGCGGGGCTCCAGTAGCGGGACGATGGTCGGTTCCTCGGTCATGAGACCTCCTTGGACGGTCTCAGGACCATGGGGTTCGTTCCCTTACTTCGTTCGGTCACGCCTGAAGGACTCCGGATCTTCGCGGCGGCGTGGCAGTGCGGCCACGTCGGGTGGGAGGGGTGGGAGGCCCGCCGCCAGGCACATCAGATCGCACCAGGCGGCGGCATGGCCGGAGAGGTCCTCCCCCGCGGGAGACCAGGACGCCCGAAGCTCCAGCTCGGTGGTGACAGGGTCGTCGCCCTTGTTGCCGAACCCCTCCGAGACCGCCTTGGTCACCGTGCCGCCCGCGGCGGAGTAGCCGGCCTCGTGCGCGTCGAGCGACTCGGTCAGCCAGCTCCACGCGACGGGGCCGAGCAGCGGGTCGGAGGTGATCTCCGGCTCCATGTCCGCCCGGACGTAGGCGACCAGGCGGAAGGGGCCGTCCCAGCCGCGCTGGCCTTCGGGGTCGAACAGCAGGATCAGCCTGCCTACCGCGATCTCCTCGTCATCGCGGTACACGGACGCGCCGATGGCCGCGGCGTGCGGCGCGAGCCGCTGCGGCGCGGGCAGGTCCTCGAGCTCGATCTCCGGCCTGACCTCGGTTGGACGCAGGCTCTCGGCGGCCCGCCGGAAGGCGGCGGGGGCCGAAGGCTCGTCACCGGTGGTCATAGCCGAAGCGTAGGTCGAAGACGGGCGGGTGGGGACCACAGGGGTGCGCATGGGATCCGATCAAGTCGCTCAAGCCGCTGCCGTAACCAGGCGTTCCACCGACCTGACGGGCTCGGCGAGGCCGATGATGATCGCGTGGCCGCAGTCGGCGCATGCCCATTCGGGGCACTCGCCGGACTGGTGTCCGTCGAGGCAGGGCGGCTGCGTGAACAGCCGCTCGGCAGCGCAGGAAGCACAGTGCTCTCTGCGGCACTCGGGGGAACTCCACAACGCGGTCATCGCACCGGAGCCTTTCTTCGGGTCGTGGCTCCGACGTTGGCACGCCTCGCTGACAATTCCGCGCAACGCGCTCGGCGTGTCCCGAAAGTGGTGCCGTAATCGATGCCGCGCGGTGACTTGGCGAACATTTGGTCCAGTCCGGACGGGTGTAGTGGCCATCCGTGAGACGCACTGTACCCGCGGTGGCCGCGCGGCAGGCGGGTCGCGGATGCCGCCGCTAAACCTTGGCCCGCGCGCCTGATGATGATTTGAGTAGTGCAATGCCTACTTTTCCGACACTGCGCCCAGTGGCTGATGACGGGGGCGGAGCCCCGGCGTGGGACCCTTGGAGAGTGAGTCTCGCCGAGTCAGCGTTCCTTCGCGCCTGCCGCCGCCAGCCCGTCCAGCACACCCCGGTGTGGTACATGCGCCAGGCCGGGCGCTCGCTTCCCGAGTACCTCGCCGTGCGCGAGGGGGTGCCGATGCTGCGGGCCTGCGCGACCCCCGACCTCATCGTCGAGATCACCATGCAGCCGGTGCGCCGCTACGGCGTGGACGCGGCCATCTTCTTCAGCGACATCGTGGTGCCGCTCAAGGCCATCGGCGTCGACCTCGACATCAAGCCCGGCGTCGGTCCCGTCGTCGCCGACCCGATCCGCGACGCGGCCGGGCTCGAGGTGCTGCGCCCCATCGAGCCCGACGACGTGCCGTACGTCACCGAGGCGATCCAGGGGCTGGTCGGCGAGCTCGGCGACACGCCGCTGATCGGCTTCGCGGGCGCGCCGTTCACGCTGGCCTCCTACCTGATCGAGGGCGGCCCGTCCAAGAACCACGACCACACCAAGGCCATGATGTACGGCGAGCCGCGCCTGTGGCACGCCCTCATGGAGCGGCTGACCGGCATCGTCCTGGAGCACCTGCGCATCCAGGTGCGGGCGGGCGCCTCGGCGATCCAGCTGTTCGACTCCTGGGTGGGTGCGGTGGCGCCGGACGACTACCGCGAGTTCGTGCTGCCGTACACGCGGCGGATCTTTGAGGGGCTCGGGGAGGTGCCGCGGATCCACTTCGGCGTGGGCACCGGGGAGCTGCTCGGGCTGCTCGGCGAGGCGGGAGCGGACGTGGTGGGCGTCGACTGGCGGGTGCCGCTGGACGAGGCCGCGCGCAGGGTCGGGCCCGGCAAGGCGCTGCAGGGCAACCTCGACCCCGCCATCCTGCTGGCGCCGTGGGAGGCGGTCGAGGGCAAGGCCCTCGACATCCTGAACAGGGGCAAGGCGGCCGAGGGGCACGTGTTCAACCTGGGCCACGGCGTGCTCCCCTCGACCGACCCCGACCAGCTCAAGCGCCTCACCGACCTGGTCCACGAGACCAGCGCCGCCTGACCGCGGCACCCCGCGTGTCACTGGGCGCGGGTCGCGCCTGACGGCTCGTCGTCGTCAGCGGGGCGCGACGAGGCTTCACCCGGGTGGTGCGGCGGCAGGTCGGAGCCCGTGGCGAAGTACGGCGCGGGACCGGGGCGGGGGCGGTTGGCGCGGCGGCGCCGTACCAGGGCGAGGGCCAGGAACGTCAGCGGGACGATCACGATCAGCCAGGGGAGCAGGACGCCGACCACGGTCAGGACGACCTTGACGAAGGACACCAGGCCGTCCCAGCCCGACTTCAGGCCGCCGAGGAAGCCGGCCGGCTCGTCCTCGGGCTCGACCACCAGGGCGGCAGGGCCGACCAGGCGCAGCGTAAGCGTCCCCATCGCGACCTGCGAGGTCAGCGACTTCTGCCTGGCCTGCAGCGACTCCAGCTCGGCCTCGCGCGCGGAGATCTCCCGCTCGACCTGCAGCACCTGGCCGATGGTGTCGGCCCGCTTCAGCAGCGTGCGCAGCGAGGCCAGCGCCTGCTCCGACGACTTCAGCCTGCTCTCCACGTCGGCCACCTGCTCGGTGACGTCGGTGGTGTTCTGCTGGAGCGTCTCGCGCTTGCCGAGGTCCTTGGCGAGCTTGTTCAGCACCTCCTGGTAGCGGGCCGGAGGGATCTTGAAGACCAGCGTGGCGGAGCCGTCGCCGCTGTCGTAGGAGTTGGACTCCTCGCTGGCCAGATGGCCACCGGCGCCGGCGACGAGCTGCTTGGCCTGGTCGGAGGCGGTGCTCACATCCTTTGCTCGGACGGTCATCTCGGCCACGTAGACGATCGAGCGCTGCTCCGGCGTGATCTTCACCTGCTCGGCGGTCTTGCCGTCGTTCCGCTGCATCGCAGAGCTGGCGGCGTCCTGCATGGGGCCTTCCGCTGCGGGGGCCACGGGGGCGGCGCCGCCGCCCCTGCTCAGCGTCTGGCTCATCTCACCCCCGCCACAACCCGACAGGAGGAGGGCAGCACACGCCGCCGTGAGTGCAACGCCGTACCGGAGACTCTTCATGCCCTGTACGACGGGTGTGGGTTCAGGTCGGTTTGATCTGAGGTGTCTCGAAGGCGTCACGTTCCGTCTTCCGGGTGGTCACGATGAAGGGCGGACACCCGAGGCGGTAGCGTCTTGAGACGTGGACGGGAATCGACGGCATGTAGTGATCGTCGGGGGCGGGATCTCAGGCCTCGCCGCCGCGTGGTTTCTCCGCCAGAGCGCGGGCGAACGACTTCGGGTGACCGTGCTGGAGGGCGCCTCCCGCATCGGCGGCAAGCTGATCGCCTCCGAGATAGCGGGCGTCAGCGTGGACGAGGGCGCCGAGGCGATGCTGGCCAGGCGGCCCGAGGGCAAGGACCTGGCGACCCAGGTGGGGCTGGCCGACGACCTGGTGGCGCCGGGCCCGACCGGTGGAGCGGTCTACACCAGGGGAGCGCTGCGGCCGATGCCGAAGGGGCAGGTCATGGGCGTGCCCGCGGACCTCGCCGAACTGGCCAGATCGGGCATCGTCTCGCCGGGCGGGCTCCTGCGGGTGCCGCTGGACCAGGTGCTGCCGGCCACGCTGGTCCGCACGGACGTGTCCGTCGCCGCCTACATCCGCGCCAGGATGGGCGCCGAGGTGGTCGAGCGCCTGGTCGAGCCGCTGCTCGGCGGCGTGTACGCGGGCCGCTCCGACATGCTGTCGCTGGAGGCGACCATGCCGAGGATCGCCGCGGTGGCACGTTCCGAGCGCTCGCTGCTGTCGGCGGCCAGGGAGATCGTGGCCGACACGCCCAAGAACGCGGGCCCGGTCTTCACCACGCTGCGCGGCGGCCTCGGCACGCTGCCCGAGGCGGTCGCCAAGGCCTCCGGCGCGGACGTCAGGACCGGCGTGACCGTGCGCGAGCTGCACCGCACGCCCGAGGGCTGGCGGCTGGTGACGGGGCCGGTGCCCCGGCCGGAGGTCATCGACGCGGACGCCGTGATCGTCGCCGCGCCGGGCCCCGCCGCCGCCAGGCTGCTCGCGGACGAGGTGCCCAAGGCCGCCGCCGAACTGGCCAGGATCGACTACGCCAGCATGGCGATCATCACCCTCGCCTTCCCGCGCACCGCCTTCCCGGAGATCCCCACCGGCAGCGGCTACCTGGTCCCGCCGGTGGACGGGCGCCCGATCAAGGGCTCGACGTTCACCTCGATCAAGTGGCCGCACGTGGCCCGGTCCGCGCCCGACCTCATCGTGCTGCGCTACTCGATCGGCCGGATCGGCGAAGAGCACCTGCTGCACCGCGAGGACGGCGAGCTGGTCTCGCTGGCGATGGCCGAGGCGAGCGAGGTGCTGGGCGTGCGCGGGCTGCCGCGCGACAGCCGGGTCAGCCGCTGGGGCGGCGGTCTGCCGCAGTACAACGTCGGCCACCTCGACCGGGTGGCCCGCGTCCGCGCGGCCGTGGCCGTCGAGCCGAGCCTCGCCGTCTGCGGCGCGGCCTACGACGGCCTCGGCGTCCCCGCCTGCGTGTCCACCGCCCGTACGGCGGCGGCCCGGATTCTGGACCACCTGTCCCTCGGAGGAGAATGAGGCCATGAGCTTGAAGGCACGCGATCTGAACCAGGTCATCCGTTACACCATGTGGTCGGTGTTCAAGACCACCGAGCAGAGCCCCGGCAACCGGGAAGGCATGGCCGACGAGGTCAACGAACTGCTTGAGCAGATGGCCGAGAAGGACGTGGTGACCCGCGGCTGCTACGACGTGGCCGGATTCAGGGCCGACGCCGACTACATGTTCTGGTGGCACGCGCCCACCGCGGAGGACCTGCAGGAGGTCTACTCCCGCTTCCGGCGCACCACCCTCGGACGGCTCAGCCAGCCGGTCTGGTCGGCGATGGCGCTGCACCGGCCGGCCGAGTTCAACAAGTCGCACATCCCGGCGTTCCTGGCCGAGGAGGAGCCGCGCGGCTACGTCAGCGTCTACCCGTTCGTGCGCTCGCTGGAGTGGTATCTCCTCGACGACGCCGACCGGCGCAGGATGCTGGCCGAGCACGGCAAGATGGCCCGTGAGTACCCGGACGTGCGGGCCAACACGGTCGCCTGCTTCTCGCTGAACGACTACGAGTGGATGCTCGCCTTCGAGGCCGACGAACTGCACCGCATCGTCGACCTGATGCGTACGCTGCGCGGCGCCGAAGCGCGGCGGCACACCCGTGAGGAGACCCCGTTCTTCACCGGCGTCCGCAAGCCGATCGGCGACCTCATCGCCACGCTGCCCTAGCCGGGCGTCCCGTCAGAGGGCTGTTCTGACCAGCGGGATGGACGCGGCGATCGTGGTGCCCTTGGCGCCGGTGTCGATGGTGAACGCCCCGTCGAGCCTGGTCACCCGCTCGCGCATGGACGACAGGCCGGTGCCCGGCACCGCGCGGGCGGGCAGGCCGCGGCCGTTGTCGCTGACCGTCACCGCGAGGGCGTCCCCGCTGCGGCGCAGCCGTACCGAGCAGCTGCGTGGGGTCGCGTGCCTGGCCGCGTTGGCCAGCGCCTCGCGCACCGTCCAGTAGGCGGCGGTCTCGACCTCGGGGTCGAGGCCGCCGGTGTCGTCGGCCTCGACGTCCACCTCGACGCCGCTGGACGACAGCGCCGTCGTGGCCTCCCGGACCGCCCCCGTCAGGCCCAGCCGGTCCAGCTCCGGCGGTCGCAGGCCGCGTACGACGGCCTGCGCGCCCGCCGCCGTCTCACTGAGCTGGCCCCTAATCTCCCCGACGAGGGCGAGCGCCGCCTCGTGCTCCCCGGCGCGCAGCATGCGCGCCACGGCGTCGAGCGCGAACCCCATCCCGGTCAGCGCCAGGCCGAGACTGTCGTGCAGGTCCTGGCCGAGGCGCCGCCGCTCCTCGCGCCTGGCCGCCTCGACCAGCGCACCCAGCACGCACTGCAGGGCGTAGACGTTCCACCCCAGCACCATCAGACCCCCTCGGACTGGTTCGGACCGGATGCCCTATTCAGCCATGCCCGCCTTCCCAAGGGCATGGGACCAGCGCCCTGATCTTCTCGGGACCATTCCGGATCGGTGATGTACCGGTCCTGATCCGTCCGCGTTTGCCATAATCAGCGGAAATCCCTGTCCTAGCGAGGCAACGGGTGGACGAAGGCGGCGGCCAGGTGCGATCCAGACGGGCGGGACGGCGGCGCAGGCCGAGGCGGCGGGGCTGGGCGCTGGAGGCGTCGGCCGTGGTGGCGGCGCTGGCGGTCGCGGGCTTGGTGGTGGCGGGCAGCACGCTCGCGGACGAGCCGTCGCGGACGCCGGGCGGGGTGGTGATCCAGCTGGTGCCCCCGGCCGGGGCGCCGGTCCCGGGTGGGCGGGACGCCGGCGAACCGGTCCCGGACGTCCGGCCTCCGGTCGCGCAGGACGCGGGCGGGCACCTCGCGGCCGGACAGGGCGGGCCACCACCAGTGCAGCCGGGCGCCGGTGAGCAGGGTGTGCGGGCGAAGTCCGAGCACACCGACGAGAGGGCTGCCGCGTATTTCACCGAGCGGTGGGGCAACAGCGACAAGGCGGCCAAGAGACTGAAGGACATCCGGACTGTGGGTGGCTATCTCAGGATCTACACGGATCTGCCGGAGTCGGCGGACAACTCGTCGCAGGCCATCACCCTGTGCGAGCGCGGCCTGGAGTACCTCAGGGAGCGGGGCGTCGCCGTCCCGGTCGTGTTCGTCCAGGCGAAGTTCGGCGAGAACGGCAACCCCGTCCTCGCCAACATCCTCGGCCCGGACGACGACAGCTGCAAGGTGACCCACCCGGAGCCCGGCTGAGCCAAGCCTGGCTTCTCCGCGCTCAGCAGGCGGCGCCCTCGGCGGGCTTCCTGTCCCGGCAGCCGGGTCTCCCCTGGCCCGGCATCGCCGTGTCCCGGAGGCGCAGGGTGCCGTCGGCGCTGCCGCTGGCCAGGGTGTGGCCGTCGGGGCTGAAGGCCACGGACTTGACGGGGCCGGTGTGGTGGGTGAAGGCGACACCGACCCTGCGGTCGGTGGTCATGTCCCAGAGGCGCACGGTGCCGTCACCGGTACGGTCCCCGCTGCCGCTGGCCAGGGTGCGGCCGTCGGGGCTGAAGGCCAGGGCGTTCACGGGGCCGATGTGGCCGGTGAAGAAGGAGCCGATCCGGCGGCCGGTGGTGTCCCAGAGGCGGATGATCCGGTCTTGGCTGCCGCTGGCCAGGGTGCGTCTGTCGGGGCTGAAGGCCAGCGAGTTCACCGGGCCGCTGTTGGTGGAGGCGGCGATCTGGCGGTTGGTGAGGGTGTCCCAGAGCCGGATGGTGCGGTCGGTGCCGCCGCTGGCCAGGATACGGCCGTCGGGGCTGAAGGCCACCGAGTTCACGGGGCCGGTGTGGCCGGTGAGGGTGACGCGGGGGCGGCGGGTGAGGGTGTCCCAGAGCCGGATGCCGCCGTCGGTGCCGCCGCTGGCCAGGATGCGGCCGTCGGGGCTGAAGGCCAGTGAGCTCACCGGGCCGCTGTTGGTGGAGGCGGCGATCTGGCGGTTGGTGAGCGTGTCCCAGAGCCGGATGGTGCGGTCCGCGCTGCCGCTGGCCAGCGTGTGGCGGAGGGGGCTGTACGCCACGGAGTTCACGGGGCCGGTGTGGCCGGTGAGGGTGACGCGGGGGCGGCGGGTGAGCGTGTCCCAGAGCCGGATGCCGCCGTCGGTGCTGCCGCTGGCCAGGGTGCGGCCGTCGGGGCTGAACGCCACCGAGTTCACGGGGCCGGTGCGGCGGGGCGAGAGCGCCACCGTGGCACTCTCGTGAGCGAAACGGATGGCGACGACCCCGAGGACCGTGGCCGCGACCAGCAGCCCGGACAAGACGGCGGACACGTTCTGCGTCCTTCGCGGAGGACGCTCCACAGCCCGTTCGGCGTCACGGGGAGGAGGGCAGGCACCCAAGAGCGCGGCGCGGTAGCGGTGCGGCAGACCGCGGCCCGGACAACCCCGGGGATCTCCTGGGGAGGCGTCGGTGAGCGACTCCCAGTACCGGCGCCGCAGAGAGGACTGCGTTCTCACTCGACCGCCCCCTGCTTCTGCCGTTGCCTCGCGGGCGGGACCACCGGGGCGTCCGCGGCGGGCCGCGCCGGGCTTTCGCCGCGCGCCAGGGCGTCATGGACGGTACGGCCCGACCCCAGATGGCGTAGCAGCGCGGGACCGGCGGCGCCCACCGCGATCGCCGCCATCGGGCCGTCGATCTGATCGTGCATGAGCACGCCGGCCGCGGCGCCCAGCAGCAGCCGGGTGACCGCGACCAGCGTGTCCGCCTGCGGGTCGATGTACTGCGACAGTGAGGGCAGGACGCGTTTCCTGCCCACCCGGGCGATGTGCCGGGCACGCTGCCATGAGGTCAGATGCCCCCAGAGGGTGATGACCTCGACGACCAGCCCGCCGGTGGCGCCCAGCATCACCACTTGCTGCCATTGCACGATCCATCCCGCCTTCTGGACGGCGCGGACGCCACCCACCGACACCACGACAGGCGCGACGGCCGGCGTCGACGTATCGTTCGCCTGAATCGGACGCGGAGCCCGGCGGCGAGCGCGGACACAACGCGCGACCGGCCGGGTGCTCCGTGTGAGCGCCTATCGTGCCATCTCCGAGGGCGCCGAAGTGCGGGATTTCCCGTCGGTTGACGCTCTGCGGGGTCTGTACGGCCGAGACCAGGGGGCCTACTTGGCGGGTTCGAGCCTCAGGGAGACCGAGTTGATGCAGTAGCGGTCGTCGGTGGGCGTGGCGTAGCCCTCGCCGTGGAAGACGTGGCCCAGATGGCTGTCACAGGTCGCGCACCGGACCTCCGTACGGAGCATGCCGTGGGCGCGGTCCTCGATCAGCACCACCGCGTCGGAGTCCCGCGCCTCGTAGAAGCTGGGCCAGCCGCAGTGGGACTCGAACTTGGAGTCGGATCGGAACAGCTCGGCCCCGCACGCGCGGCAGGAGTAGACACCCTCGGTCTTGGTGTCGACGTACTCCCCGGTGTAGGGGCGCTCGGTGCCGGCCTCCCTGAGCACGTGGAACTCCTCGGGAGACAGCTGTACGCGCCACTCGGCGTCGCTCTTGACCACCTTGTCCATGCTCCCAGCCTAACCAGGCAGGTCAAAGAAGATATCCACCCGTCGAGCATCCCTTCTGGTGAAATATGCGTCTTTATGGTTATGGGGGGTGACATCGCCTTCCAGAGGGTGAGATCACCTGCCAGGTCGCAGTGGCGGCACAGCCAACGCCCGTGCTGGAGCCGTCGGCGACCTGTCATGGCCGGCCGGGTGGCGCGCCAGCGCCCGACCGGCGAGATCGGCGGGTGGTCGTCGGGGTGTCCTGTCGAGCCCGCCCGGTCCCGCCGCCGTGGCCGCTCCGGGACACCCCCGCCTATCCCCGGGTAGGTTCGCCTCATGGCATCGCCGTACATAGAGCTTGAGGTCGGGGGGCGGACCGTGAAGGTCACCAATCCCGACAAGATCTACTTTCCGGAGATCGGCGCCACCAAGCGGGCGCTGGTGGAGTACTACGTGAGCGTCGGCGAGGGGGCACTGCGCGCGCTCAAGGATCGGCCCACCTACCTCAAACGGCACCCGGATGGGGTGCAGACCGAGGCGATCTACCAGAAACGGATGCCCGCCAAGCGGCCCGACTGGCTGGAGACCGTCACGATCCGCTTCCCCAGCGGGCGCAGCGCCGACGCGCTCAAGGTGACCGAGGTGGCCGCTATCGCCTACTGCGCCAACCTCGCCACCATCGACTTCCACCCGTGGCCGGTCCGCGCGGGCGACGTCGAGCACCCGGACGAGCTGCGCATCGACATCGACCCGCAGCCCGGCACCGGCTTCGACGAGGCGCGCAAGGTCGCCTTCGAGGCCAGGGCCGTCCTGGAGGAGCTGGGCATGATCGGCTTCCCCAAGACCTCCGGCAGCCGCGGCATCCACATCAACGTCCGCATCGCGCCCCAGTGGGACTTCACCCAGGTACGGCACGCCGCCATCGCCTTCGCCCGGGAGATCGAACGCCGGGCGCCCGCGCTGGCCACCACCAACTGGTGGAAGGAGGAACGCGGCGAGAAGGTCTTCATCGACTACAACCAGAACGCCCGCGACCGCACCGTGGCCAGCGCCTACTCCGTGCGGGCCAAGCCGCACGCGCCCGTCTCCACCCCGCTGACCTGGGAGGAGCTGGTCGACGCCGACCCGGCCGACTTCGACATCCGTACCGTGCCCGCGCGCTTCGCCAAACTGGGCGATGTGCACGCGGCCATCGACGACCGCGCGTTCTCCCTCGAGACACTCCTGGAGTGGTACGACCGGGACGAACGGGGGGACATGCCGTACCCGCCGAACTACCCGAAGATGCCGGGCGAGCCGATGAGGGTCCAGCCCAGCAAGGCCAGGGCTGTGAGTGAGGAAGACGGGCCGGGCTGAACCTGTGAAGCCCGCCGCCCTGGAGGGGGCGGCGGGCCGGGGGCGTTAGGGTCAATCCTCTTCGTCGGCGCACGCGTAGAAGGCGAAGTCGGCCTTCTTGGCGGCGTCGGCGTCGAGCGCGACCTGGTTCTCCTTCTCCTTCGTCCCCTTGTCGTCGACCGGGATGATGTCGAGGATGTCGGGCTGTCCCGCGCCGGCCAGCGCGTCGAACAGGTAGAGCGGCTGGCCCGACTTGTTCCAGGCGGAGACGGTGTTGTTGGCGACGCCGGCGGGCAGGAAGGTCAGGCCGCAGTCGAGCGTGGTCCGCACGCCCTGGCCCTTGGCCTTCTCGTACAGGCAGGCCGACCCGTTGGCGCAGGACTTCCACGGCGGCGCGCTGGACGCCTCAGCCGCGGCGGCCGTACCCGCCATCGAGAAGAGCAGAGCGGCCGAGGCCGCCACCCCCGCTGTCTTTCGGATGCTCCACATGTCGTTCTCCCCTTGTCAGTGGCTGCGTTGAGCATCCGGCAACGGGAGAGAACGGGCATGAGTACCCCCCTACCCAGATCAGCCCGAGCGCGCGTCTCATGCCGCCGACGGTGAACGCCGGGGTGGCGACGCGGCCGCCAGGCTACGGCCGGACCTCGTTGATGTCCTTCGGCCCCAGCACGCGGCGCGGCCACCCGCGCCTGGCCACCCCGAGCATCGCCCTGCCGATCTGCTCGGTCGTGGTCACCTGGGCCGGGAACAGCCGCCGCAGCAGCGGGTAGAGCGGGGCGACGACGACATAGGCCAGCCGGTACCACCTGGTCCTGGAGGTGATGCCGTGCAGCGGCTGGATGTAGCCGGGCCGGAACATGTACGCCTGGAAGGGCAGGGCGAGCAGCGCGTTCTCGGTGCGGCCCTTCACCCGGGCCCACATGCTCCTGCCCCGCTCGTCGGTGCCCGCGCCGGAGACGTAGACGAACGTCAGCTTCTCCTGCCCGGCCAGCCGCCCGGCGACCGACAGCGTCAGGTCGTGGGTGACCCGCCGGTAGTCCTGCTCGCTCATGCCCACCGACGACACGCCCAGGCAGAAGAAGCAGGCGTCGAAGCCGTCCAGGGCGGGCAGGTCGAACAGGTCGGGGCGGAGCAGCTCGCGCAGCTTGGCGTGCCGTACCCCCGTGGCGGTACGGCCCACGGCCAGCACGGACTCGACCTCGGGGTCCAGCAGGCACTCGCGCAGGACCCCCTGTCCCACCATGCCGGTGGCGCCGAACAGGATGACCTTCATGCCCGCATGTTACGGCTCAAGGTCGAGTGCCCTGGTGAAGTCGGCCACCGCCTCCTCATGGCGGTCGAGGGTCTGCAGCACCCCACCGCGCACCTGGTAGGCCCAGGCGTACCCGGGGGCGGCCTCGACGGCCCGGTCGAGGTCGGCCATGGCCTCCTCGAAGCGTTCGAGGTCGGCGAGGGTCGCGCCGCGGCTGGCGAGGGCGCTGGCGTTGTCCGGCGCGAGCTGCACGGCGGAGGTGAGGTCGGCGAGCGCCTCCTCGTCCCGGTCCAGCATCCGCAGGGTGTCGCCGCGGCCGGTGAGCGCCCGCACGCTGCCGGGCTCGACGCGCAACGCCTGGGTGAAGTCGTCGAGCGCCTCGGTGTACAGGTCCATGCGGTAGTACAGGTCGCCCCGGCGCGACCAGGAGCGGGCGGACTCGCCGTCCAGCTCGATGAGCTTGGTGAGGTCGGTCAGCGACTCGTCCCAGCGGCCGAGGTCGGCCAGCAGCCCCGCCCTGGAGTCGAGGATCCAGTGCTCGCCGGGGGCCAGCGTCAGCGCGTGCTCGAAGTCGGCCAGCGCCTCCTCGGGACGATCGAGCGCGGCGTACACCTGGCCGCGCGAGCCGATCGAGAACGCGCTGTCCGGTTCGAGCTTGAGCGCCTCGTCGAAGTCGCTGAGCGCCGCGTCGTAGCGGTCGTTCAGGCGGTGGCACTCGCCGCGCATCCGCCAGGCCCTGGCCATGCCGGGCACGAGGGTGATCGCCTCGGTCAGGTCGGCGATGGCGGCGTCGTTGCGGTCGAGGTTGAAGTACGACTCGGCCCTGCTGTAGAGGACGTTCGCGCGGCCCCGCGCGGCTTCGTCGGCATCCGCGTTCATCTAACCGATCATATCCGGATGATCGTCGCGGGCAGCGGCCTAAAATCGAGGCATGCTTCTCGCCGACCGTGTACACGCCGTCGTGACCGATCGCCACGGTGGCGTGAGCGCGCCGCCGTACGGCTCGCGCAACCTCGGCGGGCTCGTCGGCGACGACCCGGCGGCCGTGCGGGAGAACCGGCGGCTGACGGCCGCCGAGCTGGGCGTGCGGGACATCGTGTTCATGCGCCAGGTGCACGGCGCCGACGTCGCTCGTGTCAGCGGGCCGTTCGGCGACGACCCGCCGCCGCTCGACGCCGTCTTCACCACCGAGCCGGGGCTGGCGCTGGCGGCGCTCGGGGCCGACTGCCCGGCGGTGCTGGTGGCCGATCCCGTCGCCCGGATGGTCGGCGCGGCGCACTCGGGGCGGCCGGGCACCGAGGCGGGGGTGGCGACGGCGCTGGTCGAGGCGATGGCGGCCGAGGGCGCCCGTCCGGCGCGGATGGTGGCGCTGGTCGGGCCGGGGGCGTGCGGGCGCTGCTACGAGGTGCCGGCCGAGCTGCGCGAGCGGGTGGCAGGCCGGGTGCCGGAGACCTGGTCGCGGACCTCCTGGGACACCCCCGCGCTCGACCTGCGCGCCGGTATCGACGCCCAGCTCCGCGCGGCCGGGGTCGGCGAGGTACGCCATGACGCCCGCTGCACCATCGAGTCGGCGGAACTCTACTCCCACCGCAGGGAGCAGCGAGCCGGCCGCTTCGCGGGCCTCATCTGGCTCGCCCCCTGACCGGCGCGGTCGCAGAACCGGCGCGCTTCAGAAGCGGCGGGCTTCAGAAGCGGCGGGCTTCAGGACCGGCACGGCTTCAGGGCGGCGGGGTTCAGGAGCGGCGGCGGCCCAGGGTGAAGGCGGCGTTGAGCGCCACGATGCCCAGCCACACGATGAGGAACATCTCCATCGGGGACTTGCTCTCCGCCATGGCGATCGTGGCGCCCGTGCCCATCACCAGGGACACGATCGCCAGCGCCAGGCGCTGCCCGTCGGCGACCTTGTCGTTGGTGACCTGCCGCATCGACGGGGCGGCGGCGGCCAGGCGCTCGTCCACCCGCCGGTCGACCTCCTGGCCCATCTTGTCGAGGAACGACTCGACGATGGCGTCCTCGAAGTCCGGGCCCAGGTCGCGGCGCGCGGAAACGGCCGCCTTCAGCTCGTCACCGGTAGAACTGCTCATGAGACGAGATATAACGCATTTCTTCGCTATCGGGCAAGGATGTCATCAAGGTTGTACGAAATCGGTCGTTCCAACTGCTCGTAGGTGCACGACCGCGGAGTACGGTCGGGCCGCCAGCGCCGAAAGTGCGCGGTGTGCCGGAAGCGGTCGCCCTCCATGCTGTCGTAGGCCACCTCGATCACCAGCTCCGGCCTGAGCGGGATGAACGACAGGTCCTTCTTGGCGTTCCACCGCGAGATCGCCCCCGGCACCCGCTGCCCGCCCGTCGCGGGCCCCGCCGCGGGCTGGCCGACGGTGGCGGCGGCCTGCTCGGCCCAGTGCCCCCACGGGTGCTCGCCCAGCTCGGCGAGGTACGGCTTGAGCTCCTCGACCAGCTCGGCCCTGCGCGCCATCGGGAACGAGGCCGCCACCCCGACATGGTGCAGCCGCCCGTCGTCGCCGTAGAGCCCGAGCAGCAGCGAGCCCACGATCGGCCCGCTCTTGTGCTCGCGGTAGCCCGCGATCACCACGTCGGCGGTGCGCTCGTGCTTGACCTTGAACATCGTCCGCTTGTCCGGCACGTACGGCTGGTCGCCGGGCTTGACGATGATGCCGTCGAGCCCCGCCCCCTCGAACATCTCGAACCAGTCGGCGGCCTGCCCGTCGCTGGTGGAGATCGGGGTCAGCCTGATCGACCGGCCGGCCGCGCCGAAGATGGACTCCAGTCGCGTCCTGCGCTCGGCGAACGGGGTCTCCATCAGCGACTCGTCGCCCAGCGCCAGCAGGTCGAAGGCGACGAACGAGGCCGGGGTCTGCTCGGCCAGCATCCGCACCCGCGACGCCGCCGGGTGGATGCGCTGCTGCAGCGCCTCGAAGTCGAGCTCCTGCCCCTTGCGCAGGACGATCTCACCGTCGACCACGCACCGCTCGGGCAGCTCGGCCTTGACCGCCTCGACCAGCTCGGGGAAGTAGCGGGTGAACGGCCGCTCGTTGCGGCTGCCCAGGAAGACCTGGTCGCCGTCCCGGAAGATGATGCAGCGGAACCCGTCCCACTTCGGCTCGTAGAACAGCGTGCCGTCCTGCGCGGGCATGCCCTTGACCGCCTTGGCCAGCATCGGCGCCACCGGCGGCAGGACCGGAAGCCTCATCTCGACGGGTTCGTCCATGTCGTCACTCCCTCACGTAGCTGCAGAACAGGGCGCCGTCCTCCTCCAGCACCTGCCGGAGGGTCAGGTTCACCTGGCAGGTCTCGCCGTTGAGCACGCGGGCCGCGTCGCCGCCGATCAGCAGGGGGCTGACGCTCAGGCACAGCTCGTCGATGAGGCCCGCCGCCGCGAGCTGGCCGTTGACCTTCGGCCCGCCCTCGCACAGGATCCGCGTCAGCCCGCGGTCGTGCAGCTCGCGCACCGCCCGCTCCAGGTCGACCCGGTCGTCACCGGCCACGATCACCTCGGCCAGCGCGGCGGCCTCGGCGCGCCGGTCGGCGGGCGCCGCGGCGCAGGTGATGACGATCGGGCGGGCGTCCGGCCGGGCCTCGGTGAACAGCGGGCGGGACAGGTCGAGGTCGAGGCGGCGGGTCAGGACGGCGACCGGCGGGGCGGCGGGGCGCCCGGCGCGCAGGCCGCGCCACGACTCGCGGGGCTTGGCCGGGCCGTACCCCTCGGCTCTGACGGTGGCGGCGCCCGCGAGGATCACGTCGCTCAGCCCGCGCAGCACTCCGAAGATCCGCCGGTCGCCCTTGCTGGACAGGCCGGCGGACAGGCCCTTCAGCCAGGCGCCGCCGTCGGCGCTGGAGACCATGTTGAGGCGCAGCCAGGGCCGGTCGGGCGGGTAGGCGTAGGCCTGTTCGATGTCTGGATTGTCTTCGATGTCGGGATGGATGCGACGCACTCCTCTACCTTGGCACACGCCACCGACAGGCCGGCTCGGCGGGCGATTTCGTAGGACGGATAGCACTTTGGTGTATCCGGTGACGTGCGTCGGCTCTTGTGCATAGCGTGGCGGCAGGGATCGGGGACTTCGAGGAGGCCCAGTGGGTCTGGTCACTGTCGTGACATGGTTGATCACCGCGATGGTCGGCATCTACCTGCTCTACCTGTGGCTGTCGGGTGGCGGGATGCGGCAGCAGGCGGCGAAGGTCACGCGCTTCCCCGCCGCGCTGATCTTCTCCCACCCCATGCTCGCGCTCTCCGCGCTGGCCTGCTGGATCGTGCACCTGGTCACCGGGTCGCGGGTGATGGCGTGGGTGGCGTTCGCCGTGCTGGCGACGTCGGCGCTGCTCGGGTTCACGATGTTCACCCGGTGGCTGGGCGCGGGCCGGCACGCCAAGGGGGCCGAGAAGCGCTTCCCGCTGATCGCGGTCGTGCTGCACGGCCTGGCGGGGGTGACCACGTTCGTGCTGGTGCTGCTGGCGGCGGCGGTGGCGATCGGTTAGCGGGTGCCGTCGTACGGGCCGGACGACAGCGGGTGACGCATCACCTGGACGCTGCGGGCCGTCACCGTCACCCGCGCCCCCGGCCGCCGGTCCTCGTCCGCGGGCGCCTCCGGCCGGGGGGAGTCATCGGCGGTGTCCAGCACCGTCGTCCACCTGCTGCCGAACTCCGCCCCCGGCAGGGTGAACGTCATGTCCTCGTGATGGGCGTTGATCAGCAGCAGGAAGGAGTCGTCCACGATCCGCTCCCCGCGCGGGCCGGGCTCGGTGATGGCCTCGCCGTTCAGGTAGACGCCCATCGACTTGGCGTACCCGGTGTGCCAGTCGCCCGCCGTCATCTCCTTCCCTGTGGGCGTCAGCCACACCAGGTCGCGCCGGCCGTCCTCGGGCGAGCGCCCGTGGAAGAACCGGCGCCGCTGGAAGACCGGGTGAGCCCGGCGCAGGTCGGACAGCGCGCGGACGAACTCCAGCAGGTCGGCCTCGGTGTGCAGGAGCGACCAGTCGACCCACGCGATCTCGTTGTCCTGGCAGTAGGCGTTGTTGTTGCCCCGCTGGGTGCGCCCGATCTCGTCGCCGTGGGAGAGCATCGGCACCCCCTGTGACAGGAACAGCGTGGTCAGGAAGTTGCGCCGCTGCCGCTGCCGCAGCCGGACGATCGCGGGGTCCTCGACCGGGCCCTCGGCGCCGCTGTTCCAGGACCGGTTGTCGTCGGTGCCGTCGCGGTTGTCCTCGCCGTTGGCCTGGTTGTGCTTGCGGTCGTAGGAGACCAGGTCGGTGAGGGTGAACCCGTCGTGACAGGTGACGAAGTTGATGGAGGCCACCGGACGGCGCCCGGAGGAGGCGTACAGGTCGGCGGACCCGGCCAGCCGGGAGGCGAACTCGGGCATCGCCGACCCCGTCCCGCGCCAGAAGTCCCGGACCACGTCCCGGTACTTCCCGTTCCACTCCGTCCACAGCGGCGGGAAGTTGCCCACCTGGTACCCGCCCGGACCCACGTCCCACGGCTCCGCGATCAGCTTAACCTGCGAGATCACCGGATCCTGCTGGATCAGGTCGAAGAACGCCGACAGCCGGTCCACGTCGTGCAGCTCACGGGCCAGCGCCGAGGCCAGGTCGAACCTGAACCCGTCGACGTGCATCTCCAGCACCCAGTAGCGCAACGAGTCCATGATGAGCTGCAGCGCGTGCGGCGACCGCACGTTCAGCGAGTTGCCGCACCCCGTGTAGTCGAGGTAGTAGCGCCGGTCCCCGTCGTGCAGCCGGTAGTAGGCGGCGTTGTCGATGCCGCGGAAGCCCAGCGTGGGCCCCATGTGATCGCCCTCGGCGGTGTGGTTGTACACCACGTCGAGGATCACCTCGATGCCCGCCTCGTGCAGCGCCCGCACCATGGCCTTGAACTCCAGCACCTGCTCCCCGCGCTGCCCCGCGCTGGAGTAGGGCCCGTGCGGGGCCAGGTAGGCCATCGTGTTGTAGCCCCAGTAGTTGGTCAGCCCCCGCGCCACCAGGAAGTGCTCGGGCACGAAGTGGTGCACCGGCATCAGCTCGACCGCCGTGACCCCCAGCGACAGCAGGTGATCGATGATCGCGGGATGCCCGACCCCCGCGTAGGTGCCGCGCTGCTCCCGAGGCACCGCCGGGTGCCGCATGGTGAGCCCGCGCACATGCGCCTCGTAGATGACGGTCTGGTGGTACGGCGTGTGCGGCCGCCGGTCGGTCCCCCAGTCGAAGAACGGATTGATCACCACGCTCTTCGGCATGTACGGCGCGCTGTCCACCGTGTTGACCTTGCCCGGATCGGTGAAGTGGTACGGAAAGACCGCCTCGTTCCACCGCAGCTCACCCTCGATCGCCTTGGCGTACGGATCGAGCAGCAGCTTCGCCGGATTGCACCGATGCCCGGTCGACGGCCGATGGGGGCCGTGGACGCGGAAGCCGTACCGCTGACCTGGGGCGATTCCCGGCAGGTAGCCGTGCCAGACGAAGCCGTCGACCTCGGGCAGATCGACCCGCTCCTCGGAGCCGTCGTCGTGGAACAGGCACAGCTCGACGCGCTCGGCGACCTCGGAGAACACCGAGAAGTTGGTGCCCACCCCGTCCCAGGTGCCGCCGAGTGGATAGGGCTCGCCCGGCCATATCTCTCGCATGTGGCCCCATTCTCGCATGGAAGAGGCCCCGCCGCCGGGCGGGCGGCGAGGCCGTTTCACCTGCTAGGCCAGCAGTTCGGCGTTGAGCGTGATGGTGGTGCCGGCCAGGGCCTTGCTCACCGGGCAGTTGGCCTTGGCGGTCTCGGCCGCCTGCTGGAACTGCTCGGCGGTGATGCCGGGCACCTGAGCCTTCACGCTGAGGACGATGCCGGTGATGCCCTCGCCCGGCTGGAACGTCACGTCCGCCGTCGTCTCCACCGTCTGCGGCGGCGTGCCCGCGCCGGCCAGGCCGTGCGAGAGCGCCATCGAGAAGCAGGAGGAGTGGGCCGCGGCGATGAGCTCCTCAGGGGAGGTCTTGCCGTTCGGGGCCTCGGCACGTGACGGCCACGAGACGTCGAAGGTGCCGACCCTCGAGGATTCGAGCTTCACGGAACCGGAACCGTCGAGCAGTGCGCCCTTCCACTGCGTGGTCGCGGTGCGGGTCGTCGCCATGGCGGATATCCCTTCAATCGCTTGCTGTTCAGCTCCGAACATATCGCGCATACCTCATGGCTACCTTCCGTGACAGGGGTGAACGGGCGTGTAATCAGTGGCGGCCGTGCGGACTTCCATGCCTTGGGAGGGCCTTGGTGACCGACGACGACGACAAGCGGCTGGTGACACTGTTCCACGCGTTCTGCGGGCAGGTCGCCGCCTACGCCGCGCGCCGCGTGCCGGCGGCGATGGTGGAGGACGTCGTGTCCAGGACCTTCGAGACGGCCTGGCGCAAGGTGGACGCCATCCCGGAGTCCGACGACCAGGCGCTCTTCTGGCTGTACGGCGTGGCCTGGGGCCACGTCCGCAACGGCCTGCGCACCGAACTGCGCGGCGGCCGGCTGCTCGGCCGGATGAAGGGGGTACGGCAGAGCTCCGCCGTACCCGACCCGGCGGGCGAGGTCGCCGACCGGGTCACCTTCGAGGAGTTGATGGCCAGGCTGCCCGCGCGGGACCGCGAGGTGCTGCGCCTGCACTACTGGGAGGAGCTGACCGTGGGCGAGGTCGCCGAGGTGCTGCGGTGCAAGCCGAACGCGGCCGCGGTGCGGCTGCACCGAGCCCGCAGGCGGCTGGAGGAGATCGTGAGGACCTGTGATGTCTGAGCGCGAGGACCGGCTCGGGGCCCTGATCGCCGGGCACAACCCGGTGCCGGGAGACGCCGCCGGGGCCCTGCTCACCGCGCACGCGCGGGAGGCGATCCTGGCCCGCCTGCGGTGCGGGCGGGCGCCGCGGTGGCGGCGGTTCGGCTTCCCCGCGCTCGCGGCGTCCCTCGCGCTCGCGGGCTGCCTGCTCGCCGTCGTGGTGCTGCGCGACGGCGCGGGCGGGCCGCCGGGCTCGGTGCTGGCGATGGTGGAGCGCAACTACCGCACGATGAGCGCGTCCTCGCGCGGCGGGCTGCGCGCGGCGGCCTTCGCCCCGGCGGGGGAGCGGCTGCTGCGGCTGGCGGAGGCGGCCGAGCGGCAGCCGCCGTGGACCCGCGAGCCCGGCCTGCCGTACAGCCATCTGGTCATCGAGGAGTGGAGCACCGAGGCGACGATCGGCGCGGCGGCGGCCGACGCGGTGATCGTGCCGAGGATCGTCGAGATGTGGATGCCGGTGAGCGGCACCGGGGTGTACCGCAGGGACGAGCGGCCCGGCGAACCGCACCTGGAGGGGTTCGCGGGGGTGCGGCCGGTGTGGCCCGCCTCGCCCGCGCCCGCGCGGGACCGGGTGCAGCCGGTGCGGGCGTCGATGGGGCCGTGGGCGGCGCGCCTGTCCAGGACGCCCGCGACGCTGCGCGACCAGCTCGCCGAGGGCCAGGATCCCGGGCGCCCGCCGACCGCCCGGCTGCTGCAGGCCGTCCTCGACCTGCACGCGCGCGAGGCCGTCGAGCCGGGCCTCGCCGCCGCGCTGTGGCGGGTGCTGGCCGAGCGCCCCGACCTGTACGACCTGGGGGCGGTGGCCGACCGGCTCGGGCGGGCGGGCCGCGCGATCGGATTCGACGACGGCCCACCGCGAATGCGGATTATTGTCATCAGTCCTGAAACGGGTCGCCTTATCGCCGCCGAAGATATTTCCCTTTCCACGCCCAAAGGACCGGCGACCGTGGGTTATCAGACATTTATCAGCCAGGAATGGGCGGCGGCGTGGTGAGTGCCGGGCGCGGACCGGCACTCACCGGGAAGATCAGGCGCAGCTTCCGCGTGCCGCCGTCTTCAGGCAGATGAGCGGCCAGTAACCGACGGGGTTCGTGCCGTCGAGGGTGTCGGGGTCCATCGAGCCGGTGCGGTAGGCCTTGGCCACGCCGGACCTGGTCTTCTTGATCAGCAGATCGCCGGGGTGGTCGTTCTCCAGCGAGCCGAAGGCGCGGATGGCGAGCGGGTCGGCCCGGAGATTGATCCACTTGTTCTTGATGTCGTATCTGCGCAGGTCACCCTCGGTGTTCGGCCGGGTCCACAGACAGGCGAAGCGGCGGTTGCTGCCCGCGATCTGGCAGGCGGAGAACGAGCGCAACCGGAGGCACGAGTCGGGCCTGAAGGTGATGAGCAGGGCGCCGCGGTCGTAGGCGACGGTGTCGGGGCCGACCCGCCGGCCGCCGGGATGGCTCTCAAGCTGGCGGGCGATGGCCAGCTCGGTGTCGATCAGGCACTGGTCGTGGTCGGCCACGGCCGCCCCCGCAGGGACGGCCGGCCAGCCCGCGCCGAACAGCACGAGTGCGACGGTCAGTCTGATTCTCACGCATTCTCCTGACTATTGAATTCCAGAACCGGGAGCAGGGTAGCTGTAATGCCATTTCCGCTGCCGGACTTCTGACATTCACAGGGCCCAGAAGGAGGCACGACCAATGACGACCCATTGCGGTGAATTGGAACAGGTCATCAACCGCCTCTGGGACCCGGACACGGGCCTGCCCGGCACCGAGGTCGCCACCGCCGCGCGCGACCTCGCCGACCTCGAGCCCGAACTCGCGGTACGGCTCGCCGCCAGCATCGACGAGCTGTGGCTGGCCGAGCGGAGCATCGGCTACGTGTGCCGGAGCAGGCGCGGCGCCGTCGCCCGGGTCCTGGTGCTCGGCCAGGGCATGCCGCGCTCCGCCTCGCCCGCCCGGCACCTGGTGGCCCACGCGCTGTGCGACCTCGACGCGCTGGACGAGACCCCGCAGTGGCGCGCCATCGCGCGGCTCTGCCCGACCAGGCCAGGCGGGCTGCCGTGGTCGGTGGTCGCCCGTGACTGGTGGGCCGAGTCGTTCGCCCGCCGCGACGCGGGCCCCTTGGCCGAGTTGCTCGGGGGCGACCGGAAGCTGGTGGAGATCGTCATGGACTACCACCGGCAGGTCGTCCGGGATTACGTCATCCGACTCAACTTTTCCGGCGAATAATGACATGCTCGGGTCGCGGCGCCCCTGCCGCCTTGGTCCGGATCACGGGAGCGTGGTGCCAGTGGCGGCACCGAACGACGATCGCCTGCTGCACCAGCGGGTGGTCGGCGGCGACGAGTCCGCACTCGGGGAGATCTACGATCGGCTCTCCTCACTGATCTTCGGCCTCTCGGTCCGGGTCACCAGGGACCGGGTGATCGCCGAGGACATCACCCAGGAGGTGTTCCTGATCTTCTGGGAGCGCCCCCTCGCCTACGACCCGGACCGGGGCTCGCTGCGCGCCTGGCTGGCCACCATCGCGCACCGCAGGGCCGTCGACCACGTGCGCGCCGAGGAACGCCGCCGCGTGTCCGTGCTGGCCCCCCGGCTCTTCGAGCCGGCGCCGCCCCGGCTGGAGGACACGGTGCTGGACGCCGACGAGGCCGACCGGGTGCGACGGGCCGTACGGCGGCTGCCCGAGGCGCTGCGGGCGGCGGTCGAGCTGGCCTACTACGGTGGCAGGACCTACCGGCAGGTCGGCGAGGAGCTCGGCGTGCCCGAGGGCACGGCCAAGTCGCGGATCAGGACGGCGCTGCGCCGCCTGGCCGAGGACCTGGCGGAACAGGAGGCGTGATGGACCCGGTCGGACGGCTGTACCTCGACGCCGTGGCGGAGGACTCCCCGGTGCCCGAGCGCTCCCTGCGGCCCCAACTGCTGGCGGGGGCCAGGGCCAGGCGCAGGCCCGCGGCGGCGACCGTGAGCTGGGCCGCGCCGTACGCGGGGCGGGTGGCCGCGCTGGACGCGCTGCTCGCCTCCGCCGTCGACGACGACTGGTCGCGGGTGATCGTCGAAGGCGGGACGCTGCAGGAGCTCGTCGCGCATCTGGCCGCCAAGGACGGGCTGGTGGCCGCGGCGGTGGGCGCGCCCGTGCTCGGGCCGCCGATCGGGGCCGGTGACGCGCTCGGCCGTACCGCCGAGATGCAGGCGCACGAGCGGGCCCGCAGCCCCGAGCAGACCCGGCGCGACTGGCGGGCGCAGGCCGACGCGCTCTGCCGCCACGTGGCCGGCGCCGACCCGGACCGGATCGTGAGCGCGGGCGGGCCCGCCGCGCCGGTCCGCGACCAGGTGCTGGCCAGGGGACTGGAGACCTGGGTGCACACCGACGACGCGGCCAGGATCGCGGGCCTGCGGCTGCCGCACCCCGTCCCCGAGCACGTGCACCCGACCGCCGACCTGTGCGCGCGGCTGCTGCCCTGGACCATGCTGCTGTCCGGCCTGGACGGGACCGGCCGCACGCTGCGGCTGACGCTGACCGGCGCCGGCGGCGGCGCCTGGGACGTGCCGCTCGGCGTCGAGGACCCGCCCGGCGGGCCGATCGACGCGTACGTCACGGCCGACGTGGTGGACTTCTGCTTCCTGCTGGGCGGTCGGGGCGAGCCCGGCACCGTCGCCGCCGAACTCGGCGGCGACGTCGGCCTGGCCGGGGACGTCCTCAGGTCCGCCCCGGCGCTGTCAGGTCCCTAGCTTGGTGGCGGCCTCGGTGACCAGGTCGCGGGCGTAGTCGTCGTCGCTCTCCGCCAGCACCCGCTTGACGCCCTGCTCGGCGCGCGGGTCGCCGCGCTCGGCCAGGCCGCGGGTGGCCTCGGCGACGGTGTTGAGGTCGCCGTCCTCGAGCCGCGCGGCCAGCGCGTCGCGGATCTGCGGCGTGTCGGCGTCGAGCTTGGCCAGCCCGGCCGTCGCCCAGTCGCGGACCTCCTCGTCCTCGTCCACGGTCATCGCGATCAGCAGCGCGAGCCCTTCGGCGTGCTCCGGCGGCAGCACGTCGGCCAGCGCGATGGCGTCGGTCATCGTGCGCATGTGCCCGGCCCGGCCGATGATGCCCAGCACCTCCGGCAGCGCCCGCCGGTCGCCCTGGTGGCCCAGCCCGGCCAGCACCGACCGCAGCACCTGCGGGTTGCCCTCGGTCGTCGCCATCCGGCGCAGCAGCGGCAGCGTCCGCTCCAGGTACGGCTTGGCCCCCTCGTCGAACCCGAACTGGGAGATCGCGTCCACGCCGAACTCCCGCTCCCGGGCGTCCTCGCTCACGCACAGCTTGGCCAGCGCGTCGTAGGTCTCCTCGTCGCCCCGCTTGCCCAGCGCGTCGGCGACGATCCACCACGTCTCGGCGTCCTCGTCGGTGTCGCGGTGCGCGATCGCCCGCGCGACGAGCTGCTCCACCGGCGTGAACGCGCCTGTGGCCTCCTCCAGCAGCGTGGCGACGGCCGCGTGCCCGCGCTGCGCCTGCACCTGCTCGCTCTCGCCCTCGGACGACTGACCGGCCACGGTGACCAGTTCGGTGCCGTCCTTGGCGAACTGGCGGCCCACGATGTAGTCCCAGCCGTCCTGCTCGATCTGGTCGAGCAGCGCGCTCTCCAGGTGCACGCCCACCCAGTCCACGGCGATGTCGAGCGGCGTGTCGCCGTCGCCGTCGTACTTCCTGGCGTCCGCGCCCGCCTCCAGCAGCACCCGGACCACGCCGAGCGCGCCCCGCCTGGTGGCCAGCGTCAGCGGCGTGTCGCCGTCGTCGTTGGGCGTGTCGACCTGCGCGCCCGCCTCGATCAGCGCCTCGGCGGTCTCGGCGTGCCCGTTGGCCGCTGCCCACAGCAGAGCGTGCCAGCCGCCGCTCTCCCTGCCGTTGACGTCGGCGCCGGCCGCCAGCAGCGCGCCGACGACGCCCACCCGGTCCCAGGCGGCCGCCGCGCAGAGCGGCAGGCCCTCGTCCTCGCCGGTGCTGATCGCGTTCGGGTCGGCGCCGCCGGCCAGCAGGTCGCTCACGGTCTCCAGGTCGCCGTTGAGTGCGGCACGGTAGAGCTGTTCCTCATGCATACAGGGGAGCTTAGGGGCACATGGGGCCGATCGCGGCGACCCGCACCGGCCTGCCGTACCTGGTGGCTTCGCTGATGACCTGGTACGGCTACAGCTTTCGGTCTATGACGTGATTCCTCCCTGCGAAGGAACATGAGTCGCCATGAAACGCGATATGTTGCGAGTATGACTGATCCGGGCGGGCTCCGGGCCTCGGACGCGGAGCGCGAGGCCGTCGTCGAGCACCTCAAGGTGGCGTCGGTGGAAGGCCGGCTCACCCTGACCGAGCTGACCGAGCGCACCGAGGCGGCCTACACCTCGGCCACGCACGCGCAGCTCCAGTTGCTGGTCGCCGACCTTCCCGCGGCGGGGACGGCATCCATGCCCGCGGCGCGATCGCAGCCCTCCGAGCGGAAGAGGCGCTGGTTCGTCGCCGTCCTGGGTGACTCCAAGAGGCGCGGCAAGTGGCAGATCGACGGGGAGCTCGGCGCGGTCGCGGTGATGGGCGACGTCGTGCTCGACCTGCGCGAGGCCGAGGTACGCGGCAACACCGTCGACATCGTGGCGACCGCCGTGATGGGCGACGTGAAGATCATCGTGCCGGACGGCGTCGACGTCGACCTCGAAGGCGTCGCCATCATGGGCGACAAGCGGGTCAACGTCCTGGAGGCGCCCCAGGGCATGGACGTGCCACGGATCAAGGTGAAGGCGTTCGTGCTGATGGGCGACGTCAAGATCATCGGCGACTCCCAGGCCAAGCCGATCAAGCGCGGGCTGTCGGCCTGGCGCGAGCAGTGGCGAGAACTGCTGACCGGCGAATCGGACCAGGGCCGCCTCAGCCCCTGGACGGGCATGCCCCGCGACTCCCACAACCCCTGGACGGGCCTGCCCCGCGACACCGGCCGCCGCCACGAGGACTGACCCGAACCCACCTCACGGCGAAATCGAGCCCGCACTCCCCGCCCCCTCACGGCGAAGGCTGAGCTCGGGCCCCTCGTTCACCTCACGGCGAATGCTCAACCCGCGACCGCCTCGCTCCCCTCACCGCGTCCGCGCTGATCCGTGCAACGCCCGGGGACCTTCGGGGCGTAGTAGTCCTTGACGCCGCCGAGCAGTGAGGACGACACATGCGGGACCGAGCCGACTTCGAGCGCTACGTCGAGCAGCGCTCGGCCCGCTTAGTCAGGACCGCCTACCTGCTCTGCCGAGACTGGGGGCAGGCCGAGGACCTGGTGCAGACCGCGCTCGCCAAAGCGTGGCTGGCCTGGCGCCGCGTCGGGGACAACCCCGATCCGTACGTCTACCGCATCCTCACCAACACCCACGCCTCCTGGTGGCGGCGGCGCTGGCGCGGCGAGGTGCCGACCGGGGAACTGCCCGAGCTGCCCGACCAGCGCGACCACGAGGGAGAGATCGGGGCCCGCGACGCCCTCCGCGCGGCTCTGATCGCCCTGCCCGCCCGGCAGCGCGGCGTCGTCGTGCTGCGCTACTTCGAGGACATGGCCGATCAGGAGATCGCCGCCGTCCTCGGCTGCTCGGCGGCGACCGTACGCAGCCAGGCCAGCCGCGCGCTGGCCAAGCTGCGGCTCGACCCCCAGGCCCAGGCCGCGATCAGGATGGAGAGCAGGCCATGACCATCACCGAACAGGATCTGCGCGAACTGCTGGAGCGCGACAGCGGGGACGGCCCCTACCGGGGTGTGGCCGTCGCCGGCGTCGAACGGCGGGCCAGGCGGATCAGGCGGCGCCGCGGGAGCGCCCTGGCCGCGGTCGCCGCGGCGGGAGCGGGCGCGGTCGCGATGATCGCGACGGCCCAGCCGCCGGTGGCGTACGACTGGGGCGGGGTGCTGGCGCGGGCCGCCCAGGTGGACGACATCGCGCGCGCGCTGATCGCCGCCGAGTACGAGCGCGGCGGGCGGACCGAGGAGGTGACCTTCAAAGCCTCGGGCGGCAGGTTCCTGCTCCACGCCATCTGCCCGGAGGGACGGCAGGTGACGGTGACGATCAACGGCAGGGAGATGTCCCCGCGCGCCTGTCTGCCCGGCGGCGTGGTGTGGTCCAACCCCAAGATGCTCCTGCGGGCCGGGAAGAACACCATGAGGGTGTCCTTGCAGGTCATTGGGGGCCCGGCGGAGGCGAAGCCGTACCCGGCGCGGTGGCAGGTCTCCGTCGCCGAGCGGGACGGGAAGGGCTGCGCGGTGACCGTCGTGCCGGGTGAGGGAAAGCAGGTGGTCGTCGGAAACGCCGACACGTGCGGCGGTTGAATCCTCAACAGCGTGCGCGCAGCGCGTTTGTTGCGTTACCCTCCGTGATTGTCCAAGCTGGGTTCGCTTGAGGTCAGGAGAGGGTCATGGCTGTCTATGTGCTCGTCGCGTGCTGCGCCATCGGTGTGGTGGCCATCGCGGCCCGTTTCGTCAAGGGGGCCGACGACACCGATCCGGGCGGTCCCACCACCGGCCACGCCGGAGCCATGATCTCGGCGCTGTTCCTGCTGGCGTTCGCGATCGCGATCGTCGTGCCGTGGACGACGGCGGACGCGGCCAGGCTCAACACCTACGCCGAGAGTCAGGCCGTCGCCGAGGCCTACTGGGCCGCCGCCGAGCTGCCCGCCCCGGTCGCCGCGCAGACCCAGACGGCGCTGCGCGACTACGTTCACCTGGTGCGCGGCCCGGAATGGCGGCTCATGGCCGCCGACGGCAAGCTCAGCTCCGACGGCTGGACCCGGCTCGAAGGGCTGCGCCGCGAGGTCACCGCCCTGCCCGCGCGGACCGACGACGCCAAGGACGTGCGGACGACGGTGCTGGAACACCTCAAGGAGATCTCCTCGGCCCGCCGCCAGCGCGCCATGGACGCGGCCACCACCCCGCCCGGCGGGCTGCTCGTCATCACCGTGCTGACCGGGATCGGCGTCCTGCTGCTGCCGTTCCTCGCCGGGTCCCGGCCGCGCGGGCTCACGTTGGTGCCGCTGGCGCTGATGGCGGGCCTGCTGGCCGCCGGGACCTACCTGACGGTCGACGTGTCACATGTGTTCGACGGGGCGCTGGCGGTGGAACCCGACGCCTTCACCAGCCTCCTGGCCGAGCTCCAGCGCATCAACGGGGCTCTGTGACCGTGCCCGCCCGCACCGTGGGTACTCCACCCCGCCCGACCGGCGCCACCCCCGCCCGTTCCACGCGGCTGACAGGGGCGCGGGCCCTGCTCGTGATCGTCGGGGCCACGCTCGTGGTGCCCCTGGGGGCGCCGAGCGTCGCGGCCGATCCCGTTCCGGGGATCACCGTGTGCGTGGCGGTCGGCGTCGACGTGGTCGTGGGGGTGCACGTGGGCATGGGCGTCCCCGACTGCTGCGTCGACTGCGGCCCCGCGCCGTCGCTGACGCCGTCTCCGCCGCCTCCGTCGTACGAGCCCACCCCGGAGCCCCCCGCTCCCACGATCCCGCCCCCCGTCAAGCCCACCCCGAGGCGCACACCGCCTCCGGCGACCCCCACGCCCACTCCCGAACCGCCGCCGCCGCCACCGATCGCGGTCGTCCGGTCGGTCGCCAGGCCCACGCCGCGCGCCACCCCCACCAAGCCCCGCCCGACCCCCACCGCGCAGCCGTACCGGCCCCGCCGCCCGGTCTCCGCGCCGCTGCCCCGCCGCCGCGACCCGCTGGGCACGGTCCTGGTCGTCGTGGCCCTCGCCGTGGCCATCGCCACCGGAGCCGCCTTCGCCTTCCCGCGCTGACCTCGCCCCCGACGGGGCGCGCGGGACATGAACACATGGGTGGTCGCATCTGGGGTGCGACCGCCCATGTTCGCGCGGCCTAGAACATCTCCCGTACGGCCGGGCGCCGGTGTTATGGCTACCCGGTTGCGGCCAGTTGCCTCGACGTGGCCTCGGCGTACCGTTCCAGCAGGACGGTGACCAGTTCGGGGGCCGGGCCGAGCACGTCGGCGACCACCTCGGCGCCCGCGTCGAGGGTGCTGCGCCGTACCTTGTCGGCGAAGTAGCCGGGGGCCAGCAGGTAGGGGGCCACGACCACACGGGGGGCGCCCGCGGCGCGGAGGCGGGCCACCGCCTCGGCCGGGGTGGGCCGCGCGGCCGAGGCGTAGGCGGGGGTCACGGCCCACCAGCCCGCCCGCTTCGACCAGGTGCGGGCCATCCGGGCGATGACCGCGTTCGCGGAGGCGTCGCTGGAGCCCGCGGAGACCAGCACGATCGCGGTGTCCGGGTCACCGGCGGGCACGCCCGCCTCGGCGAGGCGGCGTTCCAGGGCGGAGGTCAGCAGCGGGTGCGGCCCGAGCGTCCCCCCGTAGTGGACGAGCAGGCGGGAGTCGCGCGCCCTGGCCTCCGCGAGGGCCGCCGGCAGGTCGACCCGGCTGTGGTACGCCGCCGTCAGCAGCAGCGGCAGCACCACGGCCTCGCCGAGCCCGTGCAGCGCCTGGCCCAGGGTGGGCGGGCCGTGGTCGAGGTAGGCCGAGCGCACCTCCAGGCCGGGGCGCGCCCGCCGTACCCGCTCCAGCAGGGCCTCCACCGTCGCGGCGGCGCGCGGGTCACGCGACCCGTGCGCCACCGCGATCAGAGGTGAATGCCGCATTCGGTCTTCCCCAGCCCCGACCAGCGCCCGCTGCGCGGGTCCGCGCCGTCGGCCACCTGCCGGGTGCAGGGCGCGCAGCCGATCGACGGGTAGTTGTCGTAGTGCAACGGGTTGACCAGCACCCCGTTGTCGGCCATGTAGTTGTCGACCTCGTCCTGCGTCCACCTGGCGATCGGGTTGACCTTCACCATCTGCCGCTTGGTGTCCCACTCCACGACGCGGGTGCCCGCGCGGGTCGGCGACTCGTCGCGGCGAATGCCGGAGATCCAGGCCAGGTACGGCTCCAGCGCCCGGTTCAGCGGCTCCACCTTGCGCAGGTAGCAGCACAGGTCGGGGTTGCGGCCGAACAGGCGGGGGCCCAGGTCGCGCTCCTGCTCCTCGACCGTGCGCGACGGCTTGACGTCGATGACGTTGACGTCGTACACCTGCCGGACCGCGTCGCGGGTGCCGACGGTCTCGGCGAAGTGGTAGCCGGTGTCGATGAACAGCACGTCCACGCCCGGCTTGACCCGGCTGACCAGATCGACGAGCAGCGCGTCGCTCATCGAGGAGGTCAGGCAGAGCCGGTCGCCGAAGGTGGCCGCCGCCCAGCGGATGATCTCGCGCGCGGGCGCCTCCTCCAGGAACACCGCGGCGGACTCCACGATGGCCTGCAGGTCGAGCGTGCCGCGCTGCTGTCTCAGCCCGACCTCGATGTCGACGAGCGTCATGTCCTGACTCCGATCCCGAGAAACTTCAGCTTGAAGGCGCGGGCGCACGAGCGGCAGTACCAGCCGCCGTCGCCCTCGTAGGGCTCCAGGTCCTCGTCACCGCAGTAGGGGCAGTGGAAGGGAACCGCTCGCTCGCTCATTTGAGGTCCGCGTCGTCGGCGCGCTGCACCCAGTCGGCGAAGGTCTCGCCGTCCTTCTTCTGCGCCTCGAAGTTGGTGACCACCCGCTCCACGTAGTCGGGCAGGCCCTCGGCGGTGGTCTTCAGGCCGCGCACCTTGCGCCCGAAGCCCGCGTTCACGCCGAGCGAGCCGCCCAGGTGGATCTGGAAGCCCTCGACCTGCTCGCCGCGCTCGTTGACGACGAGCTGGCCCTTCAGGCCGATGTCGGCGGTCTGGATGCGGGCGCAGGAGTTGGGGCAGCCGTTGACGTTGATGGTCAGCGGGTCCTTGAAGTCCGGCAGCCGCCGCTCCAGCTCGTCGATCAGGTCCGAGGCGGTGGCCTTGGTCTCGACGATGGCCAGCTTGCAGAACTCGATGCCGGTGCAGGCCATGGTCTGGCGGCGGAAGGTGGACGCGTTGACCTGCAGGTCGGCCGCCTCCAGCTCCCGGGTGAGGCTGTCCACCTGGTCGGGCGCGACGTCGAGGATGACCATCTTCTGCTCGACCGTGGTCCGTACCCGGGTCGAGCCGTGCCGCTCGGCGAGGTCCGCGATCAGGTGCAGTTTGTCGCCGTCCAGGCGGCCCACCCTGGGGGCGAAGCCGACGTAGAAGTTGCCGTCCTGCTGCGGGTAGACGCCCACGTGGTCGCGCCGGCCGCCGCGCGGCAGCTCGGGGGCGGGGCCGTCGGGGAGCGGCTCCTTGATGTACTCGGTCTCCAGCACCTCGCGGAACTTCTCCACGCCCCAGTCGTTGACCAGGAACTTGATCCTGGCCCGGTGCCGCAGGCGGCGGTAGCCGTAGTCGCGGAAGATGCCGATCACGCCGCCGTAGACGTCGGCCACCTGGTCGGGCCGGACGAACACGCCGAGCCGCTTGGCCAGCATCGGATTGGTGGACAGGCCGCCGCCGACCCACAGGTCGAAGCCCTTCTCACCGGTCGGCAGCTCGACCCCGACGAAGGCCACGTCGTTGATCTCGTGCACGGTGCAGCTCGCCGGGCAGCCGCTGATCGCCGTCTTGAACTTGCGCGGCAGGTTGGAGTAGGCCGGGTCGCCGATGAAACGGTCGTGCACCTCGCGGATCTGCGCGGTGCCGTCGATGACCTCGCCGGTGTCGATCCCGGCCAGCGGGCAGCCGAGGATCACCCGCGGGGTGTCGCCGCATGCCTCGGTGGTCGACAGGCCGACCGCCTCCAGGCGGGCCCAGATGTCGGGGACGGCCTCGATCTCGATCCAGTGCAGCTGGATGTTCTGGCGGTCGGTGACGTCGGCGGTGCCCCGGCCGTACTCGTTGGCCAGGTCCGCGATCACCCGGAGCTGCTCCAGGCTGAGCTGGCCGCCGTCGATGCGCACGCGGAGCATGAAGTAGCGGTCGTCGAGCTCCTCGGGCTCCAGGATCGCCGTCTTGCCGCCGTCGATGCCGGGCTTGCGCTGGGTGTAGAGGCCGTACCAGCGCATCCGCCCGCGCAGGTCGGCCGGGTCGATGGAGTCGAATCCCGCCTTGGAGTAGACGTCGATGATCCGCTGACGGACGTTGAGGCCGTCGTCGTTCTTCTTGTTCTCCTCGTTCTTGTTCAGCGGCTCGCGGTAGCCGAGAGCCCACTGACCTTCTCCACGCGGGCGCTTGTGGTGCCGGCTGGCTGGGGTGGTCATGCGCGTCCTTAGGATTCGTGGGCGCGCGCGACATTCCTCCTGGCTCGTCATCGAACGCAGGGGAGGATGGGGTGGGCGACGCGCGCCGTTTCAGAGAAAACGGGAAGGAGTTAGCGGGCGTCGCAACAGATGGCACTACGGACACGCAGAAGGTCGACGTGACGTCGCACGACGAGCATCGGGTCCGCTGGCATGGTGTGAACGATACCTCGCGTATCGCCCGTGTCCAAGGCCGGGTCCAGACTGTGGACGTTTCCTGCCGTCAGGCGGCGGTCAAGATCATCCCGTACGCCACGGTCAGGACCGCCGTCAGCAGCAGTGCCCACAGCGGGATCGACGGCCACAAAAACCACACCAGCGCCGCCAGGAGCAGCGGTTTCCAGAGCTGCACGCGCATGATCGCGTTCAGCGCGAGGGCCACCATCGCGGCCAGGCCGCACAGCGTGGCCCAGCCGGGCAGGGCGTGGCGGATCCCCTCCACCCAGTGCCAGCCGGAGGTGAGCCAGGGGGGCACCTCCCGCCGCTCGATCAGCGCCTTGAACCAGGGACTCGACACCTGGTCGGACGCGACGAACTGGAAGATGGCGATGCAGCCGCCGACGATGCCGAGGCAGACGGCCAAACGGTCCAAGAGTGTCTTCATCCGGCCTCCCCGGCCAGGATCTCAGCCACAGGGCCGTCGCGCCCCTGATTCAGCCCTGCCGAGGCCAGTCGAGGCCGGACTCCGCGGGCACGGCCTGGTCCTGGTGCTGGCAGTCGCACCAGGAGCCGCCCCGGCACTCCTCGTGCCGCTTCTCCTTGCACTTCTCGCAGATCACCCCTCCATTATTCCTCCTGGGGCAGGGAGCCCTCAGGGAGGATTCAGGGGGATACCGGATGATCGGCGCGACACGCTCCTGACATGCTGTCACCATGCGGACACTGCTGAACGTCATCTGGCTCGTCCTCGCCGGAATCTGGCTGGCCATCGGCTACGCGATCGCCGGCATCATCTGCTGCGTCCTGATCATCACGATCCCGTTCGGCATCGCGTCGTTCCGGATCGCCGCCTACGCGCTGTGGCCGTTCGGCAGGACGGTCGTGCGCGACCCCGAGGCGGGCTGCCTGTCCACGGTCGGCAACATCATCTGGTTCGTCTTCGCCGGCTGGTGGCTGGCGCTCGGTCACGTGCTGACCTCGATCCCGCTGTTCATCTCGATCATCGGCATTCCGCTCGGCGTGGCCAACCTGAAGCTCATTCCGGTCTCCCTGCTGCCCCTCGGTGCGCGTATCGTCGACAGCGACGATCCGTTTTCACACCGATCCGCCGGGTAGACGACACGAGACCTGATCGTTGCTGGTCGGAACAGGTTCCACTCAACGACTACGAATACCTTTGGGTGTCATGACGTCCACGGAAGCGCCGGCGAGGCCCCCGCGGCCCAAGCGGCGCGGCCCGCGGCTCAGCATGTCCAGGGCCAGGGCCGGGCTGAGCTGGGTGCGCGACACCCGGTCGTGGGCCATCGTGCGCGCCACCACCAACGCCGGGGTCAACTACCGCGTCACCGGGCTGGCCGGCGAGGCCGCGTTCTTCGCGCTGCTCTCGCTGCCGCCGTTCGTGCTGGGGCTCATCGGCGTCCTCGCCAAGATCAGCACCTGGCTGGACGAGAACCTGGTCGACCAGGTCAGGAGATGGGTCGAGGGCCAGGCGGGGCTGCTGTTCACCGAGAGCGCGGTGGACAAGGTGGTCAAGCCGCTCCTCGCGGACGTTTTGCAGGACGACGCGAGCAAGGTCTCGCTGATCTCGGTGGGCTTCCTGCTGTCGCTGTGGTCGGGCTCGCGGGCGCTGTACGTCTACGTCGACCTGATCTCCGTCGCCTACGGGCTGGGCGAGGAGCGCGGCATCATCCGCACCCGCCTGATGTCCTTCGGGCTGTACATCGTGGGCCTGGTCATCGGCATCGTCGTCATGCCGGTCCTGGTCATCGGCCCGACCCTGCTCAGAAGCACACTGCCCGGCTACGCCGGGATGATCGACCTGCTGTACTGGCCCGTGGTGATCATCGGCTCGGTGCTCTTCCTGACCGTGCTCTACCATGTCAGCGTGCCCGTGCGGACGAAGTGGTACCGCGAGCTGCCGGGGGCGATCCTGGCACTGTTCCTCTGGATCATCTGCGCGGCCGTGCTGCGCGCGGTGCTGGCCGCGTGGGTCTCGCCGCTGTCCATCTACGGCTCGCTGGCCGCGCCGATCGCGGTGCTGCTGTGGCTGTACATCACCGCGCTCGCCGTGCTCATCGGCGCCATCCTCAACGCCGAGGTGGACCGGCTCTGGGAGGGCGAGGGGACCACCCGCGCCGCCCGCGTCTCGGCCTGACCAACCGCAGCCCTGCGCGTCCGCTATCGTCTAGGGCGTCGCGACTGGCGCATTTGGTGGGACCACCACCGGGGAGCGAAAGAGCGGAGGCCGAGCGCCTGGGTCTTCGCAAAAATGTCAATGATGACAGGGGAGTCATGAGTTCTCTCGCCAACGTCGACCCGCGGATCGCCGAACTCGTCAAGGCGGAGGAGCGCCGCCAGGCCGACACCGTCAAGCTGATCGCGTCGGAGAACTACGTGTCCAAGGCGGTCCTCGAGGCCACCGGCACCGTTCTGACGAACAAGTACTCCGAGGGCTACCCCGGCAAGCGCTACTACGAGGGCCAGCAGGTCATCGACCAGATCGAGACCCTCGCCATCGACCGGGCCAAGGCTCTCTTCGGCGTCAACCACGCCAACGTCCAGCCGTACTCCGGCTCGCCCGCCAACCTCGCCATCTACCTGGCCTTCCTGAAGCCCGGCGACACCGTCATGGGCATGGGCCTGCCGTTCGGCGGCCACCTCACGCACGGCTGGTCGGTCTCGGCCACCGGCAAGTGGTTCAACCCGGTCCGCTACGGCGTGCGCCAGGACACCGGCCGCGTCGACATGGACGAGGTCCGCGAGGTGGCGCTGCGCGAGCGGCCCAAGCTGATCTTCTGCGGCGGCACCGCGATCCCGCGCACCATCGACTTCGAGGCCTTCGCCGCCGTCGCCAGGGAGGTCGGCGCCATCCTGGCCGCCGACATCGCGCACATCGCGGGCCTGGTCGCGGGCGGCGCCCACCCCTCGCCGGTGGGCCACGCCGACGTCATCTCCACCACCACGCACAAGACGCTGCGCGGCCCGCGCGGCGCCATGCTGATGGCCACCACCGACGAGCACGCGACCGCGCTGAACAAGGCCGTCTTCCCCGGCCTGCAGGGCGGCCCGCACAACCACACCACCGCGGGCATCGCCGTCGCGCTGCACGAGGCCGGCACCGACGCGTTCAAGGCGTACGCCCACCAGGTAGTCGCCAACGCCAAGGCGCTGGCCGAGGAGCTGTCCAGCCGCGGCTTCGACCTGGTCTCGGGCGGCACCGACAACCACCTGATCCTGCTCGACCTGACGCCCAAGGGCATCGGCGGCAAGCCGGCGGCCAAGGCGCTCGACCGAGCGGGCCTGGAGACCAACTACAACACGGTCCCGTTCGACACGCGCAAGCCGTTCGACCCGTCGGGCATCCGCATCGGCACGCCGTCGGTGACCAGCCGCGGCATGGGCGAGGCGGAGATGCGCCAGATCGGCGCGTGGATGGACGAGGTCGTCACGGCGCTCGCCAAGGGCGACGCGGAGGACGTCATCACCCGCGTCCACCACGAGGTCAGCGAGCTGACCTCGCAGTTCCCCGCGCCGGGCCTCTCGTAGGTCCCCGGACACCACGAGACCCCGGCGCGCGTTCACGCCGGGGTCTCGCCGTCGCGCGTTCAGCCCAGGAACAGGTAGTCCGCGCCATAGGGCACCCTCGCCTGGCTGCCCGCCTTGCACGACCCCTTGGGCGCCACGCCCCCCTCGGTGTTCAGGCGGAGGATCTGGGTGCTGCCGGCCAGCAGGCCGCCGCCCGTGCCCGACTGGGTGGCGTCGAGGACGAGTTCGGGGATGTTCTTCTCCCCGTTGGGGATCTTGGTGACGGCTTTGCCGCGCACCGCGCTGCCATCGGGCGCGATCCACTGCGGCGGTCCGGCCGCGGGCGTCACGAAGGAGTGGTCGATCCCGCGGCGCAGCTTGGCCGTCACCCCGAGCTGGGTGAACGCGAAGCCGCCGCCGGGCTGCTTGGTGCAGGCGTAGATCTGCGCCCCGCGCAGCACCTCGGCCGTGGCCGCCTTCGGGTGCCCGAAGCCCTTCCCGGAGAGCTGCCCGCGCACCGCCCCGCCGTTGAAGTCCACCGTGTGCAGGTTCGAGTAGTAGTTCCCGGGCGCGGCGGCGATCCGCCTGACCACCGCGCGCTTGACCGGCGCCTCGCCCGCGACTCCGGTCAGGTTCGCCTGCAGCCCCTTGGCCTCGAAGAACAGGTCGGCGACCACATCGCCGTTCTTGCCCTTGACGCCCTTGTGGATGTGGCCGTTCGTGGGCGCGCCGACGCCCGACCAGGTGGCGGTGTACGCCAGCGCCGCGCCGTTGGGCCGCAGCCACCAGGTGGCGGAGCCGTCGGCGTCCCCGCGCTTCTTGCCGTCGTCCGCCTGGACCTCCTGCGCCCCGTCGGCCTTGGACCGCAGCGTGGCCTGGTTGCTGCCGTGCAGCACGCCGCCGAGGTCGACCGGCCGGGAGAGCCGGTGGAACTGGCCGCGCACGGCGCCCTTCGGGAAGGCCGCGTTGTGCAGGTTGGCATAGAAGGAGCCCGGGTCCTTGACCAGGGCGTCGAGCAGGGCCCGGTCCTGGACGGTGACGGTGCCCCTGACGCCGAGGACGGTCTTCGGCAGCGCCTGCCTGATGAGGTCGATCTTGACGTCGCCGTTCTTGCCCTTGGCGCCCAGGTGGATGTGCGCCGCGGTCGGCGCGTCCACCTTGTTCCATCTGATCGCGAACGCCACCTCGTTGCCCTTGATCCGCAGCACGGTGGTCGAACGCCCGTCCCCGTCGCCCTTGACGCCGACTTCGTTGGCACCCCGCAGCCCGGCGGCGAGGTACACCTCGTCGGCGGCGGCCGGGACATCCGCACTGGCGGCGGTGGGAGCGGCAGTGGCGGCGGCGAGCAGACCGGCGGCCAGAAGAAGAATGCGCTTGTTCATGACGAACCTCTCGTTTTATGAGCCGGAGTACGGCAGGCAGTACGGCCCCGGCCACGACGAGGTTCAATCCGCGAATCCGTAAATTTACACATTCACGAATGAGCCGGCGGCGCACGCGAAAGACCCTCCCACCTGCGGCGAGAGGGTCCTTGAGTAGCGTTGGCTCAGATATCGACGGTAAGCAGCGTCTTCCCTGAGGTCGTGTTCACTTCAAAGCGGTCGATTTCCGCGGGCATGAACGGACTTCCGCCATGCATATAAAGGGCCGGATTACTCGAACCCGGCACGCCGTACCCCTCGGCGGGTACCGCCCACCCGGTCATGACGCGCCGCTCCCCGTTCTTGGCCACTGCGATCAGCTCGCACCTCAGCGGCCCCCTGACCCCGGCCAGCTTCAGCGCCGCGTGCGTCCCCCAGCTCTTCCCCTCGACCACCAGCCCACCGGTCACCCCGTCGGCCCCGCTTCCCGCGACGGGCGCGCCCGCCTCGTAGAACTCCTGAGCGGGCCCCGCCTCGTGCGCCCCGGCGTGACTGCCGGCCACCGCCCCGGACCCTCCCTGCCCGCCCGCCATCGCGCCGCCGATCGTCACCCCGGTCGCCACCAGCGTGACCGCCGCCGCGATCCCGATGACGAACGTCCCCCGCCTGGTACGGCGCGCCGCCGCCCCGCGCCGCCGCAGCAGGTCGATGATCTCGGCGTCGTCCTGGCGCGGCTCGGCGTCCTCGACGGGCCCCAGGCCGGACAGCGCGCCCGCCACACCCGACAGGCCGGACAGCTCCGCCGTACAGGACGGGCAGCCGGACAGGTGCGCCTCGAACGCGCGCCGGTCGGGCTCCTCCAGCAGGCCGAGGGCGTAGGCGCCCACGTCGGTGTGCTCGATCTTCGCGTTCACGCCGTCACCCCCCTTTCCTCCAGTGCCACCCGCAGCGCGCGGACGGCGTAGTAGACCCGGGACTTGACCGTGCCCACGGGAATGCCCAGGGCCTCGGCCGCCTCGTTGACCGAGCGGTCCCGCAGGATCGTCTCGTTGAGGATCTCGCGGTGCGCGGCCGACAACGACCTCATCGCCTCTGACACGACCACCTGGCGCAGCAGGTCCTCCATCTGATCGGGCACCGGCACGCTCTCCAGCGGGCCCTCGCCCGACTCCGGGGGGCGGGCGTCCTTGCGACGCCGCTCGTCGATCACGATACGTCTGGCCACGGTGGCCAGCCAAGGCATCAACGACGGGGCGTCGGCGTCGAGCCGGTCGGCGCTGCGCCACGCCCTGATCATCGTCTCCTGCACGACGTCCTCGGCGAACTGCCGGTCGCCCGCGGTGAGCCGGACGACGAAGGAGAGCAGCGGCCGGTGGTACTCCTGGTAGAGCCGCGAGACGATCAGCTCGCCGTCCGGCTCCCGGGCCGGGCGCGAGCGCCAGGGCGGCCTTCGAGGGGGGACCATCGCGACGGCTCCGGGGGGATCGGGACAGGTGCTCTGTCGCATCATGGCGCGGATCCCGCGGTGACGACCGTGCCGCGCCCCGACCGGGTCATGATCGTTCCTCCCTGTCCGGCCGGAGCGTTCCGGCGTCCGGCAGGCAGTACGCGGGCCGCACGCCCCAGGGTTCAAAGCGCGAGGAAGATTCTCGAGTACGGCGTCCAGATGATGATCGATCGCACGTGATAGCGTGAGGGCCGGTCAACGACTTCGGGAGGTGAGGACTATGCGGGTCAATTCGAGTTCCGTCATGTCCGACAACCTCCAGGTGCCAGCCTGACGCTGGGCACCTGTCTCCGAAGGGTATTCCCGCGTTGACAACGCACGATCTCGCTCTGCTCGGCTGGACCGACTCGCTCGCCGCCGAGCTCCCGCACGACACCACTCCCGCCCGCGTGGCCCGGGTCGACCGGGGCGCCGCCGAAGTGCTCGCCGCCGACGGGCAACACCACGTCAAGTACAGCGCCCGGGTACGGCGGGCCGCCGCCGACGACCCGGTCGCGCTGCCCTGCGTCGGCGACTGGGCCGCGCTCACGCTCCTGCCCGAAGGCCGCTACGAGCTCGACGCCGTGCTGCCCCGCACGACGGCGTTCGTCCGGGGCGGCGTCGGCCGCGTCTCGCGCGGCGGCCTGTCCGGCGACGGGCAGGGCCAGGTCCTGGCCGCCAACGTCGACGTCGTCTTCGTCGCCGAACCGTCCATGCACGCCGCCGACTTCGCCGACCTCGGCCGCATCGAACGGCTGGTAGCGCTGGCCTGGGAGAGCGGCGGCACGCCCGTCGTCCTCATCACCAAGTCCGACCTGTTCGAGCGCGGCCTCGACGAACTGCTCGCCGACGTGGCCGCCGCCGCGCCGGGCGTGGACGTGCACGCCGTCTCCTCGCTGCTCGGCGAGGGCGTCGAACTCGTCGCCTCCTACCTGGACGGCTCGCGCACCGCCGTGGTGCTCGGGCCCTCCGGGGCGGGCAAGTCCACCCTCGTCAACGCGCTGGCCGAGGGCAGGGTCATGGAGACCCAGCAGGTCCGCGCCGCCGACGGGCGCGGGCGGCACACCACCGTGCACCGGGAGCTCATCCCGCTGCCCGGCGGCGGCCTGATCATCGACACCCCCGGCATCCGCCGCGTCGGCCTGTACGGCATGACCGACGGCGTCGACCTGGTCTTCTCCGACATCGACGAGTTGGCGGAGCGGTGCCGGTTCGCCGACTGCGGCCACCAGGGCGAGCCGGGCTGCGCCGTACAGGCCGCGCTGGAGAGCGGGGAGCTGCCGGAGCGTCGGCTGGAGAGCTGGTTCAAGCTCCAGCGCGAGGCGGCGTGGATGGCCACGCGCACCGACGCCCGCCTGCGCAAGGAAGTCCAGAACAAGTGGAAGATCATCCACAAGGAGATGCGCCGCACCGGCCGGAACCGCCCCTGAGGCGGCGGGGGAGACAGGATCATGGCCCGGTCCGGGTAGGAGTGTCACATGGGGCACCTCTACGCGGACCGGGCCGAGGCCGGGGCCCTGCTGGCCGAGCGGCTGCTCGGGGCCGTCGATCCGGTGGTGCTGGCGTTGCCGCGCGGCGGGGTCGCGGTGGCGGTGCCCGTCGTGCGCCGCCTCGGCGGCCACCTCGATGTGCTGGTCTGCCGCAAGATCGGCTACCCGCCGATGCCGGAGCTGGGCGTCGGGGCGATCTGCGAGGGCGGCGAGCCGGTCTTCGACGACGACCTCCTGTACCGCCTCGGTCTCACCCCGGCCTCGCTGGCCGACGTGGTCGCGGCCGAGCGGCGCGAGCTGGCCCGCCGGGTCTCGGTGTACCGGGGCTCGCGGGCGCTGCCGCAGCTTATGGGCCGGGACGTGATCGTCGTGGACGACGGGCTGGCGACGGGCGGCACCGCCCGGGCGGCCCTGCGCGCGGTCGCGGAGGCGAAACCCGGCCGCCTGACGCTCGCCGTGCCCGTCGGCGCGCCCGACACCGTCCGGTCCCTGCGCGGCGAGGCCGACGAGGTCGTGGTGCTCGCCACCCCGGCCGCCTTCGAGGCGGTGGGCCAGTGGTACCGCCACTTCGACCAGCTCACCGACGCCGACGTGCTGTCCCTGCTGTCCTCGGGGTGACCCGCGTTCAGAGCCAGCCGCGCTCGTCGGCGATCCGGACGGCTTCGGCGCGGGTACGGGCGCCCGTCTTGCCGATGGCGGCCGACAGGTGGTTGCGGACCGTGCCCTCGGTGAGGTGGAGCCGTCGGGCCAGGTCGCTGACCGTTCCCCCGGTGGACGCGGTGATCAGGACCTCTCGTTCCCGGGCGGTCAGCGGGCTGGTTCCGGCGGACAGGGACTCGGCGGCCAGGTTCGGGTCCACCACCCGCAGTCCGGCGGCGACCTTGCGGACGGTGTCGATCAGGCGTTCCGGCGGGATGTCCTTCACCGCGAAGCCGGCCGCGCCCGCCGCCATCGCCCGGGACAGGTAGCCGGGGCGGCCGAACGTGGTCAGGATCACGACCCTGCAGCCCAGCGCGCACAGCCCGGCGATGGTGGACAGGCCGTCTCTGCCGGGCATCTGGATGTCCACCAGCGCCACGTCGGGGCGGGTGCGCTCGGCCAGCTCGAGCGCGGTGTCGCCGTCCGCGGCCTGGGCGACGACCTCGAGGTCGTGCTCCAGCCCGAGCACGGTGGCGAGCGCCCCGCGCAGCAGCGCCTGGTCGTCGGCGAGCAGCACCTTGATCACGCGGGCTCCGGGGTCTCGGCGCGCAGGCGGAAGCCGCGGCCGGGCAGGGGGCCGGCCTCCAGGTGGCCGCCGATGGCGGCGACGCGGGTGGCCAGCCCGTTCAGGCCGGTTCCGGTGCCCGGCTCCTTCGCGGGGGGTCCGCCGTCGTCGAGGACCTCGATGAAGTGGGAGCCGAGGCGGACCTCACAGCGGGAGGCGCCGCTGTGCCGTACCACGTTGGTCACGCCTTCGGTGAGGACGTGGGCGAAGACGCCCTCCGACGGCGGGGGGATCGGGGCGGGGGAGGCGGGGAGGTCGGGGGTGATGCCGGCGGCGGTGAGGGTGGCGCGGGCGTCGGCCAGGGCGGTGGAGAGGGACAGTGGATGCCCGGCGGAGACGGCGGCGCGGACGTCGGCGAGGGCGCGGCGGCCGAGGTCCGCCACGTCGGACATCTCGGTCGCCGCCCGCTCACTCGCCCCCGCCGCCAGCAGTTGCCCGGCCAGCCCGGCCTTGACGGTGAGCGTGGTGAGGGTGGACCCGAGCGCGTCGTGCAGGTCGCGCATCAGCCGCTCCCTGTCCTCCAGGACGGCCAGCTCGGCGAGCCGGGCGTTGGCCGCCTTGACGCGCTGCGAGAGCCGCCAGAAGCCGCCCACGCCGAGCGAGGTGAACACCACGGTGAGCAGCATCATGAGCTCGAAGCCCACATGGCCGCGCGCCAGGCCGTCGACGACCAGGACGACGCTCAGCAGCACGCCGCTGCCGAGCGCCGCCCACAGGAGCGGCAGCGTGATCGCGATCAGCGCGAGCGCGTGGGCGTAGAACATCGGCTCGGGGTCGTAGCGGACGACCAGCAGTGTGGCCAGCGCGACGGCCGCGGCGCAGAACAGCACCCGCCACCGCAGCGCCTGGTGCGCAGCCCAGCTGTAGCCGGCCAGGTAGACGCCGATGTAGGCGACGAGGGCCGCGACCTCTCCGGCCGAGCCCGCGCCCGCCACCCGCAACCACAGCGGGATCGAGAACGGCAGCGCGAACAGCAGCCACAGCCAGGGGTTGCCGACAGATCTGATGAGACGCTCGTCTGCAGCCGGGGGGATCATAGCGTTCACACAGTATCCCCCTTGGGGGGAGGGGTTACCGGGCCGCGTCGCGGCGGTAGGAGGCGACGACGAGGACGGAGGCCCCCGCGAACCACGCCCCGGCCACCAGCAGGCCGGGCAGCGAGACCGAGCCGCCGCCGATCAACTCCCGCGCCTGGTCGGCGAGCCAGAAGCTGGGCAGCGCCCGCGCCAGACCGGCCATGAAGCCCGGCAGCACCTCGACCGGCATCCAGAGCCCGCCGAACATCGCCAGCAGCAGGAACGAGGCCACCGTGATCGCCGAGACGGTCTCCGGCTTGACCGCCATCCCGATCAGCACGCCGAGCACCGCGAACGGCAGGGAGCCCAGCCAGATCGCGGCCAGGATCTGCCCCCACTGGACGACCTCCAGCGTCACGCCCTTGACGAGGAACCCGGCCAGCAGGATCAGCACGGCCGTGGGCAGCACCATGACCATCGAGACGGCCACCTTGGAGGCGACGTACGACCAGCCGGGCAGCGGGGTGAGCCGGAGCTGGCGGTTCCAGCCGGACCGCCGCTCCAGGGCGACGCGGGCGCCGATGTTCAGCGAGCCGGAGATGACCCCGAACGCGGCCATGCTGATCATCATGTACGTGATCATGTCGACCGGCCCGATCCGCCCGCCGCCGAACACCTCCGACATGACCAGGAAGAACACCACGGGAAAGGCCATCGAGATGGCCAGGAAGTCGGGCGACCTGGACAGCAGCTTCAGTTCCGTGACGATCAGCGTTCTCATGACACCTTCTCGGTGGTCAGCGCCACGAAGGCGTTCTCCAGCGACATCGCGCTCACCACGACGTCATGGGCTCCGGGGTACTCCGCCAGCAGCGCGCGCAGCGCCTCGTCGGAGGAGGGGCAGTGCAGCCGTACCTGCTCGCCGCGCACCTCGACCGCCGCGACGCCGGGCAACTCGCCCAGTCGTACGGGGTCCGCGTCCGGGACGGCAGCGGTGATCGTGCGACCGCCGACCCGGGAGGTGACCTCGGCGACCGAGCCGTCGGCGATGATCCGGCCCGCGCGCATCAGCACCACGCGGTCGGCGAAGTCCTGCGCCTCGGCCAGGTAGTGGGTGGCGAACAGCACGGTCCTGCCGCCCGAGGTGTACTCGCGCATCGCGGCCCAGAAGTCCTGGCGTCCCCGCACGTCCATCGCGACCGTCGGCTCGTCCAGGACCAGCAGGTCCGGGTTGCAGACGAGGGCGGCGGCGAACCTGACCCGCTGCTTCTGGCCGCCGGACAGCCCGCCGTACCGCAGCTTCGCGTGTTCCAGCATCCCGGCCCTGGTCAGGGCCTCGTCCACGGTGAGCGGCGCGGGGTACTGCGCGGCCATCACCTGGACGATCTCGCGGCCGGTCATCTGGTCGAGGAAGCCGCCCGACTGCAGCATCGCCCCGACCAGCCCGCCCGCCGTCGCCCTGGCCGGGCTCCTGCCGAACAGGGTGATCTCCCCGCTGCCGGGCGTGGTCAGCCCGAGCAGCATCTCCATGGTGGTCGTCTTGCCCGCGCCGTTCGGGCCGAGCAGCGCGACCACCTCGCCGGGCGCGATGAGCAGGTCGACCCCGTCGACCGCCCGCACGTCGCCGAACCTCTTGTGCAACCCGCGCAGGCTGACCGCCGCGCCGGTGTCCGCATCTCTGATCATGATCCGACTATCGAGCCGTTCGTACGGCAAAGCCTCGTTCACGCGTCATGAAGCGTTCATGACATCTGTCATGGCGTGTCAGCACATTCCGTACAAGCGGGCAAACCTAGTGTGATCAGCATGGACGCGTTGGACCTGGCACGCTGGCAGTTCGGTATCACCACGGTGTACCACTTCCTGTTCGTCCCGGTCACCATAGGCATGTCATTCCTCGTGGCGATCCTGCAGACCGCCTGGGTGCGCACGGGGAGGACGGCCTACCTGCGGGCCACCAAGTTCTGGGGCAAGCTCTTCCTGATCAACTTCGCCATGGGCGTGGTGACCGGGCTCGTGCAGGAGTTCCAGTTCGGCATGAACTGGAGTAGCTACTCCCGCTTCGTCGGCGACATCTTCGGCGCCCCGCTGGCCCTGGAGTCGCTGCTCGCCTTCTTCCTGGAGTCCACCTTCCTCGGCCTGTGGATCTTCGGCTGGGACCGGCTGCCCAAGCGCCTCCACCTGGCCTGCATCTGGGTGGTCGCCATCGGCACGGTGCTGTCGGCCTACTTCATCCTGGCCGCCAACTCCTTCATGCAGTGGCCGGTCGGCTACACCCTCAAGGGGCGGGCGGAACTGGCCGACTTCGGCGCGGTGCTCACCAACAAGGTCGTGCTCGCCACGTTCCCGCACACGATCTTCGGCTGCTGGCTGTCCGGCGGGGTGATCCTGATGGCGATCTCGGCCTGGCATCTGGCCAGGCGACGCGACCTCGACGTGTTCCGCCCGTCCCTGCGGCTCGGCCTGGTGTCCGCCCTGGTCGGCACGCTCGGCATCCTGGTCACGGGCGACCTGCTCGGCAAGGTGATGACCGAGACGCAGCCGATGAAGATGGCCGCCGCCGAGGCGCTCTACGAGACCGAGCAGCCCGCGCCGTTCTCGCTGTTCACCGTCGGCACCCTCGACGGCACCGAGCCGATCTTCTCGCTGGAGGTGCCGTACCTGCTCTCGTTCCTGGCCACGGGCACCTTCGACGGCAAGGTCGAGGGGATCAACGACATCCAGGCGTACTACGAGCAGAGGTTCGGCCCCGGCGACTACCGCCCCTACATCCCGATCGCCTACTGGGGCTTCCGGCTGATGATCGGGTTCGGCATGCTGGCCGCGCTGGTGGCGCTGGTCATGCTCTGGCTCACCCGGCGGGGCCGCCTGCCCGACCGGCCGTGGATCTGGAAGGTCGCCGTCTGGTCGATCGTGCTGCCCTTCCTCGCGCACAGCTTCGGCTGGATCTTCACCGAGATGGCCAGGCAGCCGTGGGTCGTCTTCAGCCTGATGAAGACCCCCGCCGGAGTCTCCCCGACGGTCGGCGGCGCGACCGTGATCACCTCACTGGCCGCCTTCACCCTCCTGTACGGCGTGCTCGCCGTCATCGAGGTCGCCCTGATGATCAAGTACGCCAAGGCGGGCCCGCCCTCCCTGGACGAGCCCACCGACGACGGCACCATGGCCGTCGCCTACTAGGAGCGGAACGTGCAGCTCAACGACGTCTGGTTCGTGGCGATCGCCGTCCTGTGGGTCGGCTACTTCGTCCTGGAGGGCTTCGACTTCGGCGTCGGCGTGCTGCTGCCGGTGCTGGCCAAGGACAACGTGGAACGCCGGGTCATGATCAACACGATCGGCCCGGTGTGGGACGGCAACGAGGTGTGGCTGGTCACCGCGGGCGCGGCCACCTTCGCCGCCTTCCCCGAGTGGTACGCCACCCTGTTCAGCGGCTTCTACCTGCCGCTGCTGCTGATCCTGCTGGCGCTGATCGTGCGCGGGGTGGCCTTCGAGTACCGCGCCAAGCGCGACTCGGCGACCTGGCGGGCGAACTGGGACAAGTGCATCGTGATCGGCTCGTTCGTCCCGGCGCTGCTGTGGGGCGTGGCCTTCGGCAACATCGTCCGCGGGGTCGAGCTGGACCAGCGCCACGAGTATGTCGGCACGTTCGGGGACCTGCTCAACCCGTACGCGCTGCTCGGCGGGTTGACCACGCTGACGCTGTTCACCACGCACGGAGCGATCTTCCTGGCGCTGAAGACCACGGGGGACATCAGGCACAGGGCGAACGTTCTGGCGCTGCGGGCGGGAGTGGTCGCCGCGGTGCTGACCGTGGGGTTCCTGGTCTGGACGCAGTTCCACGGCGGCACGCCGGTGACGGCGGTGGTGGCCGGGGTGGCCGCGCTGGCGTTCGTCGCCGCCCTGGTCGCGGTGCGCGTGGACCGGGACGGGTGGGCCTTCGCGATGTCGGCCGTCGCCATCGGGGTGGGGGTGAGCAGCCTGTTCGCGGTGCTCTATCCGGACGTGATGCCGTCGACGATCGATCCCGCCTACAGCCTGACCGTGGACAACGCCTCGGCCACGCCGAAGACGCTCGGCATCATGAGCTGGGTGGCGGTCGTCTTCCTGCCACTCGTTCTGCTCTATCAGGGCTGGACCTACTGGGTCTTTCGCCGACGGATCGGCACGAAGGACATTCCAGCAGGGGGAAAGGCCTGATCAGGCAGTTGTCCCGACCGGGTTCGAGAGGATCATCGGGACAACTGCGTGATCACGCGAAGAATCTGGGTGCTGCCGGGTGGAACTAGGCGGCGGAGATGCCGGCACTCGCTGCGCGGCGCATGCGACGACGACGCTCGGAGGCGCGCTCGTCCTCGTTCAGGCCGCCCCACGTGCCGTACTTCTCCGGACGGGACAGCGCGTAGTCGAGGCACTCGGCGCGGACGGGGCACTGGGCGCAGATCGCCTTGGCCTTCCGCTCACGCACGTCGCGCTCGGGCTGCCGCTCGCCATCGGGACCGAAGAAGAGCACGAGGTCCTCACCCCGGCACGCGGCATCATCCTGCCAACCCCAGCTGGGGCGCGGGCGGGCGACCTGCCGACGTACCTGAGACATGAGAAAACCACCTTCTTGAGAGGGTATTTCAGTACTTGAGCCGCATTGGACGCTTTTGGCGTCACTGGTCCAAACGCAGCAAAGGACCGTGATGTTCCCGTGATCAGGTGAGGGCGGGCGTGGCGTACCGCACAGGGGTGAGCCTGTCCAGCGAGACCAGCCGGTAGGTCGTGATCGTCTCGGCGCAAGCCGTACCACACGGTGTTTGGAACACCGATGGCTCAACCACTACCTGGAACCGGACGTCTCCGCAGCGCACGATGGCCTCGGTGACGTCGCCGTCCGACCTTGAGGATTCCACGGCCACTTCGCGGACCGAGAGCTCTCCCGTGTGGACACGGGCGAAATGCTCGACGGCCTGCAATGGCTCAGGGATGCCTGCGCGTCCCCGGTAACGGTCGAGAATCACCTCGCCGGACCGGTACGCGTTGACCGCTGCGATCGCAGCAGCCTGAGACATGCTGCCGTAGAAAATTCCGTGTGGCAAGCACACGAGGTTGGCGGCGTATCGATCGCCGCCAACGTGTGACGTTTCCCACACTCTGTCCGGCAAAAATTCTGCCAGCGACCGAGCGAGGGGTAGTCCAATGCGGGCGCAGCACGCATTGCGCTTGGCGTGCGTGCAGACCAGAAATACCGGCTCGTGTTCAAGTATGCAGGACTCCGGGACCACTCCGGCCACGACGGCGTCCAAGTCAAGATCGTCTGGACCTGCGACGACACCGCCGGCCAGCCAGGGTGCGTCCCCGTGCGCGTGCGCTACTAGCACACGGATGCCCTGCTCCCGCGGGCGGGTGCGCTTTCCGGGGCGGCGGATGAGCTGGGGTCTAATACCGCGTTCCTGGGCTCTCCGCACGAGTTCCGCGATTCCTTGAGGAAGGTCGCAGTTCTCCAGATGTGAGGCCCATGGACCCTGGTGTTCGATCAGGAGCCAACTGCGTGCCCCCACCGTGGCGCTGGCCAGGGTGGGCACGTCCCCCGTGTGACATCCGACGGGATGATCGCATCCCCTGGCCATCGCTCAACCCCCCGATCAAGAACTTAGGTAAGACTAACCTAAAGGTAAGGTGGAGGTGGCCGCCGGGGGCCTCAACACGCGAGGGCGGCCGTGGCGGCGGCCAGCGCCGCGGTCCGGTCCTCGGGGACGAGCCCGATCCTGGTCCTGCGATCGAGCAGATCCCCTTCGTCCAGAGCGCCCTCGTGCCGTACGGCCCAGACCAGGTCGCCTAGCGTGAGCCCGAGCCCGACCTCCTCGGGATACCGCCTGACCAGTTCCAGGGCGGCCCCGGCCTCGCCGCCGTACCGCTCGGCCAGCCGCCGGGGGACGCCCACGGCGACCGGGCCCGCGCCCGCCAGCGGGATCCGCGTCGTGCCCGACGGGCCCGCGGGCAGGCCCGCCAGCGCGACGGCCCGGTCCACCGCGTCCTGCGCCATCCGCCGGTAGGTGGTCAGCTTGCCGCCCACCACCGTGACCACGCCCTCGCCCGAGACGAGCACGGCGTGCCGCCGGGACAGATCGGCCGTGCGGCCCGCGGGCGAGTCGAGCAAGGGCCTGAGTCCCGCGTAGGCGCCCGCGACCCGGTCGCGGGTCACAGGCGACCCCAGCACCGTGTTCAGGACGCCCAGGAGGGCGCTGACGTCCTCCTCGGGCGCCTCGGGGACGTCGGGCACCGGGCCCTGCACGGGTTCGTCGGTGAGGCCGACGTAGACGCGCCCGTCCGCCTGGGGAAGTACCAGGGCGAACCTGTTCAGCTCGCCGGGAATCGGGACGTGCAGCCCCGCCCTGAGCCCCGGCAGCGTGCCCGGCCGCAGCACCAGGTGCGTGCCGCGCGAGGGCCGCAGCGTGACGTCGGGCACCAGCCCCCCGGCCCACACCCCGGCCGCGTTGACCACGACCCTCGCCCGCACGGTGAACTCCTCCCCGGTCAGCTCGTCGCGCACCCGCGCGCCGCTCCGGCCCAGCTCCAGCGCCCGGCACCTGGTCAGCACCCGGGCGCCGTGCGCGGCGGCGGTGCGGGCGATCGCCACCACCAGGCGGGCGTCGTCCAGCAGGCGGCCGTCCCAGGACAGCAGCGCGCCGCGCAGGCCGTCCGGTTCGAGCACGGGGGCCAGCTCGCGCGCCCGGCGCGCGCCCAGCCTGGACGGGCCGGGCAGCAGGCGGCGGGGCGTGCGCGCGGCGGCCCGCAGCCCGTCGCCGAGCAGGTAGCCGGTCATCGTCAGCGCGGCCTGCCCGCGGGAGACCGCCGGGGTCAGCGGCAGCAGGTACGGCTGGGCGCGCACCATGTGCGGCGCGGTGGCGGCGAGCAGCACGCCGCGCTCGACCGCGCTCTCCCTGGCGACCCCCACCTGGCCCTTGGCGAGGTAGCGCAGCCCGCCGTGGATCATCTTGGAACTCCACCTGGACGTGCCGAACGCCAGGTCGTGCGCGTCGACGGCGGCCACCGACAGCCCGCGCGCGGCGGCGTCGAGCGCGACGCCCGCGCCGGTCGCGCCCAGCCCCACCACCAGCACGTCCACCTGTTCCTCGGCGACCTGGGCGAGCTCGCGCCGCCTGCGCGCCGCGTTGAGCGAGGACTTCATCGTAGATATTCCTCCAGGATCGTCGCCAGCTCGGCGTCGAGATCGTCGAGCGTGAGGGGATCGAGCATCGTCGGCGCCGAGAGCAGGAACGACTGCGCGACCAGCAGCACCCCGCGCGCCTTCGCCGCATCGCCGGTCACCCGCTCCAGGACCGCGAGCACGGCCTCGTGTGTCGCCCCCCGGCGCGCCAGCAGGTACGGCAGCAGCAGCTCGGGATCGGCTTCGACGATCTTGCGCCACAGCGGGTGCCCGCGCAGCGCCCGCACCCCGGCCACCACCGCGCGCACCGGGTCGCCGGTGTCGAGCCCCTCGACCACCCGCACCCACTCGCGCGTCATCAGCTCGCCGACCAGCGCCCGCACGTCGGGCCAGCGCCGGTACAGCGTCATCCGGGACACCCCCGCCCGCCTGGCCACCTCGGTCAGCGTGGTGCGGCGCACGCCGTACGCGAGCACGCAGTCCCGCGCCGCGTCCAGAACAGGGTCGTCGTTGTGACGATTGGACAACATATGTCACAGTGTAGAGCGAAGGCGACGGGCCCAGGAAGCGAGGCAGTGACAGGTGGACACCGAACCGATGCTCTGGAGCGGCTGGGGCGACCCCGCCAAGGCAGCGGACCTGCCCGAACCGGTCCGCGAGCTGCTGCACGACCTGCTCGGCGTGCGCGCCCCCGCGACCCCCGCCGCCGCCCTATCCGAGGTACGGCTGCCGCCCCCCGCGCTCCCCGGCTCCGCCCTGGCCCGCCTGACGGGCGCGGTAGGCGCCGAACATGTCCGTACCGGCGACGAGACCCGGATCCGGCACACCCGCGGCAAGTCCACCCCCGACCTGCTGCGCATCCGCGCGGGCGACGGCTCCGACGCCCCGGACGCCGTCGTGCTGCCCGGCTCGCACGAGGAGGTCCTCCAGGTGCTGCGCGCCTGCGCCGAGGAGCGCGTCGCCGTGGTGCCGTTCGGCGGCGGCACCTCGGTCGTCGGCGGCTTGGCCGCCGCCCGCGACGGCTTCGCCGGGGTGATCGCCCTCGACCTGGCCCGGCTGGCCGGGCTGCGCTCGCTCGACGCCGAGTCCATGGTCGCCGAGTTCGGGCCGGGCACCCGCGCCCCCGAGGCCGAGCGGCTGCTGGCCGGGCACGGCCTGACCCTCGGCCACTTCCCGCAGTCCTTCGAGTACGCCACGCTCGGCGGGTTCGCCGCCGCCCGCTCCAGCGGCCAGGCCTCGGCCGGATACGGCCGCTTCGACGACCTGGTGGCCGGGCTCACCGTGGCCACCCCGCGCGGCACGCTGGAGCTGGGCCGCGCGCCCAAGTCGGCCGCCGGGCCCGACCTGCGCCAGCTCGTCCTCGGCTCCGAGGGCGCGTTCGGCGTGATCACCTCGCTGCGCCTGCGGGTGCGGCGGGCGCCCGCCGAGAAGGTGTACGAGGGCTGGCGCTTCGCCTCGTTCGCGGCGGGCTCGGCCGCCCTGCGTGCGCTCGCCCAGCAGGGTCCGCTGCCCGCCGTGCTGCGGCTGTCCGACGAGACCGAGACCATGGTCGGGCTGGCCAAGCCGGGGGAGATCGGGGCGGGGGAGCCGGGCTGCCTGGTCATCGCCGGGTTCGAGGGCGCGGACGTGCGGGCGCGGCGGGAGGCGGCGGGAGCCGTACTGGCCGGGCACGGTGGGGTCGCGCTCGGTGAGGAGCCGGGGCGGGCGTGGGCGCACGGCCGCTTCGCCGCGCCCTACCTGCGCGACTCGCTGCTCGCGGTGGGCGCGACCGTGGAGACGCTGGAGACGGCCGGATTCTGGTCGAACCTGCCCAGGCTGTACGACGCGGTGCGGCTCACCCTGCACGCCGAACTCGGCTCACCGCTGGTGATGTGCCACATCTCGCACGTGTACGAGACCGGCGCCTCGCTGTACTTCACCGTGGTCACGGCGCAGAGCGGCGATCCGGTCGAGCAGTGGGAGCGGGCCAAGACGGCGGTCAGCGCGGCGATCGTCGCGGCGGGCGGGACGATCTCGCACCACCACGGCGTCGGCAGGGACCACCGCGACGCCTACGCGGAGGAGATCGGGCCGCTCGGCGTGGAGATCCTGCGCGCCGTCAAGGACCGGCTCGACCCCGCCGGCGTGCTCAACCCGGGAGCGCTCGTCCCCTGACCGGGGTCACCCGGCCATGATCTTGTGAGCCTCGGCGCGCAGGTCGGCCGCCTCGCCCCGGCGGCCCAGCGCGTTCAGCACGTCCGACAGGCACTCCAGGGCGACGACCAGCGGGGCGCCGCCCGCGCCTCGCGACAGCTCCACCGCCTCCTCGGCCAGTGGCAGAGCCTCGGCCGCCCGCCGGTGCCTGAGCAACTGCCGGGCGCCGGTGCGCAGCGCCCGGGCCAGCAGCGCCGTATGTTCCTCCGGGTCATTGGCGGCCAGCGTCCTGCTGAGCGCGATCGCCCGCTCCATGCTCCGCGCCGAGCGCCCGCGCACCCAGGCGCGTGACTGCGTCTCGGCGTAGGCGAGCAGCCCCTCGACCACCGCCGCGCCCGCCGTGCCTCGCCGGGTCGCGTCATCGAAACCGTTCCGGGCCATGACCAGCCCCTCTCGCGTTCGGGACCTTCACACGGGACGGGGGCTGCCCCCGCCGACCTGGCCGCCCCGCAGGTCGACAACCGCTTGCTTGGGGGATGACGTTACCGCGCCCGTTCCCCGCCCAACAAGGGGTTGAACACCTTTCCGTATCGTCTTGATCACAGACGGTGTGCATGTCGGGTCCTGGGTGCATCCGGGAAAGATCGCGGCAAAGATGTGGTCATGGTGGAAGTCGCCGCCGAGCGCGGGAAGCAGGTGTCGTCGCGGACGTCCGAGGAGGGCGCCGGGTGGGCCTGCCAGCAGATCGGCACGTTCAAGGACCTGATACCCAGCCGGCGGAGCTTCTCCTGGCTCCACCCCGCCACCCTGTGGCGCTCGCGCAACGAGATCCTCGCGGGCCTGTTCGGCGACCCGTCCAAGGGGGAGCGGGCGCGCTGGGTGGCCCAGCAGTGCGAACGCGGCGCCGACCCCGAGTTCCGGATCAGGCCCGCCGTGGGTGGCAGCTTCAGCTTCCTGTTACTGGGCGACCCCGGCGAGGGCGACGCCTCGCAGTACGCCGTGGTGCCCGGCCTGCTCAAGATCGGCGCCGGCACCTCGTTCGCGGTCGTGGCCAGCGACGTGATCTACCCGACCGGCTCCGGCAACGAGTACGGCGACAAGTTCTTCCGCCCCTACCAGGGCTACCCGGCCCCCATCTACGCCATCCCCGGCAACCACGACTGGTACGACGGCCTCGGCGGCTTCATGCGCGTCTTCTGCGATGCCCCCGCACTGCCCGCGCGCGCCTCCGGCGGCCCCCGCGCGTGGCTGTGGCGCAAACCCGACAAGATCGACGAGGTACGGCTGGCCCAGGCGCGAGCCCTCCGGGGCGCTCCCGCGCAGCAGGCGGTCCAGCCCGCGCCGTACTGGGCGATCGAGACCGAGAGCCTGCTCATCGTCGGCGTGGACACCGGGATCAGGGGCGAGATCGACCGGGAGCAGGCCGCGTGGCTGCGCCGTACCTCGCTCGACCCCCGGCCGAAGGTGCTGGTCACCGGCAAGCCCATCTACACGCGCAACGTGCACAAGCCGTCCGTGCTGGAGGACGGCGGCACGATCGACGACATCGTCCGCGACCCCGCGCACCGCTACGTCGCCGCGATCGGCGGGGACGTGCACAACTACCAGCGCTACCCGGTCAGGGTGGGCGACCGGGTGATCCAGTACATCGTCTCCGGCGGCGCGGGCGCCTTCATGCACGCCACCCACACCACCGGCCGGGTCGACGTGGCGGGCGTGCACGAGGACGACTTCAAGTGCTACCCGCTGCGCGGCGACTCGCTGTCGTTCTACAGCCAGCTCTACGCCAGGCGGCTGCGCATGAACTGGCTCTACCTCAAGCCCCGCGAGGCGGCCTGCATCATGGCCGACCGGATCCGCAACACGCCGGTGCGGGCGCTCGACCCCGAGGTCGTCATCACCAGGCGGATGCGGTGGGCGGCGAGAATCCTCGGCGCCTGGCCGATGCCGTTCCGGCTGCCGGTCGGCCGGGTGTTCCACCGATACCTGTCGGAGCTGTCCGACTGGGACACCCCGCCGTTCTTCAAGAACTTCCTCCACATCTCGGTCACACCGGACGAGCTGAAGATCCGCTGCTTCGCCGCCACCGGCTGCCTGACGCAGGAGCTCGACCCTCCGCTGGAGGACGAGGTGACCATCAGACTGTCGGTGCCGCCTGGCACCCTGGAGGCGTGTACGTAGCGGTGGCTCCCGACTCCTCCGGCGGTGGGACGATCCGCCCCGCCGAGGGTTCCTCCCGCCATGCCGACGACCTGGCGGCGGCCGTGCGGGAGCTGGAGTCCGGCAGGCCCCGCTGGGTCTGGGCCGACGCGCGCACCGCCTACCCGCCCCTGCTGCGCGCCGGCGTGCGGGTCGCCCGCTGCCACGACCTCGCCCTGACGGAGGGCCTGCTGCTGGCCCACGAGGGCCGTTACGGCGAGCCGCGCTCGGCGCTCGCCGCGCACGCCAGGCTGCACGGCCTGCCGGTGCCCGACGACCCCGCCGGGCCCGCCGCCCGGCAGGACACCCTGTTCGACGAGGAGCGCGCCGAACCGGACGCCGCCCTGCTCCTCGAGGTGCTGGCCGACCAGCGGCGCAGGATCGCCGCGCTGCCCGACCCCGGCCGCTTCCGGCTGCTCGTCGCGGCCGAGTCGGCCGGCGCGCTGATCGCCGCCGAGATGGGCCACGACGGCATGCCGTGGCGCCTCGACGTACACGACCGGCTGCTCACCGAGCTGCTCGGCCCGCGCCCCGTGCACGGCATGCGCCCGGCCCGGCTGCAGGCGCTGGCCGACGAGGTGGCCGCCGCCTTCGGCCACCCGGTCAACCCCGACTCCGTGCAGCAGCTCGTCAAGGCGTTCAAGGGGGCGGGCGTCGCGCTGAAGTCGACCAGGTCGTGGGAGCTCAAGCAGCTCGCACACCCCGCCGTCCAACCGCTGCTCGCCTACAAAGAGCTGGCCAGGCTGTTCAGCTTCCACGGCTGGGCCTGGGCCGACCAGTGGGTGCGCGACGGCCGCTTCCGCGCCGAGTACGTGGTGGCCGGCGTCGTGTCCGGCCGCTGGGCCACCAGCGGCGGCGGCGCGCTGCAGATCCCCAAGGTGATGCGCAAGGTGGTGGTCGCCGACGACGGCTGGGTCCTGATCGTCGCCGACGCCGCCCAGCTGGAGCCCAGGGTGCTGGCCGCGATGGCCGGAGACCACGGGCTGGCCAGGGCCGCCGGCGAGATCGACCTGTACTCCGCGCTGGCCCGCTCCTTCGGCGGTGAACGCGAGAACGCCAAGATCGCGATGCTGTCCGCCATGTACGGCGGGACCAGCGGCGACGCCTCCAAGCTGCTGGCCGTCATGCGCCAGCGCTTCCCGCGGGCCTACCAGTTCGTCGAGGACGCGGCCAAGGCGGGGGAGGAGGGCCGCCTGGTCAGGTCGTGGCTGGGCCGTACCAGCCCGCCGCCCTCCGCGGGCTGGAGGGAGCTCGTCTCCGGCCCCGAAGGCAGCCGCGCGGCCCGCGACCGGGGCCGCTTCACCCGCAACTTCGTCGTCCAGGGCACCGCGGCCGAATGGGCGCTGGCGCTGATGGCGGTCCTGCGCGGGCTGCTGCCCGACCCCGCCAGGCTGGTCTTCTTCCAGCACGACGAGGTCATGGTGCACTGCCCGCTCGACCAGGCCGACCAGGTGATCACCGCGGTCACCGAAGCCGCCGCCGAGGCCAGCCGCCTGCTGTTCGGCGTCACACCGGTCCGTTTCCCGATGGAGGCGGTCGCGGTCAGCTGCTACGCAGACGCCAAGTGAGGGTCAGCCACACCCCGGTGACCGTCACCAGCACGCCGACCGCCATCCCGAGGAACCCGTAGGACAGCCCGCCGACGATCGCCCCCGCGACCACCGTCCCGGTGGCGCCGCAGACGTTCATCAGCAGGTCCGACAGCCCCTGTACGGCCGGGCGGCGCTCGATCGGCACCGCCTCGCTCAGCATCGCCGAGCCCGCCACCAGCCCGCACGACCAGCCCACGCCGAGCAGCACCAGCCCCGCGGTGACCTGCCCCACGCGGTGCTCGCCCGCCGTACCCGCCATCACCGACGCGGCCAGCAGCAGGGCCATGCCGAGCACCAGCACCGGCACCCTGCCCACCTTGTCGGCCAGCCAGCCGACCACCGGCGACAGCACGTACATCCCGGCGATGTGCAGGCTGATGACCAGGCCGATGACCTCAAGCTCCGCGCCCTCGTGGCGCAGGTGCACCGGGGTCATCGACATGACCGACACCATCGCGGTGTGGCTGACCGCGATCGCGATCAGCGCCCGGCGGGCCACCGGCGTGTCCCGCAGGGTCGCCCAGCCGTCCCGCATCGTCCTGTGCTTGCCGGGCTTCACCGCCGCCACGCCGTCGACCGAGCGGGCCAGCACCAGCGGGTCGGGTCGCAGCCCCGCCATGATGATCAGCAGGGCGGCGGCGAAGGCCAGCGCCGCGAACGCGAACGGGCCCGCGGTGCCGACCAGGCCCAGCTCCCTGCCGATACGGTCGGCGGGGTCGGCCAGGTTCGGGCCCGCGACCGAGCCGATCGTGGCCGCCCACACCACCAGCGACAGGTGCCGGGCCGCGTGTCCGGGCGGCGACAGGTCGGTGGCCGAGTACCGCGCGGCCAGGTTGCCCGCGCTGCCTCCGCCCACCAGCACCAGCCCCGCCAGCAGCAGCGGCCACGAGGTGATGGTGATCGCCACCACCGAGATGAGGCAGCCGGCCAGGGCGGCGAGGTAGGCGAGGCCCAGGCCCGCCCTGCGCCCGCCCGTACCGGCCGCGGCCCTGGCGATGGGCAGCGCGAGCAGGGCGGCGCCGAGGACCGTGGCGGTGCCGGCGAAGCCGCTGATGACCACGGAGCCGGACAGCTCGTCGACGACGACGGAACTGAGCGCGAGCCCGACGGCCACGCCCACGCCGCCGGTGATCTGCGCGGAGGAGAGGACGGCGAGGGTTCGGCGCTGAATGGAGGGTGCCGTCACCGGGGGTTTGGCGGGAGCGGTCGTCACCGATGAAGTGTCGCACATTAGCCTAAATGGGACGTCTGTGATACCCGCCACGGCAGGGTCCCTGGCTTCAGCGCCTGGACGCCTCGCCGCGTAGCTCGGCGAGCTCGTACGCGACCTTCTGCAGGTTGCGGATCAGGTTGCAGTAATGGTCCTTCTTCGTCACCAGCGATCGAGTGTCGTCTCGTCGGAGCGAAACAGGAGAAACGCGGGTACGGCCAGCACAATCGCCACCAGCGCGATGCCGAGTATCGGAGCGGAGAAAACGGTGAGGGCTCTCAGTCGCCGAGGACGACCCATTGTCGGAACCTATCCGCAGCGTATGTCCTCGTCCAAATTTCCCGTCACACCGCCGCCAAGAACTCCTCGAGCGGTACGGCCTGCCGCCTAAGCTCTATTGCCTTTTTCTCTAGAGAAGCTATGACGGCGACGTCGTTCGTCACCCACCCTCCCGACTGAAGTCCGATCTCTCCGTAATCGTGAATCAACGCGGTATGCCGGTCGAAAAGGAGAAAATCAAAGAACTCCGTGCCGGGAAGGTTCATGGCCGGATCGCAGCGCACCACTTCGATGTTCTCGCCGAGCTTCACCCGGATCCGGTAGGCGATCAGCTCGTAGCCGAGGTACGGCGTGAGCGGCTCCTGGACCAGACGGATCCGGGCGTAGTCGATGCCTCTGCTCTGGACATCCTGGTAGAGCGGTCGCTCGGCCTCCGCCTCCCGCCGCAGCAGCCGCTCGGCCTCCTGGACGGCACCCCGTTCGTAGGCGGCCTGGGACGTGGTGACCTCGCGCTCCCGATAGCTCTGCCAGCACTCGAGTTTGAGGAACCGCGACTCCACACGTGACCAGGCGTCCAGGAAACACGCCTCGAATCCGTCGAGATCGAGTCGCCTGCCGGTCACGGTTGCCCACTGCGGGGGACGCATTTATTGCTCCGGAATGTCACTCTTCGCCGAGATCAGCGTGGCGCGTGAGATCCACACGATCCGTTCGTCCGCCGCACATCTCGCGTCGTGCAGGGGATTGACGCCGAGCTGGTCGGTGATATCGGTCCCGATGACGGCGAAGTTTCCGTCATCCAATTCGATGATATCCGGCGACCCCGATACGGAGGTCGTGTCGCCACGCTCCAACGGAGTCTTTCCGAGTCGCCGAACTGCCTTCATGTGACCCCCGCTCCTGTCTGAAGAGCCTCATTCCTTCCATATCATCGAAAAAATGGAACCGCAAGAAAGATGATTTAGTTGGAAAATGATTATAAGTGTGGCCAGATCTGCTGGCTCGCCTGCCGGAGTCCACGCTGTGCCCGGCGAGAGCCGATCCGGCTCGGCTCGCCACCCCTTGGTGAGCCACCCGCGCTGCCTCCGCCGTGACGGCGAGCCGTAGAGCGCGGAAGCCTCAGGGGACATGCACCCGGGCGTCAGGGTGCCCGCTCGGCGCGGCCCTCCGCGCCGTCGCCGCCGACGGCATGCGCCTCTGCCTCGACGGTGGTTCGGAATCACATCACCGGAGCTTGGTGAGGGTGGTGGGGATACCGAGATGTCAGGGGTGGTGAGGTAGGTCGAACTCGTTGGCCTTCACGCCGCTGAGGAAGGCTTCCCATTCGGTGGGGGTGAAGAAGAGTTTGGGGCCGTCGGGGTCCTTGGAGTCGCGTACGGCGATCAGCGCGGAGCGTTCGGCCTTGTGGCCGAGGACATCAATGGTGTCGCGGAGTTCCGCGACCTCGACACAGTTCCCACCGTTGTTTCCGCTGAAGCTTGACTTGTGCCACTGCGCTTCACTCAGGTCCATCTGTCCTCTGCCGTTCTCTTAATGAGATCTATCGACATGCCCAGCGGAAGTGCCTCTATGCGAATGGCCTCGAATTGGGCCACTGCCGCTGTGACGTCGTCCTGATCGCTGGTCGTGAGTCCGCGGATGGCTGTATCCAGATACGCTACCTCGGCTCCGCCTTCCAGCGTGGCGATCGCGAACCCCGCCAGAATGCCTGTGCGCACGCATCCGCGCGGCACGACCTGCACGCTCACCTGGGAGCTGGCAATCGCGACCAAGCGTTCTAGCTGGTCACGCACGATCTCGGGGCTCCCGACCAAACGATGTAGGGCCAATTCGTCAATCACACATCGAAGGGTCGGGGGTGGCGGGTTGTCACGGGTAAGAATGGTCTGACGCTCAAGACGGGCAGCGGTCGCCGCCTCGTTGCCCAACAAGGCAAGCGCGTAAGCCTCGGTTTGCAGGAGGCCGGGCATCACCATCGGCTCGTAGATTCGGAGGGTGACGGCGTCCTGTTCCTTGTCCTTCCACTTCCCGAACCAGGACGGGAGGGCTTGGGCCTTCCTCCAGTCGAGGAGCCGGTAGAGGACTCCGTTCGTGTTGAGGATCTTGTCGCATGTCTCTGCGAACTCTGGGCTGGCCGGGAGCTGGCCCGTCTCCACTCCGCTGATCAGGGACTCGCTGAAGTGGATCCTTTCGGCGAGCTGGCCCTGGGTGAGGCCCGCAGATTTGCGGTGATGGCGCAGTTCTCTGCCCCATATCGCCTGGGGTGTATAGAGGTCGGCCACGATGCCCTCCTTGCCGGACTTCAACAACGGCTGCATGAATCCCAGCGCTCGCCCTTGGTAACCGTTCCAGCGCTAAGCGTAACCGCCTCTTGGCATTATGCACATATGAAAACCGAAGAAGTCGGTGACACCAGGAAAGCAACTCTCATGGCATGCGCGGTACGGGCCGAATGTCGCTACGGGTCGCACTTCGCGCAAGCCTTCCTGGGTGAGAAATGGATACCGTGCGCACCGAAGAACGTGGCATCCGCCCGCCGATTCGTTCGAGATGTGGCCGCCGACTGGGAGGTGGACGGCGAGGTGCGAGAAATCGCCGAACTCCTTACTTCGGAACTTGTCACCAACGCGCTCTCGCACGGCTCGTCAGGCGTTTCCGCTCGGGATGCCATACGCGTCACAGTCAGCAGGGAGAAGGAACTGATGATTGTCGACGTCCACGACTCCTGCGTCGCCATCCCCCGGATGCGGCGAGCCGACTATCTGGGCGTGTCCGGCAGAGGACTCCCCATCGTCCAGAACCTCTCCCACAACTGGGGCTGGACCCTCAACCCCGCCGGCAAGTCCGTCTGGTTCCAGTTGCTGGCATGGCCCTGACGGAAAAGCCGATTCCCCCTGCGACGGCGATCGTCCGATCAAATGGATCGACGGCGTCCTGCTGTTTCAGGACGCCGTCGGCGAAACCACGGAGCAGGCCGGGGGGTCAGTTCTCCCAGACGGCGTTCTTCAGGATGGCGGCCAGGCCGGGGGTGGCCCACTGGTCGACGATCAGGGTCTTCGTCTTCGGTAGGTACCACTCGCGCTGGTTGAACGTCGACTTCTGCTCGCCGTTGTCATGCCTCACGCACCGGCCCGGCCAGACGCGGTAGTGCGCCTTGGTGGCCACGCCGATGTTGCGGTAGCCCACCGCGATCGCCTTGCCGATGACCTGGCCGTACCGAGGGTTCGTCGGGCACGGCGGCACATCGGAAGCCGGGTAGAACGGGCCCTGGTCGGGGTTGTAGGGGCGGAAGCCCTCGGCGCCTGTCTTGAGTGCCTTCGGGCCGATCACCCAGAAGCTGTCGCAGCGGGGCTCGAAGTATCCGCCCTTCGGGCGCGCGCAGGAGCCGGTCACCACCCGGACCCGGTCCGCGCTGCCGTAGACCTGCCAGGTACTCGGGATCTCCAGGGTGAGGCCGCCGCGCAGGCGCAACATCGTGGTGACGGAGGCGGACGCGGGAACCGGAGCCGTCAGCGCGACAGTCCCGGCCACAGCGGTCAACGTGATCAACTTCTTCATCATGGCGGCGATGCTAGCGAGGCCACTTGCAACTGGATTGAGATCGACTTCAGCGGGATCCTCGACCTCGTGTCCTCGCAGGCGGCGCGGTGTTCTCCTCGGCGGAGGAGGCCGCGGACTCGCTCAGAGGAGCGTCACCGGGTCGTCCACCGAGACGCGGCCCGGCGCGTCGGGGATCAGGTTGACGCCGAACCAGACCTTGCCGTCCCAGCGGCGGTGCCTGGCCAGCGTCCGCAGGGGCTCCTTGCCCTTGGCGAGCGTGCCGGGGTCGATCGTGGTCATCACGCAGCGGTCGCAGAGCTTGGCCACCCGGAAGTCCACCTCGCCGACGCGCACCCGCGTCCACCCGTCCTCCTCGAACGGCTCCCCGGCCCCCGAGACCACCACGCTCGGCCTGAACCTGCGCATCGCCAGCGGCACCGGCACCTCCTCGCCGCGCTCGGCGGCCGTCTCGGCGATCCAGTCGTTCAACCGGGCCAGCGAGGAGGTGGAGGTGAGCAGCAAGGGGTAGCCGTCGGCCAGGCTCACCCGGTCGGAGGGCCTGCCGTACTCGGGGTTCACGGGGCGGCGGGTGGGGTCGTCGAGCCACGCCAGCCGTACGGGCTCGCCCGCCAGGGTCGACAGCCACGCCGCCGCGTCGTCGCCGCAGTCGGTGAGCTCCACCTCGGTACGCCGCACCTTGATCGTGTACGTCCTGGGCGTCGGCGTCACCCGCAGGGGGGCGGCGTGCGGGCCGGTGAGCGTCAGGCCGTCGGCGTCCACCTCGGCCCGGCAGGAGAGCAACCAGGGGTGCTGGCGGGCGGTCAGCATCTCGCCTTTCCCGTCGATCACCAGGTAACGGCGATCCCCGGCCAGGCCCCACGGCTCGACGTCGGCAGCCTCGACGTCGTGTCCCATGGTGGACTTCACGGGGTAGATGTGGACGCTCGCAACTCGCATGGCCAGGACGCTATCCCAGCCGCGCTCCCTGCCCGCACCGGGGGGATTCGGGTCATCGCAGGAACACGATGATGGCTTTCTGGAATATTGCCCCTTACCGGATCACCAACGGCGACCTCGTCTACCTCCAGGCCGGAGTGGCGGTGGGCGACAGCGCGATCAACATGAACCCCGCGCGGAAGCAGGCGGCGGAGAAGGGCCGCATCGTCCTGGAGTTCCACACGCATCCCGGCCTCGCCGAAGCGGGGTGCGTCCGAGCGACGAGGACATCAAGCACGCCGGAGCGCTTTCGCATCCCATGCTCGTCCTGACCCACAACAAACGCCCGACCGGGAACGATGGCGTCTTCGCCGCCGAGTTCAACCTGCTGATCCACGAGTACACCGAGGACACCGACCTGAAAATGAGGGTCTGGCAGATCACTCCGCGCTTCGCCTGACAGCGCTTGGCCGGTGCCTCTTCCGGGAGGTCAGGTGGTGGGGCGGAAGGTGTTGAAGAAGGTTTGGCGGGTTTTGGCTTCGTCGGACCACTTCAGCTGGGGCATGGTGAAGGTGATCGTGAAGGCGGTCTTGTCGTCGAGGGTGACGTGACGGGTAAGAGTCTGCATGGGGACGCCGTTGGGAAGCGTGTAGGTGTACTCCCAGTCGGCGGCCTTCCAGCCGTTGTACGCCACCGGCTGGAGCTGGACCTGGATGTAGGCCTCGACGCCGCTGTCGGTCTCGAGTCTGGTCAGATCCGACACGCCGCCGTCGGCCTGCGGGGTGGTCTGCTCGACGGTGATCTTCATGCCCGAGTCCTTCGGACCCGTGAACGTGGCTTCTCCGCCGGAGGTGGACAGCTTCCACGAGGACGGGACCGCCGCGCTGAACCCGTCCGGCGTGTGCTCCTTGAAGCCATCGGGGATCGTCGCGGGCGGCTGGGCGGGGGGCGCGCTCGAGGTGGTGGGCAGCGTTTCGCTGGGGGGGTTGCCGGAGGTGACGAGCATCAGGGCCACGACGGCGACGCCCACGGCGCCCAGCGCGGACACGATCAGGCGCGCGGTCGGGCGGCCGTCTCGGGTCCACCCGTTCCCGGCTGACCTGCGGCTCCTCCTGGATGGCGGGCCCTCGCTCGGCTTCCCCCTGGTGCCGGAGCGGGCGCCGGGGCGCCGGACCACGTCCTCGGGGGACAGCGGCCACGGAGAGACCGTCACATGATCGCCGTCGGCGGCCGAACGCAGGTCGCGGCTGTCGACGCCGGGCGGCAGCACGGGCTGCGGCTCCGGCGGCGGGTCGAACGCGGGCCGCGCACCCGAGGGCGTTCCAGAGGCGAGACGGGCGTCGGAAACGCCATCGGAACCGGGCAGCCGCGCCGCCCCCCGCCCGCTGTCCGCCGGGCCGGCGACCTCGTGCGCCCCTGAGGGACCGCCGAATCCGGCGACCTCGTGAGGTCCCGAAGACCCGCCCAACCCGGGAAGCTGGTACGGGCCGGAAGAGGAGCCGAAGGAGGCCAGGTCGTGCGGCCCGGAAGCATCCCCGAGGGAGTGCGGGCCTGAAGCACCCCCGAAGGAGTGCGGGCCTGAGGGGCCCCCGAGGGAGTGCGGCCCTGAGGGACCGCCGAATGTGGCCGCCTCATGGGACTCCGAGGCGGCGAGGCCGGACGGGGCGGCGCCGTGAGGGCCGGACGGGCTGTTCAGCACGTCGTATCCGCCCGACGCCGTCCCACCACCCGACGCCGAGCCGAACGCGTCGAACCCCGCCCCACCCTGCGCAGGCGGAATGATCATCTCCGTCCGATGCGCCGCGGAACCGGACAACGAGTCGTACGGCATCGCGTACCCGCCCGAAGGCTCCGCCGGATCGTAGGCCACCCGCACCGGCCCCGAGGGAGTCTCCACGATCCGCGACGGCAGCGGCCCCGAAGGCGGATCGAGCGGCGGCAGCAGATGCATGGGCGTCGAGTCCGACGGCGTCGGAATGTGCCCCGTCCCCCTTGTCGTACTGGATCCGTGACTCCGCAGTACCGCCTCCAGCAGGTCGCTCACCTGCTCGGACGTCATCCGCTCGGCCGGATTCTTCCGCAGCAGCCCTTCGATGACGGGCAGCAGCGCCCCGGCCCGCACCGGCCTGACCGGCTCCTGGGTGAGCACGGCCCCGAGCACGGCGATCGCGTCGGGCCCCTCGTAGGGCGGCCGGCCCTCGACGGCCGCGTACAGCGTCGCCCCGAAGGACCACAGGTCGGCCGCCTGGGTGATCGGCTGCCCGGACAGCCGTTCGGGCGGTATGTAGGCGGGCGACCCCATCAGCAGCCCGGTCTGCGTGATCGAGACGTCGCCCTCGATGGCGGCGATGCCGAAGTCGGTGAGCACGACCCGGTCAGCGGTGAGCAGCACGTTGCCGGGTTTGACGTCGCGGTGCAGGATCCCGGCGGCGTGCGCGTGGCTGAGCGCGTCGAGCACCCGGATGCCGATCTCGGCGGCCTGGACCACGGGAAGCGGCCCGCTCTGCCGTACGGCCTGCTCCAGAGACCATGCGCGGAACAGCTCCATCACGATCCACGGCCGCCCGTCCTCCTCGACGACGTCGTGCACGGTGACGATGCCGGGGTGGCCGAGGCGGGCGGCGGAGCGGGCCTCGCGCAGGACGCGGCGGTGCGCCACCTGGGCGCCGGTGTGGTCGAGGCCGTAGGGGAGGATCAGTTCCTTGACGGCGACGTCGCGGTCGAGCAGGACGTCGTGGGCGTGCCAGACGACGCCCATGCCGCCGCGGCCGACCGGCGACATGAGCCGGTAGCGACGGCCGACCAGGCGGCCCTGGCCGCGCGCGGTGCCTTCGGGCGCGCGCTGCCCCTCGGCGGGGACCTTACCGATCATGCGTCGTCCCCCATCTCCAACCTCATTCTCACCATGCGTCGTCGAGCGCGGCTGGCGATTCTTCCAGATTGCGAGGTTGGCCACGATAGTGGGCGGCCATTCGAGAATGGAAGCGCGAAATATACTTAAAGAATCAATCGGCGAGTGCGTTCAACGCGGCCACGAACGCCTCGGCGGGCGGGCTGACCAGGCCCGCGCCGACCTGGCCGGTCCCCGCCACCCGTCCGGCGATACCGGTGTTGACCACCGGCAGCACGCCTGTCCGCGCCACCAGCGTCACGTCGATGCCGACCGGCGTGCCGCGGAATCCGAGCCCGGGAATCTGGTAGGCGGGGTGCTCGGCGAGCGTGATCTCGTACATGGACCTGGTCGCCGTGATCGCGTCGGACACCTCACCGCCGACGAAGCGCACGATGGCGGGCGCGGCGGCCATGGCGAACCCGCCGAGGCCCGAGGTCTCGGTGATGGTGGAGTCGCCGATGTCGGGGTTGGCGTCGGCGGGGCCGTACGCGCCGAGGTAGAGGCCGTCGGGCACGCCCGCGGGCCCGGTGAACCAGCGGTCGCCCAGGCCGGAGACCTGTACCCCGAAGTCGGTGCCGTTGCGGGCCATCGCCACCACCAGCGACGAGCCCGGGATGTTCCTGGCCGCGTCGGTGCTGACCTTGCCCGCCGCCATGGCCGGGTTGAGGAAGAAGTGGTCGTTGCCGTTGACGAAGCGCAGCACCTCGGCGGCGTGCGCGGGCGCGGCGTCGACCACCGCGGGGGCCAGTTCGCGCACCAGCAGCGAGGTGGCCGCCCGGTTCCTGTTGTGCAGCTCGTCGCCCATCTGCAGCGCCTGGGCGATGAGCGCGCGCAGGTCGAGCGGCCCGGTCAGGCGCAGCGCGGCGGCCAGCGCCGGGCCGAGCACCTCGCCCATCCAGCGCAGCCGCGCCAGCACCTCGGGTCCGTACGCGCCGTAGCGCAGCACCTTGCCCAGGCCCTCGTTGAGCGAGCAGTAGGCGGTGCCGCCGTGCTCGGCGTCGTCCACCTCGAACATCCACATCGACGGGCTGACCACGCCCGCCATCGGCCCGACGGTGCGATGGTGGTGGCACGGCTCCAGCGTGGCCCGGCCCGCCGCGAGCCGGTCCGCGGCGTCGGCCGGGTCGCTCGCCAGGCCCTCGAACAGCATCGCGCCGATCAGCGCGCCGCGCATCGGCCCCGACGCCCGCTCCCAGGTGATCGGCGGCCCCGCGTGCAGGAACGTGCCCGGGGCCAGGCCGAGCACCTCGCCCGCGGGCCGTACCCCGACGAGCTGGGGGCGCGCGGAGGTGAGGCGGCCGACGGCCCGCTCGTTGGCGGCGGCCCGGCGCGGGTCGGCGAGGACCCGCGCCAGCGCGGCCGACGTGCCCGGCAGCGGCGGCCGCCAGTCCACGGCGGTCCTCGGTACGGCCTGCGCGTCCAGCGCCTCCCCGAGCAGGTCGGCCCCCACGGTGATGACGTGCGGCTCGCCGGACAGAAGGGTCACGAGCGGCCTCGCTTGTCAGTAGGTGTGCCCACATGCCGGGCGGCCTCGGCGTTGGAGGTGAAGACGGACGCTCCGGCCGCGTACAGCGCCTCCGCCTGGCGGCGCAGCCCTTGCGGGTCGCCTTCGGTGCCGATCAGGGCGATCACGACGGGCACCCCGGCGGCGGCGATCGCGGGCGCGAGCCGCGCGGCCGGATCGGCCTCGGCGCCGTGCCCGAGCACCACGTCCATCAGCACCACGTCCCCGGGCTCGGCCGAGGCCAGCGCCTCGAGCCGCAGCGTCGGATCGATCATCGGATGCGCGCGCCCCCGGGTGTAGGCGTCGTCCCCGTAGTCGACGAACTCGCCGCCCCCCGCGATGATCCTCGCCTCGGTGCACAGCGTCCCGCCGGAGTACAGCCCCCTGAGCCGCCCGGACACCGCGGGACGCGGCCAGGACGGCCACCGCGGCGCCTCCCGCCCGAGCGCCCGCAGCGCCGCCTCGGCCGCCGCGGTCAGGTCGGGTCCGCCGGTGCCGAGCAGCGCGGTCACCACAGGTGTGCGCAGCTTCTCCACGACCTCCCGCACCGCCCGAGCCGTCTCCTCCGACGGCGGCTTGGACACCAGCACGATCAGCTCCGTGGCAGGGTCCTCGTCCAGCATCCGCAGCGCGGCAGTCGTCGAGCGCCCGCCCACCTCGGCCGACAGATCCCGGCTGCCCACCCCGAGCACATGGCTCACCCCGACGCCCGCGAGGTCCAGCAGGGACGTGACCTGCTGCGCCCCGGTGCCCGAGGCGGCCACCACCCCCACCGGGCCCGGCCGCAGGACGTTGGCGAAACCCAGACCCGCCCCGCCGATCACGGCCGTCCCGCAGTCGGGCCCCATGACCAGCACCCCGCGCTCCGCGGCCAGCTCCTTGAGACGCACCTCCTGCTCCAGCGGCACGTTGTCGCTGAAGACCATCACGTCGAGCCCGGCCTCGATCGCGTCGGCCGCCTCGGCGAAGGCGTACTCGCCCGGCACCGACACCAGCACCACGCTCGCCCCGCCGCGCCTGGCCGCCGACCTGGTGGTGCGCGGCGGGTAGTCGGCGGACTCCGCGACCTGGCGGCTCGACAGCGCCCCCAGCAGGCGGTCGAGCTCACCGGTCGCGGCGTCCACGTCGTCGGCCCGCACCGCCACCAGCAGGTCGGACGGATCGGCCGGGGGCAGCTCGAAACCGAGGTCGCGAGCCAGGCCCAGGTTGAGCTTGGTCGCCATGGCGACGATCGCCACCTCGACCCCGGCCAGCTCCGACAGAGCTGAGCTGACCCGCATGAGGCTCACCGAGTCGTGGTAGACGCCCGTGCGGACGGCCACCAGGTCCCTGCTCACGCGGCCTCGCCCAGCGCCAGCACGGAGGCGACGCCGATGCGCAGCCCTTGGGTCAGGTCGGCGCCCGAGGTGTGCCCGAGGCGGGCCAGCCTGCCGAGCGCCGGTTCCGGCGGCCGGCTCTCGGCCAGGGCGCGCAGCACCGCCGTCACCTCGGGGCTGGCCTCGCCCCTGGCCGCGCAGTGCAGCAGCGTCGCGGAGATGGGCGTGGTGCGGGTACGCGCGTCGAAGGTGACGGTCGCGGCCAGCCAGTCGGCCAGCCAGACGGCCCTGCCGACCCGGGCGGCGGCGCCCAGATGCCGCAGCGCCAGCAGCAGCCCGGCCAGCACGTCGTCGCCGCTCGGCGTCAGGCCGGGGCCGAGGCCCACCAGTTGCTCGGCCGCGGTCACCGCGCGTACCAGCGAGCCTGCCGCGCAGCCCTCGGCCAGCAGGGCGATCGCGCCGTTGCCGGCCAGGCCGGGGCTGCGGCCCGCGCAGGCGGTCAGCCGGGTGGCCGACTCGGCCAGCCGTACCAGTTCGACGGGGGGCAGGGCCGGGGCCGGGTCCCACCAGCGGCGGGCGCGCAGGCTCTGGCGGCCGAGCTCGACCGAGCCGTCGCCGACCGAGGCGTCGTCACCCACAGTGACCTGCGGCAGTGCGCCCGAGGTCAGCAGCGAGTTCGGCAGCCGGGTCGCGTCGCCGGTGATCACGGCGATCGTCGTCGGCTCCTGCTCGGTGCGTATCTCCAGGTAGACGCAGAGGGGAAAGGTGGCCAGGACCCGTGCGGGCCGGCGCGGCGATTCCAGCGCGGGGCGGACCGCCGAGCTGGCCGCCCCGGTCACGTGCGTGCGCGGCAAGGCCCTCCGCTGGGTACCGAGCGTCAACGAACCTCCCTGTGGGTCATGGTCCTGACCGTAGAACGGCCCTCCAACCCTCCGTACGGAGAAATTTGCCAACAGTGAGCCTGAAGGTTGGCTCTTCCTGACAGACGGCTTCATCGGTCACAATCACCGCATGGAGCCCCCCGTTCGCCTGGCCAGCACCGGAACGATCATTCATGGAGTGTCGGTCGGGGAGGTGCTGGGGGTTTCGACGCTCGCCGACGCCAAGCTCATCGCGGGAGAGCGCGGACTGGACCGGATCGTGCAGCGCCTCAACGTCATGGAGGTGCCCGACATCCTGTCCTGGGTCAAGCCGCACGAGCTGCTGCTCACCACCGGCTACCCCTTACGCAACACCCCGCAGTCGCTGGGCCGGCTGGTCGCCGACCTCGACGAGCGGGGGCTGGCCGCGCTCGCCATCAAGCTCGGCCGCTACGTCGACGAACTGCCCGAGGAGATGGTGGAGCAGGCCGACCGGCTCGGCTTCCCGCTGATCCTGCTGCCCAACGACGTCGGCTTCGACGACATCCTCAACCAGGTGCTCACCGACATCCTCAACCGGCAGGCGGCCGTACTGGTCCGCGCCGAGGAGGCGCACCGCGCGCTGGTCCAGGTGGTGCTCGCGGGCGGCGGGCTCGGCGAGGTGACGGCCGAGGTGGCCGGCCTGCTCGACGTCACGGTCGCGGCCGTCGACGGCGCGGGCCGGGTGCTGGCCGCGGCCGGCCCGCCCGAGCACGTCGCGGGCCTGCACGAGGCCCTGTCCCGCGAAGGCGCCAAGGGTACGGCCGGGCGCACCGCGGGCTTCGCCGCCGTCCCGGTCGTCGCCGGCGGCCACCACCACGGCCGGATCGTCGCCCACAGCCCCGCGGGAACGATCCGGGAGAGCGACATCGGCATCTTGGAACGTGCCGCCACCGTCGCCGCCCTCGTCGTCACCCGGCAGGACGCGGTCAACGCGGTCGAGAGCAAGTACCGGGCCGACTTCCTGCGCGACGTGCTCACCGGCCGGGCGGGCACGGCCGAGCGGATCGCCGCGCGGGCGCGGGCGTTCGGCTGGGACCTGCAGCGCCCCGTCACCGTGCTGGTGGCCGAGCTCGACCCCGAGGGCGACGAGCGGGTCACCCAGGACCGCCTGGTCACCTCGTGGACGGCCGCGATGCGCCGCCACGACCAGCGCGGCGCGGTGGCGGGCTTCTCGCACGAGGTGGTCGCGGTGGTCGACGCCTCGGTGGACGCCCAGCGGGTGGCCAGGGACGCGGCCACCTCGTTCGCGGACGCGATGCCCGCCACGTTCTCCACCGGCACCAGCCGCTCCTGCCCGGGGGCCGAGCGGCTGCCCGAGGCGTACGCGCAGGCGTTGAAGGCGGCCCGGGTGGGCCGCCAGTTGCACGGGCCGGGCGCGGTGGCGCACTTCGACCAGCTCGGCGTCTACCGGCTGCTGTCGCTGGTGAACGACACCGCCGAACTGCACGCGTTCGTCCGCGAGACGCTGGGCTCGCTGGCCACCGACGCCGACGGGGAGAACGCCGACCTGCGCAGGACCCTGCAGGTGCTGCTGGAGACGAACCTCAACGTCGCCGAGACCGCCAGGCGCCTGCACTTCCACTACAACACGCTGCGCTACCGCATCGGCAAGCTGGAGCGCATGCTGGGCAACTTCACCGAGGACCCGCACCTGCGCCTCAACCTGACCCTGGCGCTGCACGTCCTGCGGATGCGCGGCATCTGAGCCGTGCCCGTAGGCTGACCCGCGTGGAGGAGACCTTTGAGCTGTCCAGTGACTACATCCCGCTGTGCGACCTGCTCAAGTACATGGGCGTGACGGAGACCGGCGGGATGGCCAAGCACCTGATCGCGGAGGGGATGGTGCTGGTGGACGGGGAGGTCGAGCTCCGCAAGACCTGCAAGATCCGCTCCGGCCAGACGGTGACCGGCGAGGGATTCGCCATCCGGGTGACCTGACCGAGGCGCGCGCCGGCGCACGCTCTATTGTGCTCTCCGACATTACATAGGAGAGACGGGTACCCGCTGGTCAGGCGGGTGGCGAGTAGAGGTGGCGGGATGGCGCTCGGCTGGAAGGTGCACGGCGACGGGAAGAATCTCACGCCGGGCGAGGTGGTCAGACCCGACGAGCGGCTGAGCTGGCCGCGCATGGTCGGGTTCGGCGCCCAGCACGTCATCGCGATGTTCGGCGCCACCTTCGTGTTCCCCCTGCTCATGGGGTTGGACCCGAACCTGGCCGTGATGATGTCCGGCGTGGCGACGATCGTCTTCCTGCTGATCGTGAGAGGGAAGATCCCCAGCTACGTCGGCTCCAGCGCCTCGTTCGTCGGCGCGGTGGTGGCGATCAGGGCGGCCGGCGGCGACAGCGCGACCGTGACCGGCGCGCTGCTGGTCGTGGGCGTGGTGCTGGCGCTGTGCGGGCTGGCGATCCATCGGCTGGGTGTGCAGATCATCCACCGGATCTTTCCCCCGGTGGTCACCGGCGGCGTGGTGATGCTCATCGGCTTCGGCATGGCCTACGTGGCCGCCGACGTGTACTGGCCGCAGGACCCGTGGGTGGCGCTGATCACCATGCTGGCCACCTTCGTGTTCGTCGGCGTCTTCCGCGGCTTCCTCGGCCGGATCGGCATCCTGCTCGGCCTGATCTTCGGCTTCGTGCTCTCCTGGGTGTGGGACCGGGTCGGCGGGAAGATCCACTCGCCCGGAGCCGACGGCGTGGTCGCCGACCACTTCCGGGTCAACCTCGACAAGGTCGCCGAGGCCGACTGGTTCGGGCTGCCCACGCTGCACGGCCCGGTGTTCGAGGTGTCGGCGATCGTGCTGGTGCTGCCGGTGGTCATCGCGCTCATCGCGGAGAACGTCGGCCACGTCAAGGCGGTCGGCGAGATGACCGGCGCCGACGTCGACGGCTACCTGGGCCGGGCGGTCATGGCCGACGGCATCGGCACCGTGGTCGCCACCTCGGTCGGCGGCCCCGCCACCACCACCTACGCGGAGAACATCGGCGTCATGGCCGCCACCCGCGTCTACTCCACCGCCGCCTACTACATCGCCGCGATCATCGCGATCCTGTTCGGCCTCAGCCCCAAGTTCGGCGAGCTCATCGCCGCCACCCCGAACGGCGTGCTGGGCGGCGTCACCACCATCCTGTACGGCATGATCGGCCTGCTCGGCGCCAAGATGTGGATCGAGAACAAGGTCGACTTCGCCCAGCCGGTGAACATGGTGCCGACCGGCGCGGGGATCATCTGCGCGATCGGCCCGGTCGCCCTGCCGATCTCCGGCACCTTCGCGCTGAGCGGCATCGCGCTGGGCACCGTCGTCCTGCTCTTCGGCTACCACGCGCTGCGGGCGATCAACGCGCGACGTGCGCGAGGCGGTTCCTGGTAATCGTCGCAGATTTGGCAGATCATGCCCGTGTAAGGGACCGGCTGCGGGCCTAATGTGCCCGCAACGGCAGCACGAGGATCCGCCGCGGAGGAGCCTGCGGGGTGGCCACCGAACCGACGGCCCGGTGAATGAGGGGCTCTCAATGGTTGTGGGCTGGACCAAACACGGAGACGGCAAACATCTGGCCCCGGGCGAGGTGGTCAGACCGGACGAGCGGCTGAGCTGGCCGCGCATGGTCGGGTTCGGCGCCCAGCACGTCATCGCGATGTTCGGCGCGACGTTCGTGTTCCCGCTGGTGATGGGGCTCGACCCGAACGTCGCGATCATGATGTCGGGTGTCGCGACCATCCTGTTCCTGTTGATCGTCAAGGGCAAGGTGCCCAGCTACCTCGGCACCAGCGCGTCGTTCGTGGGCGGCGTGCTCGCGATCAGGGCGCTGTTCGGCGGCGACACGCCCGCGGTCGACGCGATCGTGACCGGCGCGATCCTGGTCGTCGGATTCCTGCTCGCGCTGGTCGGCCTGGCGGTGCACTTCCTCGGCGTGCAGATCATCAACCGGATCTTCCCGCCGGTGGTCACCGGGGCCGTGGTCATGCTGATCGGGTTCGGCCTGGCGTACGTGGTCGCCGACATCTACTGGCCGTCGGACCAGTGGATGGCGCTGGTCACGATGCTGGTCACGTTCGTGTTCATCGTCGCCTTCAAGGGGTTCATCGGTCGCATCGGCATCCTGCTCGGGCTGATCGTCGGGTTCGGCCTGTCCTGGGGCGCGGACCGGGTGTTCGGCGACATCACCGCCTTCAACGCGGCCACCGGCAAGGTCGACACGCACCCCCGGGTGAGCTTCGAGGCGGTCGCCCAGGCCGACTGGATCGGCCTGCCGAACATGCACCTCCCCGACTTCAAGACCTCGGCCGTACTGCTCGTGCTCCCCGCGATCATCGCGCTGATCGCGGAGAACATCGGCCATGTCAAGGCCGTCGGCGAGATGACCAAGACCGACGTCGACCCGTACATGGGCCGGGCCGTCGCCGCCGACGGCATCGGCACCGTGATCACCAGCGCGGTCGGCGGCTCCCCGACCACCACCTACGCGGAGAACATCGGCGTCATGGCCGCCACCCGCGTCTACTCCACCGCCGCCTACTACATCGCGGGTGTGATCGCGATCCTGTTCGGCCTGTGCCCCAAGTTCGGCGCGCTGATCGCCGCCACGCCGAACGGCGTGCTCGGCGGCGTCACGGTGATCCTGTACGGCATGATCGGCCTCCTCGGCGCCAAGATCTGGATCGAGAACCGGGTCGACTTCTCCGACCCGGTGAACATGGTTCCGATCGGCGCGGGCATCATCCTGGCCATCGGACCGGTCAAGCAAGTGATCAGCAGCGAGTTCACGCTGGAGGGCATCGCGCTCGGCACCATCGTGGTGGTGGGCGGCTACCACCTGCTCCGTGTCATCGCGGGCCGTCCGGCGGAGATCAGGGAGACCACCGGGTGAAACCCGCGCCCTTCGAGTACCACGCTCCACGCGACCTCGGCCAGGCCCTCGCGGACCTGGCCGGGGCGGGGGAGCACGGCAAGGTCCTGGCGGGCGGGCAGAGCCTGATCCCGCTGCTGAACATGCGGCTGGCCGCGCCCGAGCACCTGATCGACATCAACGGGCTCGCGGAACTGGCCACCATCGACGTGGACGAGCACGGCGTCACGGTCGGCGCGCTGGCCAGGCACGCGCAGGTGGAACGGTCCCCGGAGGCGGCGGACGCGCAGCCGCTGCTGCGCCTGGCGCTGCGGCTGGTCGCCCACCCGGTGATCCGCAACCGGGGCACGGTGGTGGGCAGCCTGGTGCACGCCGACCCCGCCGCGGAACTGCCCGCGGTCCTCGCCCTGCTCGACGGCTCGGTACGGCTGGCGCGGCGCGGCTCGCCCGAGGACCCGCTCACCGGGCCCGGGACGCCCGCGAACGGCACACGGTGGCGAGACGTCCCCGCCTCGGAGTTCTTCGTGGGCCCGCTGGAGTCCGCCATCCAACCCGGCGAACTAGCCGTTTCCGCATATTTCCCGAACTTGCCGGAGAGGTCAGGAGTGTCGTTCCGGGAGGTGGCCCGCAGGCACGGCGACTACGCGCTGGCCGGAGTGGCCGCCGTCGTCACCCTCGACGACGACCTGCTGGTCGGCTCCGCCAGAGCCGCCTGCATCGGCGTCGGCCCCGTCCCCCTCGTGGTGGACGTCACCGAACAATGCGGTCACCGGCCGCCCTCGGCCGTCGACTGGGCGGCGGCGGCGCGGGCCGTACAGGCCGGGACGGAACCTGAGGCGGACATTCACGCGACGGCCGAGTACCGGCGGCACCTCGTCGCGGTCATCGCAGAGCAGGCATTGAGGGAGGCCGCGGGTGGAGCGTGAGATCACGCTGGTCGTGAACGGTGTCACCAGGCAGGTGACGGTGCCGGTCAGGCGGCTGCTGTCCGACTGCCTGCGCCACGACCTGGGCCTGACCGGCACCCATGTGGGCTGCGAGCACGGCGTGTGCGGCTGCTGCACCGTCCTGCTCGACGGCGACCCGGTGCGCTCCTGCCTCACCTTCGCGGTCAGCGTGGACGGCCACTCCCTCACCACCGTCGAAGGACTGGCCGGGCCGGACGGCCTGTCGCCGGTGCAGCGCGCCTTCGCCGAATGCCACGGCCTGCAGTGCGGCTTCTGCACCCCCGGCTTCCTCTGTACGGCGACCGCCCTGCTCAGGGACAACCCGACGCCCACCGAAGACGAAGTGCTCGAAGGCGTCTCGGGCAACCTGTGCCGGTGCACCGGGTACCAGAACATCGTCAAGGCCGTGCACCGCGCCGCGGAGATCATGGCGGAGGAATCGTGACGACAAAGCTGTTCGGCGAGCCCGTACAACGACGGGAGGACGCCCGGCTGCTGACCGGCCAGGGCCGCTACGTCGACGACCTCGGCGGGCCCGGCACGCTGGCCGTCGCGTTCGTCCGCTCGCCGCACGCGCACGCCCGCATCCTCGACATCGACGTCTCCGCCGTCCTCGACGTCGAGGGCCTGGTCGCCGTCTACACCTGGGAGGACCTGCCCGGACAGCTCGCCCAGCCGCTGCCGCTGCTCATCCCGCACCCCGCGCTCACCCACGGCCGCACCGCGCTCGCCCTCGCCCGCGACCTGGTCAGGCACGTCGGCGAACCGGTCGTGATGGTGGTCGCCGAGGACCGGTACCTCGCCGAGGACGCGTGCGCGCTGATCAACGTCGACTACGAGGTGCTCAAAGCCGTGGTCGGCATCGAGGAGGCCGTCCAGAGCGCGCAGCTCGTCCACGAGGACGTCCCCGGCAACGTGGGCGCCCACCTCGTGCAGGAGGTCGCCGCCGCCGACGGCCGGGACGCCCGCCAGGCGATCGAGAGCGCGCCGCACACGCTGGCCTTCCGGCTCGACATCGAGCGTAGCGCGTCCATGCCGCTCGAAGGACGCGGCGTGTTCGCCCGCTGGGACGGCCGCGACCTGCGCGTCTACTCCAGCACCCAGACCTCCACCAGCGTCCGGATGGCGATCGCCGCCAAACTGGAGCTGCCGCTGACCAACGTCGAAGTCATCGCGCCGGACGTCGGCGGCGGATTCGGTGTGAAGATCGTGCACCCGTGGCCGGAGGAGATCCTGGTCCCGTGGGCGGCGATGACACTCGGCCGCGAGGTCAAGTGGACCGAGGACCGGCGCGAGCACTTCATCTCCTCGGCGCACGAGCGCGGCCAGGTGCAGCACGTCAAGGTCGGCTTCGACGGCGAGGGGCGGATCCAGGGGCTCGACGTGACCATCTTGCACGATCACGGGGCCTACACGCCGTACGGGATCATCGTGCCGATCATCACCTCGACGCAGTTGCTCGGGCCGTACCGGATCGGGGCCTACCGGGTCGAGTTCTCCTCCGTCTACACCAACACCGTGCAGGTCACGCCGTACCGTGGGGCGGGCCGGCCGCAGGCCGTGTTCTGCATGGAGCGGACCATGGACAAGATCGCCGCCGCGCTCGGGCTCGACCGGGCCGACGTGCGCGCGGCCAACTTCATCCAGCCCGACCAGTTCCCCTACGACCAGGGCATGATCTTCCAGGACGGCCGCCCGCTCATCTACGACAGCGGCGACTACCCCGAGTCGCTGCGGCTGCTCAAGGAACTCATCGGCTGGGACACCTTCGAGCGGCGCCCCGGGCTCGGCATCGGCATCGGCTGCTACGTCGAGGGCACCGGCGTCGGACCGTACGAGGGCGGGCACGTCCAGGTCACCTCCGACGGCCGGGTGCATGTCTCCACCGGCCTCACCTCCCAGGGCCAGGGCCACGAGACCGCGTTCGCGCAGATCGCCGCCACCGAACTCGGCGTCCCGATCGAACGCGTCTCCGTGGTCACCGGCGACACCCGCAGATTCGGGTACGCCGTGGGCACCTTCGCCTCCCGCGCGGCCGTGGTCAGCGGCAACGCCATCGCGCTGGCCTGCCGCAAGGTACGCGACAAGGCGCTGCGCATCGCCGCCGACGCCCTGGAGGCGGACCCGCGCGACCTGGAGATCACCGAAGGCGTGGTGCACGTGACCGGCTCGCCCACCGCGTCGATCCCGCTGTCCACGGTGGCGGTGCTGTCCAATCCGTTGCGCTACTCCTTCGACGCGGAGACGGCCAAGGCGACCCAGTTCGCCGGCACGGCCTCCTACGACCGGCCGCCGATCGCGGAAGGGGAGGAACCAGGGCTGGAAGGGCGGGACTACTACTCGCCCCTGCGGTCCACGTTCGCGTCCGGGATGCACGCGGCGATCGTGGAGACCGACCCGCTGACGGCGGAGATCCGGATTCTGCGGTACGCGGTGGTGCACGACTGCGGGCGGCTGATCAACCCGATGATCGTCGAGGGGCAGATCCACGGCGGGGTGGCCCAGGGGGTGGGGGGAGCGCTCTACGAGCGGATGGTCTACGACTCCCACGGCCAGCTGCTGAACGCGTCCTTCATGGACTTCCTCATGCCGTACGCCACCGAGGTGCCGCACATCGAGACCGCCCACCTGGAGACCCCCTCGCCGTTGAACCCGCTGGGGGTCAAGGGGGCGGGGGAGGCGGGCGTGATCCCGGTCTCGGCGGTGATCGCGTCGGCCATCGAGGACGCGGAGGGCTTCCCGATCGACAAGATGCCCATCTCGCCGTCCGAACTCTTCCACCTGCGCGGCCTCGGGTAGGCCGTTTCACGGAGACTGATCAAAGCGGGCCAGTGCGCTGACGTTCTTCTTGCTTATCTCGGACAGTTCCGCTGGGAGGTCGGCAAGGCTGAACCAGCCGATGGCGCTGCACTTCTCCGGCTCTCGGATTTCCGGGTCGCCGCCGATGTGATTCGCGCAGTAGGTGATCGATATCCAGTGCTGGGTTTCCAGGAGCAGGATGTGGTCGAAGGCGCCGAGCATGCCGGTCAGCTCGATCTTCATGCCGTACTCCTCGTCGAACTCCCGCTTGATCGCCTCTTCGAGCGTTTCTCCGAAGGAGACCATTCCGCCTGGGAACTCCCAGGTGCCTGTCTCGTTGCGCGCTCGCGGGCCACGCTGGGCGAGGAAGACGCGACGCGTGCCGTCGAATACGACGGCGCCGACTCCTACGCCGACATAGTCAATTCCTGGTGTGGTCATGGGTGTCCTACTTGACGAAAGGGAGGATGTAGGCCGTTGCGTACCACCACATGAAGCCCAGTGAAAAGGTGATGAAGAGCACGATGTAGGTTTCGTACCAGCGGAAGAAGTTGCCCAGCTTGGGCTTCTTGCGGAAGCCGGTGTAGACGATGCTGTCGGTGAGTGCGCACTCCTCTCTTCTGTAGTCCAGCCAGGACAGTATCCCGATGAATATCAGCAGTATGGTGAACAGTCCGATCACGGTGATCAGGAGCATGAGGCCGACTATTCCTGACCGTGTGACGGAGGGCGCTATGCCCCATGTTCGGTATCCAACGAATAGTGCGAGCCCGGCGGCTACCAGGGTGCTGGCCATGGCCTGGTATATCGCGAGAAATCGATATACGTTCTCGTTTACCGCGTTGATCTGCTGAAGAATGTACTTGTAGCGTTCTAGGGCAAAGTCTTTGACTAAGTCGTCTGTATCTTCGGGGGGAGTGCCGGTCTCCTTAGTGGGCTTAGTGGCGGGTTCGGCCTTTGGGGTGCTCTTGACTCTGCTCTCGGGCAGAATAGATTCTTTTGGTTTCACATCACACGCTCCCCTCGCATTGAATACTTTGGATCATATGTTTCTAGCCTAGTACTCCAGCCGCACTTACCGATCTTTGAGTTGTCGTCGCTGGTAGTGGCTTCGTCGGGCGCGGGTCTGGTGGCGTTGTCGCCACCGGTGCCAGTG